>NZ_JBSHMS010000051.1:0-35275 GCF_053645575.1 Nocardia sp. NPDC055321
GGGGTGGGGGGGGGGGGGTCCCATCCGCGGGGGGGGGGTGTTGGGCGGGGGGGGGGGGGGGGGGGGGGGGGCCCCCCCCCCCCCCCCCCCCCCCCCCCCCGCGCGGGTGCTACCCCAGGGCTTCGACCTGACCCGCGACCACACCGGTGAGGATGGCGCGGGCCAC
This sequence comes from Nocardia sp. NPDC055321, assembly GCF_053645575.1. Classification (NCBI taxonomy): domain Bacteria; kingdom Bacillati; phylum Actinomycetota; class Actinomycetes; order Mycobacteriales; family Nocardiaceae; genus Nocardia; species Nocardia sp. NPDC055321. Next base: position 167 of record NZ_JBSHMS010000051.1, read on the forward strand.
GGCCAGCAACTCCGCTACCTGTGGGGAAGTGAGTTCGTAGGTGACCGACAGACCGGTCCGGTTGGCGCGCACCAGACCCGCGCGCCGCAGCACCGAGAGTTGCTGGGAGAGGTTCGCCGCCTCCACGTCGATCTCCTCCAGCAACTCCGACACCGGATGCGCACGGATGCTGAGCAATTCGAGGACGCGGATGCGAACGGGGTGCCCCAGGGTTTTGAAGAACTCGGCCTTCATCTGGTAGAGCGGCCGCTGCATCGATGGCATTCCGGGGCCACCCCTTCCGACAGGTGAAGTCAGATCTCGAGCTCCTGCTCGATGTCTTTCAGCCGATGCCGAGCGAGGGCGAGGTTGCCGCGCGATCGGTCGAGCGCGAGATAGAGAAACAAACCCCTGGACCTGCGACCACGTGTCGGCCGAATGAGATGGTACTGGCTACCGAGGGTGATCAGGATGTCTTCGATCTCTTCGCTGAGACCGAGTTGCTCGATCGTGCGCAGCTTGGCCCGCACCACCTCGGTGTTCCCGGCCGAGGCGATCTCGAGGTTCAGGTTCTTGGATCCGCCCAACGTCCCGAGCGGCATTCCACTGCCGTAGTCGACGACGGCAGCCCCGATGGCCCCGTCGAGCATCATCATGTCCTTGAGCGCAACTTCCATGTCCGCCATGGTTTTTCCTCTCTCACGCCGCCACTGTGCCGGCGTCCGGTGACGCTACACACGCCCCCGCCCCCACCGCCCCCGTTTGCTGAAGGATTCCAATAGGTATGCAATTAACAATTTCTGCAAACAGGCAGCCAACAGCCCCCACCCGCTTCCCCGCTGTATGGGGGCCCTGACACGACCCGGCACGTATCGCCTGGTGAGAGACCCCGCCGCCGCGCCGGTTACCCCTCCGCCAACCCCATGCCCCGCCAGTCACCGACCCGGCATTGCCCGTGGGCGTCGTTGCCCGTGGCGACAACCGTCCCGTCGGCGCGCAGGCCCAGGGTGTGGGTCGAGCCGGCGGCGACCGCCACGATCGAGCGCCAGGTGTCGACATCGCACTGGCCGAAGTCGTTGTCCCCCACGGCGACGACGGTGCCGTCCGTGCGCAGGCCGACGGTGTGATAACTGCCGGCGGCCAGCTCGCGCACCTCGCGCCAGTCCCGCACCGCGCAGGCGGGGGCACGGCCGGTGGCGACGACCGTCCCACCGGACAGCAGGCCGACCGTGTGCAGGTAGCCCGCCGCGACGGCGGTGACCGCGCGCCACGATTCGACGTCGCACTGGCCCGCGCGGTTGTTGCCCGTCGCGACCGCTGTTCCGTCGGCGCGCACACCGGCCGAGTGCCAGTCGCCGCAGCTCACCGTCGTGATCTCGCGCCAGGAGCCAACCTCGCACTGCCCCTCGGCATTTCGGCCGGCCGCGACCACCGTCCCGTCCGCCCGCACGCCGAGTGTGCGCCGCCAGCCCGCCGCGACGGACGCGATCGCGCGCCACTCGTCCACCGCGCACTGGCCGTCACCGTTCCATCCGGTCGCGACCACCGTGCCGTCGGCACGCAGTCCCACCGTGTGCGATTTCCCCGTATTGCGGGCGGTGTGCACGTTGCCCGCCGCGACGGCGGTCAGCTCCCGCCACCCGTCCACGGCGCACTCGCCCGCCGCGCCGTCACCGGTCGCGAGGGCGCGCCCGTCCACACACAGCGCTACCGAATGCCTTCTGCCCGCGGCAAGGGGGGCCATCGACTACCCGCTTTCTGTGCTCGTCGACGACGAGACTAATCACCGCTCACCGAGCCCGGCACCGATGCCCGTGGCGACTCGCCGCACCATCTCGAACGCCGCTTTGATTCAGCCTCCATCCAGTGGGTACTGCGCCAATATCCTGATAACTCAGCATATTTCGGAGGTTGAACGATGTCCGAGCGCAAAAGCGGTCCCCTGGAGGCGGTTTCGGGGGTTGTCGAGGGGATCAAGGGCAAGGTCAAGGAAGTCGCCGGGGCGGTGACCGGCCGGGACGACCTGCGCCGTGAGGGCAGCGCCCAGCAGGACAAGGGCGAAGCCCAGCGCACCGTCGCGCAGAAGGAGGCCGAGGCGGAGAAGGCCCGCGCCGCAGCCGCGATCGACGAGCAGCGCCAGCGCGCGCATCAGCAGGACCGTTAGTCCGGCCACGCTCATCCGGGAGCGGGCGTCCCTCGTGGGCGCCCGCTCCCGGCCGCACCCGCCCTGAACAGGCCTGCGGCGCAACGGCCGATCGGGCGGCACCCGTCGTGTTGTGCGCGCGGTTCGGCACCCGATAGCCTTCCGGACCTGCGACCAGTTCGGTGTGCGCACGGCGAGAAGGAGAACCGGTCGATGACAGCGGTATCGGGCGCACACGCACGAGAACCCCGCCCCGGCGAGTCCGCGCCGGATCGGGATGTGCGGTCGCTGTTCGGGCGGACCGCGGCGGTCCTCGCCTCGTTCACCGGCTCCGGACACCTGTTGGAAGAGGCCAGCCCCGAGTTCGTGGCCGCCCTGGGCGCACGCCCCGGCGCCGGCTCGACCCCCGCGGACCTGCTGCCCGGTCCGATCGGCGAGCAGGCCGCCGCCGCACTCGAGCGGGTGTATCGCACCGGCGCCCCCGAGACCGTCCGGGATATCGCGGTCGCGCCCGGCGGGCCGGCGCACCCGCGCGAGGCGACCTTCGACTTCACCTACGAGCCCCGGCGCGACGCGCACGACCGGGTGATCGGCACCCGGATCCTCGGCGTGGAGACCACGCAGATCAAACAGGCGCAACGCCTGCTAGCCGAACAGCGCGCCCTGGTGGAACAGATCGCCCGGGACGCGCCGCTGAGCGACGTCCTCGACGGAATGGCCCGCGCCATAGAGGATCTCGCGCCCGAGCCGATCCTCGTCTCGGTCCTGCTGGCGGATCCCGACGGCCTCCATCTGCGACACGGCGCCGCGCCGAGCCTGCCCGATTTCTACAACCGCGCCATCGACGGCATCGCCACCGGCGAGGGCGTGGGCTCCTGCGGCACCGCCGCACATCGCCGCACACCGGTCATCGTGACCGACATCGGCGCCGACCCGTTCTGGGACGACTTCCGCGAACTCGCCGGCCGCGCGGGCGTGGCCGCGTGCTGGTCCACCCCGCTGCTGGCCCGCGACGGCGCGCTGCTGGGAACCTTCGCCATGTACCACCCGACCCCGCGCACCCCCGACGAGATCGATCTGGCCCTGGCCGCCCTGTTCGCCGACACCGCGAGCCTGGCCATCGAGCGCCACCACATCGAGACCGCGAAGGCGCTCGCCGAGACCCAGGCCGAGGCGGCCCGCGCCGCGCTCGCCGACGCCGTGCGCGCCGAACAGCAGCTGCGCGCCGAGGCCGAGGATCGCGCCCTGGCCGCCACCCGGCTCACGGCCCGCCTCCAGGCCGCGGCCGCCACTCAGGCCGAGACGCCCCATCCCGAGCTCTGCCAACTCGGCGGCGCCGAAACCTGCCCGGCCGCAGCCGAAATCAAGGTCGCGGACTCCTGGGGCGACGCCGCGTGGGGCTGCCCCGCGCACGTCGAGGAAGCCCTGCTGAACGTCCGCTCGGTCTTCATCGCCAACGAGGAACTCGGCGGGCTGGCCGCCTACCGCGACCGCTGATCGCGGCCCGGCGCAGATTGATTCGTCCCGCCGCGAATACTTCCCGAAAATCCGGGAAATAGAGTTCGGTGACCATCAACGCAGTTCAGCGCCCCGGAGGACGTCCGTCGACCGGCTCGGCCGGATTCGGCTCGACCAACCCGCCGGAACGTCACCCGAGAAGGCGGACGCTCGGGCGCGTCCGACGGCCCAAGCTCGTCGTGGCCGGTTCCGCCCGGGACGCCGTCGCCGCCGAGCCGACGACCGTACGCACCACCCGGTACCAGTTCACGGTGCACGGCGACATCACCCCGGGCGCGCTCGCCGGCCTCCCCGGGGACTGGACCGCCACGAGCAGCGCCGGAACCACGGTGCTGCGCGGCCCGGTCGCGAACGCGATCGAGATGCACCGCGTCCTGGCACAATTCGACGCTCTCGGCGTCGACCTGCTCAATCTGCACCGGCTCGAGACCGGTCTGTGAGAGGGGTTCCCGCGCGCCGGCCGCACGGCTCGCGCTAGCCCGTGTACCGGCGCACCACCATCGCCGAGCGCAACCGCCACAGCCCCGACGCCGTGGCAGGATCGCAGCCGGTCATCCGATGCACGCGCTTGAGGCGATAGTCGAGGGTGTTGGGATGCACGTGCAGCTCGCCCGCGGTGCGGCGGCGGTTGAAATCGTTGTCGACGTAGGCCGCCAGGGTCTGCAGCAGATCCGGGTGACCCTCCAGGGGATCGAGCAGCGCGTGCAGGGCGTCCCGGGCCGGGCCGGGGCGGGTGAGCTGGAAGTACAGGCCCAGCTCGCTGATTCGGTACAGCCCCGGCGTGATGCGCAGCGACATGGCGGTTTCGAGCAGCTCGTGCGCCTGCCGGCCCGCGGCGGGCAGGACGGCGGGCTCGGCGACGACCACCACCGCGGTCAGCGGGTTCGGCGACAGCAGCGCCAATTCGCCGACCAGGGCGTCGAGTTCGCCGTCCGCGACCAGCTCGTGCGGAATCAGCAGGGTGCCGCCGTTCGCGCCGAGGATGGACAGCGCGCTCTCACCGCAGCGGGCGGTGAGCGCGGCCGCGAGGCTGTCGGCGAGGTTCGGCGCGGCGCGATCGACCGGCTGCGGCAGCCCGACCGCGATCAGGTGGTAGCGGTCGCTGATGGCGATGCCGCAGTGCCGGGCGAGCGGACCGGCGAGGTCGCCGCGCAGCAGCGCGACCGCGACGTTGCGGACGGCGGCGTGGTGGGAGTCCACGGGCGGCGGCAGCTGGCGGGTATAGGCGCGGGTGAGGCGCACGTGTACCGCCTCGAGCAGGTCGAGATGCCGCCGCGCGGCGATCATCGCCGCGTCCGCATCGGTCAGCGGCGCAACGGTATACGCGCGATCGGAGCCCGCGCGATAGCCCTGGTGCACGGCCTGCTGCAGGCGGTCCAGGCCGAGCCCGAGCTGGGCCCACTGCCGGGCGCACCGCTCGAGTTCGCCGATGCGAGCGCTGACGTCGTCGCCGCGGTGACCCAGCAGGGCCACGTCCATGCTCGCGCGCCGGATGTCGGCGGCCAGATCGGCGGGGTCGCCGGCTGCGAGGGCATCCCCGGATTCGAGTTCGAGGCTCGAGGTCTGTACGAAACTGCTCATCTGCCTGGTCTGCCCTTCCCCGCCGAGCGTCGGAACCTGTCGTGACCGGCGGTCGCCGAACCCTAGCGTTTCGGTGCACGCTTGTACACCAACAACATTCGAAATAGCCGTTGTCCAGCTATCGAGTTATGATCTACCTGCAAAAAGAAGCACAACACTGTGCACCAATTTCATGCTACCGTCCGTAACAGTAACTACCTGTTCGTGATGGAGGTCTGCCGTGCCCGCTGGCGTGCACAATCTCACCCCGCTTGCTCAGAGCGGCGCCGAAGGCGGTGGCGCCGCTCTGGATCAGGTCGCGCTGATGTCCGGCTCGGCCGGAGTGATCGGGCTGATCCTGCTGTGGATCGGCTATCTGCACCGCGCCCGCAAGATCACCTGGTTGCAGCGCCTGGCCGACGGCCTGGGACGACTGTTCAACCGGCCCGGCTGGGTCGCCCTGCCGATCGCCCTGTTCCTGGCCACGATTCTCACGGCTCTGCTGGGCTTCATCTGGGACGTCAGCCTGCACATCGGCAACGGCCGCGACGAGGGCCCGCTGGCCAATCCGGCGCACTATTTCATCCTCGTCGGCCTGTTCTTCCTGTTCACCGCGGGAATGACGGCCATCGTGCTGCCGCTGGACGTCAAGCCCGGCGCGGCGGCGGTGCGCATCACCCGGACCTGGTACGCGCCGGTCGGCGGCATCCTCATCGCGGGCGCCGGACTGTACGCGCTGATCGGGTTCCCGCTCGACGACATCTGGCACCGCATGTTCGGCCAGGACGTAACCCTCTGGGGCCCAACCCATCTGATGCTCATCGGCGGAGCGGGCCTGTCCCTGGTCGGTGTCCTGCTGCTGGAGTACGAGGGCCGCCGAAACCGCCCGGATACCACCCGCCCCGAAGGCGGCTGGCTGGTGCGCTCGTTCGCGTTCGGCGGACTGCTGATCGGCCTGTCGGTCTTCGGCGTGGAATTCGATTTCGGCGTCGAGCAGTTCCGGCTGGTCCTGCAGCCCATACTGATCGTCGCGGCGGCCGCCATCGCCCTGGTCGCGGCGCGGCTCACCCTCGGCCCGTTCAGCACCCTGGTCGTGGTGGCCTTCGCGGCCGCGGTGCGCGGGATCGTCGCGTGGCTGGTGGGCGGTCCCATCATCGACGCCCCGCGCAACGTGTTCCCGCTCTACCTGGGCGCGGCCGTGGTCGTGGAACTCTGCGCACTGATCCCGCTGACGCGGACCCGGCCCGTGTGGTGGGGCGCGCTGGCCGGTTTCGGCATCGCGACCGCCGGCCTGCTGCTCGAATCCCTGTGGATCCGTGCGATGTTCGTCGATCCCTGGCCCGCGTCGATGTGGCCGGAACTGCTGGCGATGGCCGTCCCGGTCGGTATCGCCGGTGGCGTGGTGGGCGCGCTGCTGGCGCTGGTCCTGCGGGGCGAGCCGCTGCCGCGGCCCGCGATCCGGCGGAGTCTGGTCGTCGGAGCGGTGGTGATCGCGGCGGCCGCCACCACCAACGGCCTGATCACCGACCTCCCGGAAAACGCCTCCGCCACCGTCACTTTGACCGACGCGGACCCCGACGGCGGCCGGATGGTCACCGCCGATATCCGCCTCGAACCCGCCGATCTGGTGGGCGAGGACCCCGAGTGGATCCAGATCCTGGCCTGGCAGGGCGGGGTCGGAAGCGACAGCCCGGGACGCGGTCTCGTGGTCGATCAGCTCGAGCGCGTGGACGCCGGCCACTATCGCTCGACCCGCCCGGTCCCGGTGCACGGCACGTGGAAGACGGTGCTGCGCATCCAGGATGGGCGCACGCAGACCGCGCTGCCGGTCTACATGGCCGCCGATCCCGGTATCGGGGCCGCGGAGGTGCCCGCGCTCGCGTCGTTCCGCCGCGACTTCGTCGCCGAGATCACCGTGCTGCAGCGGGAGCGCTCGTTCGATCATCCGGCCTGGCTGTTCACCGCCGCCGGACTGGTGGTGCTGCTGTGCAGCCTGGCGCTGATCGCCGCGCTGTCCTGGGGCGCCGCCCGGATCAACGACCGCTACCTGGCGGCCGATCGCGCCGCGGTGTCCACGCCGTGACGGGTTCCGGCGATGTCGCGATCCTCGCGGATCATTCGATCCTGCTGGCGATCCCGGCCTTCGCACCGGCGCTGCTCATCGTCGCGGTCATCGTGTTCATCGCGGTGCGCGACCGGCGCGGCGGCCCCGACGACGAGACCCATACCCCCGAGCCCGACGAGGAGAACTGACGTGCGTGCGCCCCGAGCCGGATTCGCGCTGCTGGCGCTGAGCTGCCTGATCACGATGGGCTGCGCCGCCCGCGAGACCGACACCGGCGGTACGCCGTCGAACAGCGCGTCGGCGAGTGCGGAGACCACCGCCGCCGCGCCGGCGGCGGTCGTGATCACCGTGCGGATAGCGAACGGATCCGTCGAACCGGTCGGCGCCGTCCTGGACGCGAAGACCGGTGGTCCGATCGAGGTCGTCGTCGACAGCGATGCCCGCGATGAACTGCACGTGCACGGCACCCCCGAGCACAGTTTCGCCATCGTCCCCGGCGCCGGCCAGCGGTTCCGCTTCACCATCGAGGTCCCGGGCCGGGTCGAGCTGGAACTGCACGAGGCCGGGCGCACCGTGGCCACGCTGCTCGTGCGCTGATGGCGGTCCTCGCGCACGGTATCGGCGGGTCCGCGGACCTGCCGATACCGCTGTCCTACGCGCTCGTCGGCGCGGCCTGGGCGTTGACGTTCTCGTTCGCGATCCTGGTCTTCGCCTGGAAGACGCCCCGGCTCGATCCGCACTCGCCGGGCATCGCGCTGCCCGCCGGGGTCCGGGCGGTGCTGGACTCGTCCCGGTTGCGCGCGGTCCTCGCGGCGTTGAGCCTGGCGGGAACGGTACTCGTGACGGCCACAGCGCTTCTCGGCTCCCGCGATCCCGCGCACAACCCCGTGCCCGGGGTGCTCTACATCTTCCTGTGGGTCGGGGTGATGGCGGCGTCGCTGCTGCTCGGCCCGGTCTGGAAGCTCCTGTCACCCGCCCGCGCGATCCACCGGCTCGTGCGCCGATCCCGCTGCGACTCCGGGCCTTTCGTCTACCGCGACGCCTGGGGCTACTGGCCCGCGGCGGCGGGGCTGTTCTCGTTCGTCTGGCTCGAACTGGCCTACCCGGATCCGGGAGCCGTTGCCGCGGTGACCGTGTGGTTCCTCGGCTACCTGATCACGACCACGGCCGGACTGTTCCTGTTCGGCACGGTCTGGGCCGAACGCGCCGACCCGATCGAGGTGTACAGCTCCCTGCTCGGGCGGCTCAGCCCGCTGGGCCGGCGCGACACCGGCGAACCGGTGCTGCGCTCGCCGCTGGCGAATCTGGCGGGCACCCCCGCCCGCGCCGGATCGGTCGCGGTGGCCGCGACCCTGCTGGGCTCCACCGCGTTCGACAGCTTCTCGATGTTCCCCTCCTGGCGATCGCTGCTGGTGAAAGCCGAAGACCACTCCCAACTCCGCGCGACCGGCCTGGCGACCCTGGGCCTGCTGGGCTTCATTCTCGTTGTCGGCCTGGCCTTCTGGCTGGCGGCGCGCGCCACCGGCGGCCTCTCCCCCGCCGCCCGGGCACAGTTGCCCACCCAGCTGGCGCACAGCATCACCCCCATCATCGCGGGCTACCTGATCGCCCACTACCTCACGTTCCTGGTGGAGAAGGGCCAGACCACGATCATCCTGTTCGCCGATCCTCTCGACCGCGGCTGGAACCTGGCCGGTCTCGCCGATCGCGAGACCGCCTACTTCCTCTCGACCAACCCGGCCCTGCTCGGAACCATCAAGGTCCTGGCGGTGCTGACCGGTCACATCCTCGGCGTCACCGCCGCGCACGACCGCTGCCTGCGGCTGCTGCCGCCCGCGCATCGTCTCACCGGTCAGCTCGCGCTGATGCTGACCATGGTCGGTTTCACCTTCGCCGGGCTGTACCTGCTGTTCGAGGCGTGAGCGCCCGTTACCTGCCGGGTAATCGACACCGTTCCCCGGCGCGGGCAAGGTGGTCCGCATGAACACGATCGAATCCGACACCACCCGCGCCGTCGTCGAGGAGCTGCTGCGGCGCATCGGCGCGGGCGATCCCGAGGGCATCGCCGCGCTCTACGCACCCCGCACCGACTGGAAGCTGGACTGGCCCGAGACCGAACACGGCCGCGCCGCGACCCCCTGGATCCGCCAGCGCACCACCGGCGCCGACGCCGCCGAGCACTTCCGCGCTATCGCCGACCACCACCTGCCCGAGGGCGCGGGCACCGTCATCGAACGGGTCCTCGTCGACGGCCCCGACGCGGTGATCACCGGCGAGATCCGCCAGACCGCGCGCACCACCGGCCGCGCCTACCGCTCTCGCTTCGCCCTGCACGTCACCGTCGAGGACGGATTGATCACCCGCCATCACGTGTACGAGGACAGCCTGTCGGTCGCGCAGGCCTTCGACGACTCCGCCGGGTAGCGGGGACGCGAGAATTCACGTCCCCGCCGCACGCGCGAAAGACGGTCACAGTCCCAGTAATCCGAGCACCGAACCGGTGATGATGCCCGAGGTCAGGGCGGTCAAGGCGGCGGGATCGGTGATGGTCGCGGGGACCGAGGCGATGTCGCAGCCGGTCGGCGTTCCGTTCGCGGCGGCCCGCTGCTCGAGCCACGCCAGCGCGCCGGGCGCACCCAGCGCCCATTCGAGGGTGTGACCCGAGAGCGGCAGGGGCAGTTGCTCACGCCGGTAGGTCACCGGCACACCGCTGTCGCAATACCCGGCCACCAGGGCGTCGGCGCCGCCGATGGTACTGATCTCGTCCGCGACGGAGTTGTAGACGTACACCGGTGCGGCGGGCACGGTCCGGCCGAGTTCGGACTCCGCCACCGCCGCCGAGATCACCGGATCAGCCAGCACCTCCTCCAGCGATACCGTCAGGTGCCTGCCCGCCTCGAAACCTATGTTGGACAGCAGGTTCTGGGGCGTGCAGGCGCCCATGGCGTCGTCGATCCGCTGCCGCCCCGCCGGGGTCAGGTACCGGTCGAGGGCCGCCGCCAGCTCGGGAGAATTCTGCCGCATGCCCATCAGCGCGATGGGGATCAGCGCCCCGCCGACGGGAGTGCCGTCGGCGGAACGGATTCCGGCTTCGAAATCACCGACGGGCGCGCCGAGCGCGGCAGCCGCGATGTCGAGTTCGGGCGCGTACCCGGGTTGTTCCTGAGCGGCCCACCCGGTCGCGATGCCGCCGCCGGAATAGCCCCACATCAGCACTTTCGAGTCGATCGGCGCGGCGGCCGGGGCGAAGTTCCGAATCGCGCGGATGCCGTCGAGAATGGCGTAGCCGGGTTCCTTCGGGGCCAGGAAGTGATTGTCGACGCCGCCGTAGTCCGGGACCGACACCGTCCAGCCCCGTGCCAGCGCCGCTGCCACCAGCGGGCTCTCGTTGGCCATGGTGGTCAGCTCGATCGGGTGCGCGCCACCAAGATTCAGCCACGGCACGTGCCCCTGCTGCAGCGCCTGCGACGGCATGCACTGCGGCGCAATGGCATCGGTCATGTTCTGGAACGAGAGAATGGTCCCGTCGCCGTTCCTCGGCTTCAGGACGGTGGTGACGGCGCTGTAGGGCGCGCCGCCGGCATCGGTGGTGCGGTACAGCACCTGCCACGCCTCGACCGCCATCGGCAACGCCTGGAAGAAGCTCGCGGCGATGGGCCGCGAGCGCAGTACCGTGCCCGGCGCGGTCTCGGAGTAGCCGTCCGGCGGCGCGTAGAACCCGTCCGCCGTGTTGGGCGTGGCCGACCCGGACGGCGCGGCCGCCACCCCCGCCGCGCACACCACGGCCAGCGCCAGCACCCCGCGAACCGCACGCCCCCTGATGAATTCGAACCGTGCCGCGGACGCGCGGCCCCCGCCGGATTTCCCCATGCCGGACTCCCTTCCTGCCGCCGAAACGGTAACAGGTTTCAGAAATCCGGCGTGTGAGATCGGCGAGGTTCCGACCCGTCCGAGACGCGTCCGGCCATCGACAGTATACCGATCGGTGTACTAACCTCGGGGATCGCACCATGGGAATCACCGAGTGGAGGTAGCGTGCGGCGAATCGGTTGCATGATCCAGTCAGGATCGCTCGACGGGCGTCATCGCGCGGTCGAACGAGCGCTGACGGGGGCGTATCGAGACGCGCTCGGCGACGGCCGGGTGACGGTGGTGTGGACGGAGATCCCGCGCGGGCAGTCGTTCACCGACTTCCGCCCCTCGTCCATGTCGTGGGTGATGGCCGAGGTGGACGACGACCTCGACGCGACGGTGCGCGCGGACGCCCTGCACGCGATGAGCGAGGCCTGGACCGGCGCCACGGGCGCCACGTCGAACGAACTCATGGTCGCCCTCTGCGACACCGCGTGGTTCGACCGCTACCTCGACCTCAACCGGTCCCGGATCGACCCCCTCGCACAACCGAAGGTCTTGGCGCGCACGGGATTGCGGCTGATCACCGCGAAGCTGCGGACCGGTCGGCTGGCGATGCCCGCGAACCACGGGGGTGCGTGAGATGCCGGTCTACAACGTCGCCTGCCGCACCCGCCTCGCACGCGAACTCGATGCCGAGGTGGCCGCGACGATCACCCGCACCCACTGCGAACTGACCGGCGCACCACCGGAATTCGTCAGCGCGGTCCTGCTCTACGGCTACCCGCTGCGCCGCGGCGTGGAGTTGTCGGTGATCGCGGCGGTGCGTGGCGGCGGCAATCGCGATGCCGCCCTGCTCGATACCCTGCGCGACACCCTGCGGACCCGCATCGCCGACACCTGCGCCATCGCCACGTCCGCGGTCCGCGTCGAACTGATCGCCACGCCCGCGAGCTGGGTGATGGAAGGGGGCCGGATCCTCCCCGAGCCGGGCGAGGAACAGGGGTGGCTCGCGCACTAGCCGGCGACCGGATCACTCGCCGCCGCACCGAGGGCGGCGCACCGGACCGGGCGAGGCGCGCCCGGCGGCGGGTGCGGACACGGGCACCGTACGCTGGACCTATGGGTCGCTTGCTCGCTTTCCTGCTCATCGCCGCCGTGCTGGCCGTGGTCGTGTGGTGGATCTCCCGGGAGTGGTCGTCGGGCGACGTCGAGCGGCTTGCCCGGGCGAAATCGGAGGTGCGCGGCTACCTCGACCGCACGGGTAGCGAACTGCTGCTGCTCGACCCGGACAACGACGCCGCGCTCGCCGCGGTCACCGAAGCGGTCGACCACATGAACACCGCCCGCTCCCAACTGGCTTCCGCCACCACCCTGGGCCAGGTCCGTCTCGCCCGCGAGTCCGCCCGCGCCGGGCTGTACTTCATCCGCAAGGCGCGCGAGGCCATGGGACTGGACCCCGGACCGCCGATTCCCAAGTAGTCCGCCCGTCTCACAACGCGATTCGCGACAGCGTCTGCCACCGGTAGCGGCCCGGCACGCGTTCGAGCAGAACCAGTGACACGGCCTCGACCGGCGCGTCCACCGGTTCCAGCGCCGCGTTGAGCCCGCGCACCGCGGCCACCGCCGCGTCCGCGCGCACGCCCTCGGTGTTGGCGTAGGCGATGCTGATGTGCGGGCGCAGCGCACCCTCCCGGACCGGTGCGTCCGGGTGGACGGCCAGCGTCGCGGCGCGAACGGCCGCGCGCAGCTCGTGCACCCGCGGGTCCGGGCGCACGTCGAGGCTGATCGCGCCCTGGGAGCCGCCGACCTCCTCGATCACGAGCCGGAACGGGTCGATGTCGCGGCAGGTCTCGCGCGCGGCGGCCGCGACAACCTCGATCCGCTCCGGATCGAGATCGCCCTCGTACGCGATCCGGTCCAGGGTCAGGTGCAGCCCGCCGGGCGCCGCCGGATCGTAGTAGGGGAACTCGATCGACCGCAGACAATGCGCGGCCAGCGCGGCCACCCCCGGTGCGTTCTCGAAGGTCAGAAACCAGTAGTAGCCCCGCCGCGACTCGGCCGAGCGCGCCCAGTGATCGCGCAGCGAGCGCACCCGATCGAAGTGACCGCCCATCGCCGAACCCACCGCCTCCGCGTTCCGATACCGCAGCGCCGCAACCGTTTCACCACCCGCGCGCCCGCTCCCCCGCACGCTACCCCGGCGACTCGCGACCTCCCGCAGGAACCCTGCGACCGGACACCGCCGACGAATCGCCGATTTCCGCGTGCGGTACACTCGCGAAACTTGAGGTTTCTCCTCCGTTTTCGGCCGGCCGTCGATCGCCGAGTCCCACTGTGCGACAGATCGAACGCGTGGCCGGGAGGAGCTGTTCGTAGGCGTGGCGGGCCGCGAAAGAGCTGGACAGGGGCCCGGAGCTCGGCACATCCGGAACCACCTAGGAGAACCTTTCGTGTCCGTATACCTGTACCGGTGGGGCAAATTCGCGTTCAGACGCAAGTGGATCGTCCTGCCGGTGTGGCTCCTGCTGCTGGTGACGCTCGGCGTCGGCGGCAGCGCGCTGAGCCAGCCGATGAGCGACGAGTTCAGCATGCCGTCGCTGCCCTCCGAACGCGCCACCGACATCCTGGACAAGCAATTCCCCGGCATGTCAGCACAGTTCGGCATCGACGCGGTCGGCGGAACCTATGTCATCGAGGCGCCCGCGGGCACGAAGCTGACCGACAAGGCCAATCGCGCGGCGATCGACGCGCTGATCACCGACCTGAAAGCCCTCACCGCCGGTGACGACGGGCGCCGGCTCGTCGACGAGAAAGACGCGGCGGCACTGCGCAACCCGATCGCGGTGACCGAGGCGATGGGCTGTCTGGGCGCCGCCGACCCCGCGGTGTGCGCCGGTGCGCCGCTGAACGTGCTGAACAAGCGGTCGCCCGCCACCGTCGCGGTGCTCTCGGTGCCCTTCGACATCGACTCCGCCGCGGACATCACCGACGCGCAGCGCACGGCCACCTACGAGGTGGCCGCCCCGGCCCGCGCCCAGGGGCTGACCGTCGAGATCGGCGGGGCGATCCAGCAGAAACAGGAGCAGCCCAGCGGCCAGGCCGAAATGATCGGCATGGGAGTGGCATTGGTGGTGATGGTGATCGCCTTCGGCGCCATCGTCGCCGCCTTCGTACCGATCATCACCGCCATCGTCGGCCTCGGCGCCGCCATGCTGGTGATCGCGCTGAGCACCTCGGTCATCGAGATTCCCAGCTTCACAACGTTTCTGGCGTCGATGATCGGCATCGCGCTGTCGATCGACTACGCGCTGTTCATCGTCTCCCGCTACAAGCACGAACTGCGCGTCGCGGAGAATTCCGAAGAGGCGGCGGGCATCTCGGTGGGCACGGCCGGATCCGCGGTCGTCTTCGCGGGGCTCACCGTCATCGTCGCCCTGGGCGCGCTGAGCATCGTCGGGGTGAACTTCCTGACCTTCATGGGGCTCGGCGGCGCGGTCGCGGCGTTCTTCGCGGTGCTCACCGCCGTCACGCTGATGCCCGCGCTGCTGGGCGCTTTCGGCCGGTTCCTGTTCACCCCGAAGCTGCCGATGCTCGCGCGGCACGATACCGAGGACGACGCCTCGGTCACCGTGGGCACCCGGGTCGCGCGCCTGATCGGCGCGAAGCCGTGGCTCGCCCTCACCGTCGCCGTGGCGGCCCTGGGCGCGCTGGCCGCTCCGGCGCTGGGATTGCAGCTGGGCCTGCCGGGCGAGAACAGCTTCCCGACCGAGTCCACGATCCGCAAGGCCTACGACATCCGGACCGACGGCTTCGGCGAGGGCAGCAACGGCGTGCTGACCGTCGTGGCCGATCTGGAGCAGGTGCCGGCGGGCAGGCGCGACGCCGCCGTGGCCGCCCTGCGCGATCGGCTCGCCGGACTCGAGGAGATGGACTACGTCACCGCACCGCAGGTCAGCGCCAACGGCCTGGGCGTAATGCTCAGTGGCGTACCGAAATCGGGGCCGAACAACCAGGCGACCAAGGACCTGGTGCGCACCGCCCGCGAGGCCGAGGACGAACTGACCGAGCGCTACGGGATCGAGTACGGCATCACCGGCACGACCGCCATCTACGCCGACATGGACCACGTGCTGCTCGGCAAGATCGTGCCCTACCTGGCGATCGTGGCGGGTGCGGCGTTCGTGCTGCTGATCCTGGTGTTCCGGTCGATCCTGGTGCCGCTCACCGCGGCGCTGGGGTTCCTGCTGTCCATGGCGGCCACGTTCGGCGCGACGGTCCTGATCTTCCAGGAGGGCACGTTCGGCCTGATCTCCGATCCGCAGCCGATCATCAGCTTCCTGCCGATCATGTTGATCGGGTTGGTCTTCGGGCTGGCGATGGACTACCAGGTGTTCCTGGTGACCCGCATGCGCGAGGAGTACGTGCACGGCAGATCGCCGAAGGACGCCATGATCGCGGGCTACCACCACGGGGCCCGGGTGGTCACCTCCGCGGCGATCATCATGATCTCGGTGTTCGGATCGTTCCTGCTGGAATCGGATGTCACCGCCAAGTCGATGGGCTTCGCCCTGGCGTGCGGCGTGGCCATCGACGCCTTCGTCGTGCGCATGGTCGTGGTCCCGGCGCTGCTGGTGATCATGGGCCACCGGTCCTGGTGGATTCCGCAGTGGCTGAACCGGATCCTGCCGGACATCGACGTCGAGGGCGCGCGGCTGCAGGAGTGGCGTCGCAGGCGGTTCCGGCCCGTGCGCCCGGCGGTCCCGCGCGCCGCGGCGGCCGAATTCCCCGTGGCCGGTGCAGCCGCCGGGAAATCCGCACCGGCGCAACCGGTTCGCATCCTGCCCGAATCCGCGCACGCGGTGCAGGCCATTCTCGAACCGGCGCAGCGGGTTCGGGCCGACGCCGAACCCGTCCACGTCGCACAGGCGGAGCCCGCCCGCTCGACGGCGTCCCTCCCGCACCCCCGGGAGACCCCCGTCGTCCCGGAAACCCCCGCTGCCACACACAATCCGTCGCTCACCGGCACGATCCGCCGGGACGATCAGCACCCGGTGCCGGGCGCGACCCTGACCTTGATCAGCCACCGCGGCCGCCAGGTCTCGCGGACGGTCGCGACCGGCACCGGCACGTACATCATCGAACCGCCACGACCGGGCGGCTACGTCCTGATCGTCTCCGCGGACGGCTACCAACCGGCCGCGGTGGACGTCACCGTCGCCGAGACCGGCACGACCCGGTTCGACCTGGTCCTCGCGGGCACCAGCGAGGTCTTCGGCGTCGTGCGCACGACCGCGCACCACCCGGTTCCGAACGCCACCGTCAGCGTGACCGACGCCCTCGGCGAGGTGGTCGGCACCGCCGTCACCGCCGCCGACGGCGCCTACGCCTGCCGGGGCGTGCTGGCCGGCACCTACACCCTGGTGACGGTCGCCCCCGGAATGAAGCCGACCGCAACGACATTCACCCTCCCCGACAGCACCCGCCTGCGGGTCGACGTCGCGGCCCTGGCCCCCATGGCGGTGCTGTCCGGTACGGTCCGCGCCGCCACCCGCCCGGTGCACGACGCCCGCGTCACCGTCCTGAACCGCTCCGGCGTCCCCGTCGGCACCACCCACACCGACGAGCAGGGCCGCTACGAGATCCCCGACCTGCCCCCGGGCGACTACACGGTCGAGGTGCGCGGCTACTCCCCCGTGACCGAACAGATCACCGTCACCGGCGCGGGCGCCGACCACGACCTCCGCCTGGGCTTCGACGAGTACGCGGCGGTGCGGTGAGCGCGGGACGTAGTCGAGGGAGTTGGCGATGGCGGTGTCGAGGGTGGTGGCGCGCCGGGTGAGTGCGGCGTTGAGGGGCCGGGCGCGCCGGCGACCGGGCGGGAGCTCGGCTACGGGCCGTGACGGTGCACCCGACAGGATGCCGCCCACCCGGTCCGATGGCCGGTCGGCGGGCGCGAGGTAGCCGTCGAATATCGAAGCGGTTTCATCCGATTCGAATGAGGTGTCCCGGCCGGGCCGGGGCCTAGCGTTGCGCCGGTCCGGGCGAACGAGAGGCGCGCAGCATGGGCGAGGAGCTCGACCGATCCGCCCCGGGGCACGGGCACGGACTGTCCGGGCCGGGGGACGACGCGCCGACGGCACAGCCCGACGTGCGGGGCGGGGTCGCGGTGAAGTCCCGCGCGGCCCGGATCCGGGAACGGGTCGACGCGGGCATCGCGGCCGGTACCGACTGGTCGCGACGTACGCCCGTGGGGCGCACGCTGTGGCGAATCGTGGACGGGCTGATCGAGATTCAGGTGGTCGACCGGTCGCTGGCGCTGGCGGCGCAGATCTTCACCTCGGTGCTACCGGTCATCATCGCCGCGTCGGTGTTCAGCGGCTGGCACGCCGCGGCGGACACCATCAGCGACCAGTTCGGCTTCGACACCGCCGAGCTGCCCGGCGGGGACGCGGAGGTGTCCGGTGACCCGTCGGTGGCCGCGTTCGGCGTGATCGGGCTGCTGATGGTCGTGCTCAGCGGCACATCGTTCGCCCGCGCCCTGGCCCGCCTGTACGTGGCGGTCTGGCGGGTGCCGGCCATGGGACCGCGCGACGCGTGGCGGTGGGTCGCGACACTGTTCGCGGTCGCGGTCGCGGTCGGGCTGGTCGGCCAGACCCGCGACCTGGCCCAGATGCGCTACGCGGGCCGGCCGCTGGCGGCCGCCGGTGAGATCGCCATCTGGACCCTGGTGTGGGCACTGGCGCCGTTCCTGCTCACCAAAGGCGCGATCACCGGCCGCCGCGCCTGGGCCACCGGCCTGCTGACGGCGGTGGGCCTCACCGTCGTCCACGTGACCGGGCAATTCACGCTGCCGCGGGTAACGGCCAACGCGCAACAGCACTTCGGGCCGCTCGGCATCGCCTTCACCACGGTGAGCTGGCTCTTCGTGATGTCCATCGTCGTGGTCAGCGCCGCCTCGATCGTCGGGGCGCTCACCGCGGACGAGACGTTCGTCGGCGGCTACCTGCGCGGACCCGAGCGCGAGGGTGTCACCCCGGCTCCGGCGTGAGCGCCGGGCGGGCGATCAGCTCCAGCACGAGCAGCGCGGCGACCGTCACGAGAGCCGTCACCAGGACCACCGACCCCGACGGATACGACCAGAACACCAGCACGCTCACCGCGACCGCGACGATCGCGATCCGCAGCGGGACCCGGAACTTCCACAGGGACACCGCGATCGAGCTCGGGTCGCCCGCGCGCCGGGATCGCACCGCGTCGATCGCCCGCCGATACCCGGCACGGATCGCCACCGCCGACCGCGAGGATCCGGTCACGAACCCGGCCAGCGCGATCACCGCGCCCAGCACGAAAACCGCACGCAGCGTGGTGCGCAACGGCTCGAGCAGCGTGTCCAGCACGACGGTGGCCGCGGGCGCGGACAGCACGTCCGGGGGCGTGGCGTTCAGCGCGGCGGCCCGGCCGATCCCGATCCCGACGGCGAGCACCGCCATCCCCACGACCAGCATCACCCCCGTCAGCGAGAAGAACCGCCGCCGAGCGCCTTTCGGCGCGGCCCACACCGCGCAGACACCGGCCAGCACCGTCGCCAACGGCAGTATCGCCGACGCGCGATCGAGCACCCGCACCCATCGCTGCGCGGCGACGAGATCGGGCGCCTCGAACAGCACGAACGAGCGATCGATGTCGGGCACCCGCTCGGCGAGGGTGAAACTGCGCGCGACCAGCGCCGCGCGCACCCGGTCGATGATCGGCCGCAGCGAGATCGTGACCGTGCCGTCCTCGTCCATACCGACGGCCGCCGGGGAGTTTCCGTCGAGCACCGCGACCATTCCCCGGTGCGCCTCCTGATTCGCGCGCACCCACAGCCCCTCGAACTCGTCCGAGGCGACGATCGACGACGCGGTGTCGCGCACGAGCCCCTCGGCCTCCCGATCGATCACCGGCGCCAGCCCGGTGATCACCGAGGGCACCCGCGCGTTGTTCTCGGCCAGCGCCGAGAGCGCCTGGGCGGTAACGGTTTCCACGTCGACCCGATCCATGATCGCGGCGGTGACCCGGTTCGTGATCTCGTTCTGGAGCGTGGGATCGGAGCTCAGCGGGCGCACGGTCTCGACGTAGCGGCCGGTGTCGAGGAGTTCGCCGTGGACGAATCGCGCGGCGACCGAGGCGAGGCCCAGCACGGCGACCAGGACCAGGAACACCGCCGCGACGATCCGGCGGGCCACCGCGCGCGACGCGGGCACAGCGCCGCCGCCCGCCGCGCGCAGCGCCGCGACCTCGCCGCGCAGGCGAATCAGCTCTTCCCGTTCGGTTTCCGGCAGCGACGCGCCGGATCCGGTCGGCTCCTCGGCCATCGCATCACTCTGCGACGCCAGGGCGCCGGAATCCTCATCCTTTCCGGATGAGACCTCGCGCGTGATCCGAACGGCCACAGGCGGGCGAGTCGACCCGTCGCGGCCGATCGCGGAATTCGATCAGTCGTTCAGCCGACTGCCGACGGTGTGCACGACGACCACCCGGGGTTTCCACGGGACCAGGTCATCGACCGCGCTCTGCAGCTGGCCCAGTGCGGGCAGATCGGCCGGCGCGAGCACCTCGACGGTGGCGGTGTCGCTGTGGATGCTCACCCGGGTGACTTCCGCACCCGGCACGTCGGTCAACCATGTCTGTGCGGCGTCCGCGATGCGATCGGCCCACAGACTCGACAGCGAGTTCACGACCATGGGCGCCGCCACCAGCAACAGCGCGGCCGCGAGCACCGCGTAGGCACGCCCGTGCCGGGCCCGGCCCGCGCCCGCCTCGCCCGCGTAACCGGTCACGACGAAGACCACCGTGGCGGTGACGATCATGGCGACCATGTTGGAGGCGAACAGCACGAACGCGCCGAGGGCCAGGCCCGGGGCGTGCGAGCCGAGACAGACCCCGACCACACCGAGCGGGGGCACCAGCGAGATCGCGATCGCCACCCCGGGCAGCACATCGCCCACGTCACGCCGGATCATCGCGATCACCCCGACCAGGCCCGTGGCCAGTGCGGCGAGCAGGTCCATCAACTTCGGCGAAGTACGGCCCACCACTTGGGAATTGGTCAGGATGCCGGTCGGGTTCGGGAGCAGCTTCGCGAACAGGAAACCGATCGCCACCACCAGGATCACACCCACCGCCACCAGCAGCAGACTGCGCCCGATCAGCGCGCCACGCCCGGTGGCGATTCCCAGCCCGACGCCCAGAATCGGCACCGACAGCGGTGCGACGATCATCGCGCCGATGACGGTCGCGGTCGAGTCACCGATCACGCCGGAGACCGCGATGACGCTCGAGAGGGTCAGCATCAACCAGAAAGCGGTGCGTTTGGCGTGCACGTCACCGACGTCGAGATCGAGCCGGTCCACCAGTTCGTCGAGGGTCCGGCGCTGGCCGGCCGGCGCGAGCACGTCCATGGTCGCTCCTCAATCCGGAAGTTGGCGCATCTCGAGCAGGGTGAGCCCGAGATTGTCTATGCGGGCCAGGATCCCGCGCATGGCGGTGGGATCGGGTACCGCGCCGAACAGGGTCGTGGTGCCGTGCCGGCGCGGGGCGGCGGACAGGTCCGGGAAGGCGGCCAGCGCGCGGTCGGACAGCTCCCCGTCCAGAACGAACTGGTAGCGAACGGACATCCGGCGCAGACCTCCTCTCCGCTCGAACCCGGAACGGCGCACGACACGCGGCGCGCCCGAGTATCGGTACGCGGCCCGGCACGCGACCTCATCCCCGCGGGGTGAATTCGAGGGCCTCAGAGCAGGCCGCTGCGCCGGGCCTGATCGAGCGCCTCGGTGCGGGAGCCGGTGCCCAGCTTCGTGTAGATCCCGCGCAGATGGGTTTTCACGGTGTTGATCGAGATCCCGAGATCGTCGGCGATCTGCCGGCTGGCCCGCCCCGAGGGCAGCTGCCGCAGCACCTTCATCTCGGTGCTGGTCAGATTCGGATGCCGAGCGTGCTTGTGCGCCAAGGGATGCCGCCGCACGAGAATGACGAAGGCGTCGTACTGGCCGAAGCCGCCGACGAATCTGTCCAGCAGGTCGAGCGCGGCGGGGACATCGAGGAAGGGGCGAACGAGGTGTTCGGGCGCGGCGTGGCGCAGCGCGTTCTCGAGACCGTCGCGCGCCTTGGTGGGCGTGTTCAACTCGTCGTGTGCCGCCGCGTACTGCAGCCAGGCGCTGACCCGGTGCACCCGGGGCAGGGCGGTCGCCTCGTCGAGCAGCGGTTCGAGCAGTTCCAGCGCGGCGCGGGAACGATGCGCGTTCGCCTCCAGCGCCGCCCGCGCGAGCGCGATCTCCGGGGCGTCGCCCAGGCGCGCCCGAGCCCGCTCGAGCAGCAACTGCGCCTCGTAGGATTCGCGCACGGACAGCAGGGACCACACCACGAACGGAACGACGGCCGCGGTGGTGGCCGGGACCGGATGGGTCTCGAGCAACCGGGCGTAGTCGGTGCGCAGCAGCTCGGCGGCGGCATTGCGGTCGTGGGCGGTGTCGAATTCGGTCAGGGTCGCGACGAGATGGGTGTGCCACCCCGCGTGCGCGCCGACCGAGCCGTCCAGCAGGATGTGCTCGCCGCGCAGCGCGGCGAGCCTGTCGAGGTCGGGCGTCTCACCCTGCAGATAGGCGCCGAACGCGGCCAGCGCGCAGGCGTGCGCGGCCTCGGGCGTGTCGAGCAGCCGCTCCCGCGTCGCCAATTCGAGGGCGTAGTCGGCGCGCCGGCGCATGGTGGTGAGCGCGCCGGCGAGCCCCGCCGCCATTCCCAGCCGGACCAGGGCGCGCAGACGCAGCTGCGGCAGGGCGCTCACCTCGGCCAGTGCCAGCCCCTGCCGCAGGCGCTCCTCCCCCGCGGCCGGATCTCCGTGCACCAGCGCCGCGGTCGCGGTCTCGATGGCGGTGTAGCAGTCCAGTACCGCGTGCCCGGTACTCGGCAGGTCCGGCGGCACGCCCGGGTCCCCCGGCGCCGGGCCGGTCGCGGTCGCCAGCTCGCACCGCACCGCCACCGTCAGCGCGGTGATCGCGTCGGAACTCAGGAACGACGCGGGACCGTGCTCGGGCAGGGCGTCGAAATGTGCTCGCGCCGTGGGCACATCGGATTTCACGAGGGCGTCCACCACGCGCAGCAGCCGGGGATACGGATCCTCGGACAACCCCGGCTCGGCCGCCGCCACGGCCTCGAATATCGCCGCGCCGTGTCCGGCGAGCGTCAGACTCAGTGCGTGTTCGGCCAGGAAGTTCCGCAGCGGTTCGCGCCGCGGCAGCGCCAGCAGATGCGGCAGCGCCGCACGCGGGTCACCGATTCCCTCCAGAAACAGGGCCGTGCGCAGCCGCAGTTCCGCACCGCGCTGGTCGCCGAGCCGATTGAGCTCGGCCAGGAAGTAGGCGCGCAGCAGCGGGTGGTAGGTGAACCACACCTCGCCGTCGCGGACGACCGTGGTCAACGGGTAGTTCATGCGCTCGAGCTCGTGCAGCCAGTGCCCGGCATCGCCGCCGATCAAATCCTGTGCCAGCCGCTCGGTGAACTCGGCCGGCACGCAGGTGTGCGTGAGGAACAGCCGCACGCCGGGCGAGAGCGTGTCGATGAGCTCCCCGGCCAGCAGGTCCGACACCGAAACCGGCAGCCGCGCGAACGAGGTGAGCACCGCGGCCGGATCCTCGGGCCGGGCCGCCAGCGAGATCGCCGCGATCCGTACCAGCGCCGCCCAGCCGCGGGTCAGGTCCGTCAGCATCGCCAGTTCCCGCTCGCCGAGGTCGCAGCCCTGGTCGCGGCACAGCCGCGCGGTCTCGGCGGCGGAGAAGGCGAGTTTGCTCGAATCCCAGCGGCGCAGGCGCGAACCCATCTCGAGCAGGTGCCATCGGATGGGCGGTTCGTAGCGACCGCAGATCACGATCGTCAGGTTCGGCGGCGCGAGCAGCAGCAGCTGCTCCAGACCGGTGAGGGTCAGCGGGTCGGTGATCGCGTGCGCGTCGTCGATGATCACCAGGGCGCGTTCGCCGAGCCGGGAGAGCGCCTCGGCCAGCGCGTCCGCGTCCGCGAGCGCCGTGCTCAGCGCCGTGCGCGGCGACGCGTCGAGACCCAGCTGCGCGGCCAGGCGCTGCCACACATCGCGCGGCGCGGCGTGCTCGTTCGCGTTCAGCCAGGCGATGCGCCGGTACCTGGCCCGGGTCCGGCGGCGGCGCGCCCACTGGCCCAGCAGGACGGTCTTGCCATTTCCCACCGGGCAGCAAATGAGCAGCATTGATCCGTCCGGCGAATCGGTGAACGCGTCGAGCTCGGCGATCAACCCGGAACGCGGAACCGGCGTGAACGCCGGTCTCGGGATTTCGGTGACATTCGACGTCGAGAATTCCACCCGGCCCGGTGACAGCGGGGATCGAAATTCATGCGAAAGGGTCATCTGCGCTCCCAGCCTCACATTCGCATGTCAGCGGTGCTCTGCGTCGAGGAGTTTAGTGGATGAACTTCCTCGATTAAGGAAAGGAGATGATCTTGTTGCGGTTCATCCGAAACGGATGAGTACCACCACCGGAGAGTGATCAACGCTCAGTACACACGCCGATACGAACAACTCGAAGCGTTCCGGGCACACCGGCCGAGAGACACAGCAGCGATCCTATCGGCCAGAACCGGACATTTCGCCGCAACCGGCAAATCATCAGCATGCAAGGAGGTCGCGGTGGACCCGGACCCCATCGGCACGGCGCCCCCGCATCTCGCGTGGTCGATCCCGCGCGGCCTGATCGTGCTGCTCGCCGCCGCCGGCGCGGTCATCGCCGTCGCCGGGATGAAGGCCACCGCCGGCCTCATCGGCCCGGCCTTCCTCGCGCTCATGCTCACAGTGGCCGTACAACCGGTGCAGTCCTGGGCGCTGCGCCGCGGCTGGCCCCGCTGGGTCGGCATGGCGCTCGCCCTGTGCGCGGCGTACCTGATCGTGCTCGGCCTGCTCGCGGTGCTGATCGTGTCCGTGGGGCAGCTGGCCACCGAATTGCCCAACTACTCCGCGCGTTTCGACGATCTCCTCGACGGCGTGCGTTCGCTGCTCAGCGGCTTCGGAATCGGCAAGGACCAGACCGCGAACATGCTGAGCGGACTGGACTTTCACCAGTTGGTCGCCCTGCTGCAGTCCGCGCTGGGCGAGCTCGCGTCCGTGCTGTCGAACCTGGTGTTCGTGCTGGCGCTGCTGCTGTTCATGGCGTTCGACGCGATGTCGATGGGACGCCGGGTGGAGATCGTGGCGGCGGTGCGCCCCGACATCGCTTACGCCCTGGGCGCTTTCGCGAGCGGAACGCGCCAATACCTGGTCGTGTCCACGGTGTTCGGCCTCATCGTCGGCGTCATCGACGGCGTCGGGCTGTGGCTGTTCGGGGTGCCGTTGCCGCTGCTGTGGGCGGTGCTGTCGTTCATCACGAACTTCATCCCGAACATCGGATTCGTGCTCGGGCTCGTCCCGCCCGCGCTGCTGGCCCTGCTCGACGGCGGCCCGCGCCTGATGATCTGGGTGATCGTGTTCTACTGCGTGGTCAACGTCGTGATCCAGTCGGTGATCCAGCCCAAGTTCGTCGGCGACGCCGTCGGACTCAGCGTGACGATCACCTTCCTCGCCCTGATCTTCTGGTCGTGGGTGCTGGGCGCCCTCGGCGCCCTGCTGGCGCTGCCCCTGACGCTGCTGCTCAAGGCGGTGCTGCTGGACATCGATCCCTCCACCCGCTGGCTGAGCGCGCTGATCAGCACCGCGCCCGATCCGGCCGCGCCGCCGAGCAGCCCCGATCCGGCTGTCTAACCGGCTGTTTCGTCCCGGTCCGGCAGATCCGCGGTGGCCGCGCCGATGGTCGGGTACACCGCGATGCTGCGCGGACCGGTGTCGGCGCTGCCGAGCGCGTCGCCGAACTGGCCTATCGAGCGGGCGATCCGGAAGTCGACGCGGCGGCGGGCGAGGGCGTCGCGCAGCTGGGTGAGCATGGTGGCCGCGCTGACGTCGATGCTCGGCGAGGTCTCCGCGTCCAGAACCACCAGCCGGGTGGCGTCGGTGCACAGCTGCTCGATCCGTTCGCGCACGTAATCGGCGTTGGCGAAGAACAGGCCCGATTCCACCCGGACCACCAGCAGATCCGAGCGACCGGGCGGCAGGTCCGGGTGCCGTTCCGCGTCCAGCCACAGCGATCCCTGCTTCACCAGCGGGGCCACGTGCGGCTGCGAGGCCCGATAGATCAACAGCAGCAGCGAGATTCCGATGCCGATCAGCAGACCGGGCAGCGTGTCGAACAGCAGCACGCCGAACATGGCGGCGATCGCCCCGGCGAAGTCCGCGCGGGCGGCCCGCCCGTAGATGCTGCCGAGCCGTTCGGTCCACACCCGGTACAGCCGCCGCAGCGCGGCGAAGTCGACCAGCTCCAGCACCGCCGCGATCACCACGCCCGCGAGCGTGGCCTCGGGCAGCTTCTCGAACAACCCGGTCAGGAAGAGCAGGGTCAGGACGGTCAGCGCGGCCACGACCAGACCGCTCATCTGGGTTTTCGCACCCGCGGACCCGTTGACGGCCGTCTTGGACAGACTGCCGTTGACCACCATGCCCGAGGCCAGCCCGGAACCGAGGTTGGCCGCGCCCAGACCCAGCAGCTCCCGGTTGGCGTCGATGTCGTAACCGGCCTTGGCCGCATAGGTTTTCGCCGCGCCGAGCCCCTCGGCGAACCCGATCAGCGCCACCCCGACCGCCGGGCCCAGCAAGTCGAGATAGTCGTGGAAGCTCACGCCGCCGGGCAACCCCACCGCCGGCAACCCCGCGTCGATGTGCCCGACGATGTCGACATCGTGCTCGTCCAGGTGGAACAGCCGAACCGCCGCGATTCCCAGCAGCACCGCCAGCAGCGACCCGGGAACCAGCGGCAGCCAGCGTTTGAGCCCCATGACCACCGCCAGCGACGCCGCGCCGACCAGCAGTGTGAGCCAGTGTGTTTCACCGAGATGGGTCAGCACGCCCCACGCCTGCCGGAAGAAGTTCCCCTCGTGTTTGCCGATGCCGAACAGCTTGGGCACCTGGCCGATGATGATCGTGAGCGCGAGTCCGACGATGAAACCCTTCAACACCGGTTCGGAGATGAACGCGGCCACGAACCCGAGCCGGATCAGCCCGGCCAGCAATCCCACCACGCCGGTGGCGATCGCCAGGGCCGCCGAGAGTGCCACGTAGCGACCGGAATCCGCACCGGCCAGCGGCGCGATGATGGCCGCCGACAGGGCCGCGGTCGCCGACATCGGACCCACCACCAGGTGCCGGGAACTGCCCGCCAGCGCGTACAGCACCAGCGCGGGCAGGGCCGCGTACAGCCCGACGACGGGTGGCACCCCCGCGATGGTCGCGTAGGCCAGGGCTTCGGGGACCAGCACCGCCCACACGGTCAGGCCAGCGATGACGTCCGGGCGCAGCCACGACGTGCGATAGCCCTCGAGCGACTCGAACACCGGCCACGTCGACCTACTCATCCACCGCTCCCGTCCGGCTGATCCGATCGGTCAGAGACCGCTGATGCCCTTGCCCGCCACGACCGTTCCCATGACCAGCAACACGATCGCCATGACCGCGTGATTGTTGGCCTGCAACCAGGCCCGGGTGCTGTCCAGCACCGGCCTCAGCCGGCCCGCGGCCAGCAGATACCCGAGCACCACCGTCAGCACGCTGGCGCCGGCCAGCACGGTGAAGACGAGCACCGCAACGGCTTTGGCGCCGCCACCCAGATCCGCTGCCCCGATCACGACGCCTGCGGAGACGCACAGCAGCAGGTTCTTCGGATTGACCGCCGACAGCAGCACCGCCAGCCCGCCAGCCTTCACCGGGGTGAACTCGTCGATGGCACGCATCCACCCCGGCGGATCACTGTCCCCGCGCTGCCGCCACTGCGCGACGGCGAGCGCCACCAGCAGCACCCCCAGACCGATCTTGATCCACGCCACGGCGGCCGAGGGCTCACGCTCCCCGGTCCCGCCCGCCGCCCCCGCGATCAGCGCGAAGACCGTCGTGGCCGCCGCGATCCCGGCGACCCACCCGACGGTGAACCCGATCGCGCTCCCGGAGCCGTTCCTGGACAGGATCATCAATATCGCCGCGACGATCGGGATAGGCGATATCGCGATACCCACGGCCAACGGCAGGAGATCTCCCAGAACGGCGCCCATCGGCTCACGCTAGAGCGGACCCCGCCCCCGATTCCTCACCTGCTCGGGATGAGATTCGCCGATGCCCGCCCTATTCCCCTCGAGCGGCCACCCGGCATCCGGCCACGCCGCCGCCTGCCCGGCCCGCACCCAGCCCAGGCGGCGCGTGGGCCGGCCCATGCCCCGGCACCCCGCCGAGTCGGTGTCGGTGCGAGGTGAACGACCGGGTGAACCCGCATCCGGTGCCCACCTCGCGCCGGGTACCGGTGCGCGCGGCGGCGGCAAGGTCACACCGATGCGGCGCCGAGGGCGGGCCGTCCGAGGCAGGTCCGGCCCCGGCGGCGCTGTCCCTAGGCAGTTCCGTGTCCCCGGACGAAGCGCAGCGGGGACCTATCGACGACACTCCATGCCAGACCATCGACGCGATGCGGTAAGCCGATCCGATCGGTACAGCTGACGGCCTGGAACACGTGCGCGGCACCTCGCGCAGCGACCGCTACGCCATGCCGCGAGTTGATGCCCCGGATCCCTGTGCCGCCCGCGTCTCATCCGCGTCGGATGAGGCGGGGGCGGGCGGGCTCGGCGAATCATGGCCCGCATGGCGGAATCAGCAGCGGGCCTGGGCCCGGTAGAACTGGTCGTGCTCAGCTTCCCCGGCACCGCGCTCGCGCCCGAGGTGACCGGCGCGCTGCGCGCGGTCGTCGACGCGGGTCACGTGAGCGTGCTGGACCTGGTGTACCTGTCCAAGGACGCCGACGGCTTCATCACGGAGAAGGAGTTCGGCGAACCCCTGGACGAACTCGGCCTGGGCGAGCTCACGGTGACCCGGGAGTTGATCAGCAACGAGGACCTGGACCTGGTGCGCGGGGCGTTGCGCCCGGGCAACTCGGCGGTGGTCGTGGCCTACGAGCAGACCTGGGCGCGCGGGCTCGGCGAGGCGGTGCGCGCGGCCGGCGGCGAGGTCGAGCTGCACGTCCAGATACCACGCGATGTGCTGACCGCCGCCCTGGTCGACGTCTAGAAAGGTTGCGGGACATCATGCTTCGACGAGGAAGAATCGGACGCCCCGGCCTGCTGGGCACGGTGGCACGCACCGCCGTGGTCGCGGGGACGGCCAGTGCGACCGCCAACGCGGTCAACCGCCGCGGTCAGCAGCGCGCCGCCGAGCAACAGGCGTACGAGGCCGCGCAGTACGCCCCGGCCGCGCCCGCCGCGCCCGTCGCCCCCGCCGCGCCGCCGAGCACGGACCTGGTCGCCACCCTGGCGCAGCTCGGCGAGCTGCACTCCTCCGGCGCGCTGACCGATGCGGAGTTCGCCGCCGCCAAGGCCAAATTGCTCACCTGAGCGCCGCGCCCGCCGCAAGGGATGGCGGCGGGCGCGGCGACCGACATCAGTTGCGCGAGAGCGCCGCCGCCGCTTCCTTCTGCAGGTCGGCGTACGACTCGTCGCCGGTGGCGATCGTGACGCTCTCGATGGTGCCGCCGGTGAAGGTGCCCGGGGTCCGGTACTGCGAGGTCACGGCGTCACCGCTGTCGAACCCGACGCACAGCCCGTCACCGGCGAGGGTGAACTTGCCGGTCTGGGCGCGCATCGAACCCTTGTTGACCGGCTCCCCGTCGATGTACAGCGTTGTGGTGCCGAGTGATTCGCCGTTCGGCCCGGTGCTTTCCCGATCGAACTCCATCCCGAGCGTGTGCTTGCCCGGGGTGATCGGGGCCGAGGACACGAAGTCCTGTTCCGGGGCGATGCCCAGGAAGTTGTAGACGTAGTGCAGGGTGCCGTCCTTGACGAACAGGGTGTGCCCGCCGAACCGCGAGCCGTGCGCGAAGATCACGCCCTGTGCGTCCTGCGCCAGATCGACCTCGGCCAGGATCTTGTACGACTTGCCGCGAATGTTGACCGCCACGCCCTCGGGCACGGGCGCGGCATCCGGGTAGTAGACGTACTTGTCGCGCGGCGGTTCCGCCTGCGGCCGTTCGACTCCGATCTGTTCGACCGCGGTGCGGTCGTCGAGCGGCAGGACGAAGTTGTCCTTGGCCTCTTCGTTCCAGGCGGCGATGAGTTCCTTGAGCTTGTCCGGATTCTCGTCCGCGAGGTTCTTCGATTCCGAGCGGTCCTCGTCGACGTGGTACAGCTCCCACTTGTCCTCGTCGAAGTTGCCCTCGCCGCTGATCGCCGCGTGCACGGCCGCGGCCTTCCAGCCGTTCTCCCAGATCCCGCGGGTGCCGAGCATCGCGAAGTACTGGCGCTTCTTCTCGGTCGCGGCGTCGCCGTCGTCGAAGGTGTAGCGCATCGAGACCCCGTTCAGCGGATACTGCTTCACCCCGCGGTAGGTCTCGGGCATCGTCACACCGGTGACGTCGTAGATCGTGGGCACGATGTCGGTGCTGTGGTGATACTGGTGCCGGATCTGCCCCTTGGCCTGAATTCCCTTGGGCCAGTGGATGACCAGCGGGTCGCAGGTGCCGCCCGCGAACTGCGCGTAGCGCTTGAACATCTGGAACGGCGTGGAGAACGCCGCGGCCCATCCGGTCGGGTAGTGGTTGTAGGTGTCCGGGGTGCCGAGGGTGTCGATGTACTTCATGTTCTCGGCGAGATCGTCCGGGTAGCCGTTGAAGAATTTGTTCTCGTTCACCGACCCGTTCGGTGAGCCCTCACCGGAGGCGCCGTTGTCGGCGGCGTAGAAGATGACGGTGTTGTCCATCTGCCCGGTCTGTTCCAGGAACTCGATGACCCGCCCGACCTGGGCGTCGGTGTACTCGGAGAATCCGGCGAACACCTCCGCCATCCGGGAGAAGAGCCGCTTCTCGTCCGCGTTGAGCGAGTCCCAGGGCCGCACCATATCCGCTTCCAGCGCAACGTCTTTCGGGAGCGGGTTGAGCGGCGTCAACTGGGTGCCCTGCGGCATGATGCCCTTGTCGATCATGCGCGCGAGCACCCATTCGCGGTACGCCTCGTACCCGTCGTCGAACTGCCCCTTGTACTTCTCCGCGTATTCGGTCGGGCTGTGGTGCGGCGCGTGGTTCGCGCCCGGGCACAGCCACATGTACCAGGGCTTGGACGGATTGGTCGAACGCTGATCACGCAGCATCTTGATCGCGTTGTCGCACAGGTCCTTCGACAGGTGGTAGCCCTGCTCGGGGGCGTAGGGCTGGTCGATGAACCGGTTGTCCTCGGTCAGGTCCGGGTACCACTGATTGGTTTCGCCGCCGAGGAACCCGTAGAAGCGGTCGAAGCCCTTGGCCAGCGGCCATTCGGACTTGCTGCCGCCGCTCGAGACGTCCTCCTCGGGCACGTTGTGGTTCTTGCCCACCCAGAAGGTGCTGTAGCCGTTGTCCTGGAGCACCTGCCCGACCGTCGCGCACTGCGCGGGCAGCCGGCCGGCCGCGCCGGGAAATCCGTTGGTGGCCTCGGTGATCGAGGCGAACCGGTTCACGTGGTGGTTGCGCCCGGTCAGCATCGTGGACCGGGTGGGCGAGCACAGCGCCGTGGTGTGCCACTGGGTGTAGGTCAGGCCGTTGTCGGCCAGCTTCTGCATGACCGGCATGTTGATCCGGCCGCCGTACGGCGACCAGGATGCCAGCCCGGTGTCGTCGTAGAGGATCACCAGGACGTTGGGCGCCCCCTCCGGGGCCTTCTTCACCTCGAACGGGCCCCAGTCCGGCGTGGAGTCGCGGACATCGAGCTCGATGTCACCGTCGAAGCCCTCGTTGATGCCGGTGCCGTACCCGGGCGGGCCGTCGCCGTCGGAGTCCTTCCCGCACGCGGCGGCGACCAGCGGCAGCGCGGCCACGCCCGCGCCCGCCGCGGCCAGCTTGCCCAGCAGCGAGCGCCGCGAATGCTTCTTGCCTTCCGGCGCGGTGTTTTCGGAGTGGGGTACCTCGGGCGAAGACTGCTCATCGTCCATGGGTGTCATAGGACGAGACTAAGCAGGCAATTCACCCATACGCGGATGCCACTCCGGCGGGTTTCCGGCGCACGAAATACGGGATAACCTGCGATAACTCCCCGGCCGATGCCCCACCGCCGGTCGGCGCGGAGTGTCGCGCACCTATCCCGGCAGCACGCACCGAAACCCGATATGACACGTCGCGGTGTCCTCGGACTGGGCCTGGCGAGCGGCCGGGCGGTAGCGCAGGCAGTAGTTCGGCGCGCACAGATACGACCCGCCCTTGATCACCCTGCGCGCGAACGACTCCCCCGGTTGCCGCGCCTCGCCGGCCCGCGGCGCACAGCACGATCCGCCGGCCTTCGCGACGGGTTCGTCGTAGTACCCGGTGGTCCACTCCCAGACGTTGCCCGCCATGTCGAACAGCCCGTATCCGTTGGGCGGATAACTGCCGACCCTGCTCGTTCCCGGCTGCGCCCCCTGCCCGCGACCGGGCACGAACTCCCACGGGAACCGCCCGACCCAGGTGTTGGCCATCCGCCGCCCGCGCGGTTCGAACTCGGCTCCCCAGGTGTAGGTCGCGCCGTCCAGCCCGCCGCGAGCGGCGTACTCCCACTGCTGCTCCGACGGCAGCGCCTTACCCGCCCACGCGGCGTAGGCGGCCGCGTCCGCGTAGGCGACCTGCGTGACCGGATGCTGGTTGCGCCCGTCCAGGTCGGTGCCCGGCCCGCCCGGACGCCGCCAGTGCGCACCCGGCACGTACGACCACCACCGCCGCCAATCATCCAGGGGCACCGGGCCGTTCGTGCGGCTGAACACGAGCGCACCCGGCACCAGATCGCCGGGTTCCGCGCCCGGAAACGCCGCCGGATCCAGCGCGCGCTCCGCGATCGTCACGTACCCGGTGTCGCGCACGAACCGGGCGAACTCGGTGTTCGTCACCGGATGCGCGTCGATCCAGAACGAATCGACCGCGCTAACCCGCAGCGGCCGCTCCTCCGGAAAGAAATCCTCGGACCCCATGACGAACTCGCCGCCCGGCAGTCGCACCATGCCCTTGCGCGCGGTAGCGACACCCCCGTCCCGCAACTCCACCCACGTCTCCGGTTCTGTCGTCGAATTGCTTACCGTCCCAGCGTGCTCCGACTTCGCCCCGCTCCCGCGAACCGACACACCATCGCGGTCATGACCGTGCGATGAGCGATTGCCCGCATACGGCTCCGGACCGGAGCCGATGACCGTCCGGGGCGCCTCGGAGCCCGCCCTGGACGATCCCACGACACCACGGCCCCACCCGTGGAGGCGATCTGTGACGGAGTGTCGAGCGTGTCCCCTGCTGCCGGCGTGCTTCGGCACGGCCGAACTCCGCACCGATCCCGCGATCGGAGCGGCAGGGTTCATCGACCGGTGGGTGTGACCACGTTCCGCGCGAATACTTCCCGGGAGGCCGCCGCAGGGGTTGCGACGGACTCGGGGACCGCGCACTCGGCACTCGAGGAGCGGCGCACTCCAGCGGGGAGGGACGAGCCCCGCCGCCTGCCGATCCCGGACGCGGTCCGCTACGGGAAGCACCAGTCCAGCGTGGCCGATCCCGGTGTCGGAATATGGACGCAGATATTGATCCAGATGTAGGGCGCGTCGGCGTTCCTGCGCAGTTGATCCACCTCCACCGGCGTCTGGTCGGCAACATCCGCCCGGCCGCCCTGGTCCGCGAGGGCCGTCGGCGCCGCCCGGACGACGAGCGGCACGGCCAGTGCGGCAACCGCCGCCGCGCGCGCGATTCCTGCATACATCTCGGTACCCCTGTCTGGAACACTTCGCCGGAAAGCCCGAGAACCGGTGGGGTCGGCCGACGAGGCCGCAGCCAGGCTCGGACCACATTCGGGCAGGATCCCAACCGGGACCGGGATCAGGCCTCACCTGATCGGGATGAGATTGGCCGGGCGCGCGGCCCCGAAGGTCAACCATGCGGCCGGGCGGGTCAGTGACGTGCGGGCGGAGCGCGCTTAACGTCCCCCGCATGAGGTCTCAAGTCATGGTCTGTGCCGCGCTCGCCGCGAGTATGTCGTTCGCGGGCGGGCAGGCGGGTGGAGCGCCCGCGACTGGCCCGGCGGGCGGAGCGGGCACCGCGTTCTCGGGTCCGTTCTCCTTCGACGCCGGGACCGCGCCGTGGGTGCTGCGCGGCGCCGACGTCAACCGCGACGACAAGCCCGACATCGTGACCGCCAATGCCGGGTCGGCGACCGTCGGCGGCACCACGCACGGCGGGCTGGAAGGTGTGTCGGTATTGCTGAACACGACCCCCGATCACGCGGACGCGCCCGCGTTCACCGCCCCGCGCCAGTTCACGGCCGGTGTCGGGACGCTGGCTTTAGAGATCGCCGATCTGGACGGGGACGGCGCCCCGGAGATCCTGACCTCCAACTTCTTCGACACCGGCGCGAACGGGATCTCGATCCTGCGCAACCTCACCCCCGCGGGCGGGACGACGCCCGAGTTCGCGGCCCCGATCAATCTCCCCACGGGTGCGTTCCCGTCGCTGGTGCGCACCGTCGACATCAACGCCGACGGCCGGTTGGACCTCGTCACCGGCGACGCGGGCCTGCCGTTCGGGCTCGGAATCACCGTGCTGCTCAACACGACTCGACCGGACGGCCCCCTCACGTTCGCGCCGCCCGGACAGTTCCTCGGCGGCAGTGTCGCCGAGGGCCTGGCGATCGGCGACGTCAACAACGACGGCCGCGACGACATCGTGGTGTCCAACACCACGACCGGCAACGTGGCGATCCTGGTGAACGCGACCCCGCCGCTGGCCACGACGCCGACCTTCACCGTCACGCAGGAATGGGTGGTCACGAGCACCGACGCCCAACTCGCCGACCTGGACGGCGACGGCCGGTTGGATCTGATCGTGGCGCGCACGGCGGGCGGGTTCAGCGTGCGACTCAATCGAACAGCGCCCGGCGCGCCCGCCGCCGAGTTCGGCGAGGATGTCGTGAACGATCTGATCGGTGAGGTGACCCGCGCGCACGGCACTTACGGCGTGGTGACCGAGGGCCTCGCCGTGGCCGACTTCGACGGGGACGGCAGCCCGGATGTC
Organism: Nocardia sp. NPDC055321; assembly: GCF_053645575.1. Taxonomy (NCBI): domain Bacteria; kingdom Bacillati; phylum Actinomycetota; class Actinomycetes; order Mycobacteriales; family Nocardiaceae; genus Nocardia; species Nocardia sp. NPDC055321. The sequence goes on from NZ_JBSHMS010000051.1 coordinate 34,440, forward strand.
GCGGCCGTCAACGACTTTCCGCTTCCGGGGTTCGGGATCAGTGTGTTCACCAATCACACGCCGGCGGGGGCACGCACGGCCGTGCTGCGCGGTCCCGACGGCTACGACGGCTCGCTGTGGGGGGTCGGCACCAACTCCATCACCACCGCTGATTTCAACGGGGACGGGAAGCCGGACCTTGCCACCGGAAATGTGCCGAGTGTGGCAATCGGCGACGCGGTGGTGGTGCGCGGAGGGGTGTCTGTTCTGCTCAATACAGGAGGCTAGATTTCGGCTGATTCAATGGCTTGATAATGGCGGAGAAATGACCGAATTGCGTTGTATTTCAACAGAATTGGGCTATTCATGCTCGCTATCAAGGCGTAGAATAGAGGCATGGAATCGAGGAAGGTACCCACAATCGCGACGAGTGCCAAAGCACTTGGCGCCGCGGTGGAGAACCTGCTCGAATTGCCGATGTACTCGTTGGGCAAGGACGAGGTCATCGAGGTCATGCAGGAGCTCGAGACCAGCTTCCGCAAACTCGAAGCCGTCAAGCAGCGGTTCGCACTCGAATGCGGAGCACGGGACCTGGGCCCTCGGGCGGGCGTGAAGAGCCTGATCCTGTTCCTGCAGCAAACACTGCGGCTCTCGTACGCCGAGGCCGCTGCCCGCGTTCGCAACGCTGATTTGCTGTCGACGGTGTCCGTGGGTTCGAGCACCCGGCCGCCGAAATTGCCGCTCGTAGCCGCAGCGCAACGCGCCGGGGAGATCTCCGCCGATCATGTGAAGGCCATCAACGATGCGCTGACGCGGATCCCCGACGCCGCCGGTCCGGAAGTGAAGGATCATGCCGA
>NZ_JBSHMS010000052.1:0-33979 GCF_053645575.1 Nocardia sp. NPDC055321
GCTTTTTTTTATTTTTGTGTGTTTTTTTTTTTTTTTCATGGTGTGGGAGGGCCCGCGCCGCCCGCCGTTTTTTGGGGTGATTCCGCGGGAACCCCTCTATCCCACCACCTCGGCTTCCCGAGACCTTCAACGGTCCCTCCGAATCGGACCTGTCGGCCACCCATCTGCTGTCGCGGATGCCGAAGGCGACCGAGCCGCTTGGTTTTTCACCCGATTCGATTGCGTGAGAGCGCGTCTCGAGACAGCATTCAGCGCATGAAATTACAACAGGTTGCAGTTCTGTCGGTGACGGCCGCAGCCACTCTCGCCCTGGGTCCGGGACTCGCCACCGCGGCCCCGACCCCCGGCGACACTCCCCGCCAGGCGATCAGCCGCGCCTACATAGACGCCCTCGTCTCCCACGACGCGAGCGATGTCCCCTTCGCCCCCAACGCCACCCGCGTCGAGGCCGGCCTGCAAACCGGCTATTCGGGCCCCCAGTTGGCCCACGACCTGAACCATGGCCTCCAGTACAAAATCATCCAAACGGTCCGCGACCTACATATGACCGAGGAAGGCGACGTGGTGACGGCCCGCTACCTCCTCGACTCCGGCGTGGTAGGCATCACCCTGATGACGGTCGACATCACCGAGACGTTCCGTATCCCTGACGGCACGATCCACGAGATAGTCGCGACGATCGTTCCGGTGTAGCCGATACCTCTTATCGTTGCCATCGCAACGATAGACCGGGCAAAGTGGTCGATCGCGGGCGATCTCGCACGCTATCGTTGCTATAGCAACGCTAAGCCGCGAAGGTCGGCGGTTCCCTCGAACTTTGGCGGCACGCTCGGCTTTATCATTGCGATAGCAACGATAGGAGGTTCCATGCGATCGACACCCCGGCGCCGTCCAACGTCCGGCACAGCCGGACCACTCGTCGATTTCGGCGCCTCCATCACCGAGCGCCGACTCGCCCTGCGACTGACTCAACTCGATCTGGCCGACCTGGCAGACGTCGGCCTGTCGTCCGTCCGCAATCTCGAAGCCGGTCGAACGTCTCCGACCCTCACCACGTCGTTACGAATCCTCGATGCCCTCGGACTGACCCTGGTCAGCATGCCGTTGGCGGACACACGATCGCTTCCCCCGCGCGCGGTCGCGCTGCACACGACCGAGGACGGTTCGATATGACCGAGCCGATCGACCTCGCACGGCTCAGGGACGTCGACGTAGCTGACGTGTACAAGTCCGATCGCCTCGCCGGGCAGCTCCGCCGCGAACGTGACGACGTCGTATTCGCCTACGACGCCGACTACCTCAACGACCCAGCGGCCCCTCCCGTCGCCTTCACGTTGCCGAAGCAGAACAGGCGTTTTCGCGCGACAGGCGGATCGGTGCCCGCATTCTTCGCGGGCCTGCTGCCCGAGGGTTTGCGCCTGACCGCGATCACCACGGCAACACGAACGAGCGAGGACGATCATCTCAGCCTGCTCCTGGCCGTGGGCGCCGATACGATCGGCGACGTACGGGTACTCCCAACCGGGGCGAATCCCGTTGAGCCACAACCGCTGTTCGAAACGGCGGACACCACCGACGCGGACTTCGCCACCCTGTTCACCCGCGCGACGTCGGCCGATCCGGACGACCTGGATCGAACGGCGCTGCCAGGCGTCCAGATCAAGGTATCGGCGCAAATGATCTCGACTCCGATCACCACCCGGAGCGGGCCGGCGATCCTCAAACTCAATCCACCGGATCATCCACACCTGGTCGAGAACGAGAACTTCTTCCTCGACATGGCCGCCGCCTGCGGCATACGAACACCCACTCACCACCTGGCCACCGATCGGAACGGGGTCCCCGCACTCTTCGTCGACAGGTTCGATCGAGTCATCGAAGGCGGGGAGGTCCGACGGCTCGCGCAGGAGGACGCGTGCCAGATCCTGGGAAGGTACCCGGCAGCGAAGTATCGCGTCTCGTTGCAGGAGGCCATCACGGGCCTTGCCGACGCGGTGTCACTCGGCATGGGTTCCGGTCCGCTGGCGACGCTGCAGGTCCTCGAGATCGCGGCGTTCAGCTACCTCATCGGCAACGGGGATCTCCATGCCAAGAATCTGTCGATCCGGCAGGCACCCAACGGAATATGGGAGCTGACCCCCGCCTACGATCTGCTCACCACGCAACCGTATCTGAGTTGGCAGGATCCGATGGCACTACAACTGTACGGTCGAGACGGCAAACTCGGCTACCGCTGGTGGTCGGAAGCCGCTACGCGGCTCGGGGTTTCACAGCGAGCCCTCCGCCGCAGCATGGCCCGCATCGTCGATGCCGCCGAACCCTGGATCGGACAGGTCACGACAATCGGTTTCGACGACAAAACAACTCGCCATTTGGCGAGGCTGCTGACCGAGCGCCGAATCGAGATCGCACCGACCGGCAAGTAGTCGCTATCGCGCCCGAATATTCTGCTCGCCGCCGGGCCGAGAATTTCACCTCGGCCCGATCGGACATCACCCTTCGGCAGCGAGCTGGCCGCAGGCGGCGGCTATCTCCTGGCCGCGGGTGTCGCGGACGGTGCAGGGCACACCCTGCTCGTTCACGCGGCGGACGAACTCGCGTTCCACGGGCTTGGGGGCGGCATCCCACTTCGAGCCGGGGGTCGGGTTCAGGGGGATCACGTTCACGTGGACGCGGGAGCCCAGGGCCTTGTGGAGCTTCTTGCCGAGCATGTCGGCGCGCCAGGGCTGGTCGTTCACGTCGCGGATCAGGGCGTACTCGATCGACACGCGGCGGCCGGACTTGTCGGCGTAATACCGTGCGGCATCGAGGACTTCGGCCACCGGCCAGCGATTGTTGACCGGCACCAGCGTGTCTCGCAACTCGTCGTCCGGAGTGTGCAGGGACACCGCCAGAGTCACCGAGAGATCCTCGTCGGCGAGCTTGCGGATCGCGGGAGCCAGGCCGACCGTCGAGACGACCACGTTCCGCTGGGAGATGCCCAGGCCGTCGGGGGCGGGCGAGGTGATCCGGCGGACCGCGTTCACCACCCGCTTGTAGTTGGCCAGGGGCTCGCCCATGCCCATGAACACGATGTTCGACAGCCGGCCGGGACCACCGGCGACCTCACCGTCGCGCAGGGCGGCGGCCGCGGCGCGCACCTGGTCCACGATCTCCGCGGTGGACAGGTTGCGGGTCAGGCCGGCCTGGCCGGTCGCGCAGAACGGGCAGGCCATACCGCAGCCGGCCTGGCTGGAGATGCACAGCGTCGCGCGGTCCGGATAGCGCATGAGCACCGACTCGAGCAGGGTGCCGTCGCCGGCCTTCCACAGCGTCTTGCGGGTGGTGCCGTCGTCGCAGGAGATGTGCCGGACCGTGGTCAGCAGCTGCGGGAACAGCGCCTCGCCGATCGTGGCGCGCACGGCCTCGGGCAGATCGGTCATCAGCGCCGGATCGGCGACCAGGCGGCCGTAGTACTGTCGCGCGATCTGGTCGGCGCGGAACTTCGGTAATCCGAGCGCCTCCACCGCCGCCTTGCGTTCGGCCGAATCGAGGTCGGCGAGATGCCGCGGCGGCAGGCCACGGCGGGGGGCGTCGAACACCAGGGGCAAGGGGGCGGCAGTCATAACCCCTCCAGTGTTCCACCCGAAACCCGGTTCCGGGCCGTCGGGGTGCGATGCGCTCGTCACAGTCGGCCCGGATCCGGCCGGGCCCGCGCGGCAAACGGCGAGCTGAAACGACATATCAGAGATACCGGGCGAAATACGTGCACCGGTCATAGCGATCGGCAATGATCGAATCATGACCACCGACGCCGTACCCAACCCGGGAGCCGAACCGACTCCGCACACGGACAAGAACACCGATCGGGGCGTCCCCAAGACCCGCGCGGGCTATGCCTGGGTCGGCCTCGTCTTCGCCGCGCTCCTCGGCATCGTGGTGCTGGTCTTCATCCTGCAGAACCTCGAGCAGGCCCACGTCTCGCTGTTCGCCTGGAACTGGAACCTGCCCATCGGCGTCCTGGTCCTGCTGTCGGTCATCGTCGGCGCGCTGGTCACCGCGCTGGTCGGCGGCACCCGAATCCTGCAGCTGCGCCGGGCCGCGAAGAAGGCGCACTAGCGCGAAGAAGCCCCCCGCCGGCAGGACCCGGCCACCGTCGCGGCCTGCGAGCGGCCGCCGCCGCGCACGTCCGCCGCCGGGTACCCCTCACATCGGCGGCGGCTCGACGTCGCAGACACCCCGCACCCGCGCGAGTGCCGCCTTCGCCTCGGGGTGATCGGGCCCCAGGGTGAGCACGTAGCCCGCGAGCGTCTCGGCCTCGATCGCGCCCGCCTCCTCGTCCGCGCCGCTGTCGCGCAGATCCAGGCTCAGATTCGTCGCGCACTGGAGCGTGTAGGGATGTTCGGGCCCGCGAATCCGGCGCGACCGCTCGAGGGTGTCCCGCCCCAGCTCCACCGCCTCGTCCAGCCGCCCGAGCGCGGCCAGGTCCGAGGCCCGCCCGCTCTGCGCGGCCAGAGTGTAGGGATGATCCTCCCCGAGCCGCCGGACGAAGATCGCGATTGCTTCCTCGTCCAGGGCCAGGGCCTCGCCCGAACGCCCGAGCGCGCGCAGGGCCGCCGCGTAGTTCACCGCGCACGCCGCCGTGAAGGGATGGGCGCTGCGCAGCCCGGTACCCAGCTGATGCGCCTCACGCGCGTATTCCAGCGCCTGTGCGGGGTCCGCTGTCATCCGGAAGTCGTTGGCCACGTTGGTGCGCGCCGCGATCGATTCGGGATGTTCGGGCCCGTACACCGCGATGTGATCGTGCAGCACCTCCTGCTGCATCGCGAGCGCCTCCGGATACCGCCCCGCCTTGCGATAGGACACGGCCATGTTCTTGCGCCCCCGCAGCAGATGCTGATGCCGCGGATTGTCGACCAGCTCCCGGAACCGTCGTAACACCTTGTCCTGCACCGCGACCGATTCCTCGTAGTGCCCGAGCTCCCGATGATTGCGGGCGATGTTGTTGAGGCAGTGCAGCATCAGCATGTCGTCCCCGCGCAGCGACAGATCCCCGCGCAGGGCTTCGTAATTGGCGGTGTCCAGCGCCATCGCGTCGGAGAAGCGCCCGACCATGCGGTAGGCGACCGCCAGATTGTGTGCGGCGCGCAGTGTTTCGAGGTGGGCGTCCCCCAGGCAGGTGCGGGCCCACGCATGCGAGGCCAGATTCACCCGCGCCGACCCCTCCCAGTCCCCGGACATGCGCAGGCACGCGGCGAGCAGATCGCCCGCGGCGACGTATTCCTCGGGGTACTCCCCGCGCTGGGATTCGACCCCGTCGCGCGCGGCCTTCGCGTACCCGAGCGCCTCCTGCAGCCGGCCCAGCTGCCACAGCGCGTTCCCCGTGGCCTGCTGAATCCGCACGACGCCGATGTGACCGGCGCCCAGCACCGGCGACCAGGCGGCGACCGCCTGCTCCCCGAGCCCCGAGGCCGCGGTCAATTCCCCCTGCGCCCGCAGCGCCCGCACGATGTTGGCGATCAGCTCGGGCAGTCGCGCGCACGGCGAATCCGGTTGCGCCACTCGCGCACACGTGAGCACCTCGGTGTGCGCGAGCTGCTGCCACAGCCATTCGTACCGGAACCACAGCGCCGGCCGGTCGATGCGCCGCGGATCCGCGTCACACATGACCTGGTGCGCGAGATGACGATTCGTCTCCGCGACATCCTTGGGCAGGAAGTCGTGGATGCCGAACCACGGGATGCTGTGAATGGTCAGCGCCCGCCCGGTGTCGGTCAGCGGATCGGCGCACAGCTGCGCCACCGAGTCGCGCGTGGCCAGTTGCAGCACGACGCGCCTGCGGTTGTCGTTGCCCAGCGCCGCCGCCAGCTCGTCCGACAGCCGCCGCCCCTGGTGGCCGCTGTCCAGATCGGAGGTCAGCAGCGCCAGCGAGATCGGCTGATCGGCGTGGAACGCGGTCAGCAGCCGCAGCAGTTCCCCCGCCGCCCAGGCGTTGGAGCCGCGCGGCTCGTCCAGCAGCGGGCGCAGCGAGTCGCCGATGATCGACCCCGCGTGTTTGTACCCGGCCCCGCGCAACAGGGTGAGCGGCGCGGATCGCACCTTGTCCAACAGTGTTTCGTCCAGCGTGTCGGTACCGCGGGCCCCGAGGTGCGCCAGCGCGTTCAACAGCACCGGGCTGCCGTCCAGCACCCGGCTGAACTGCTCGGCCACCCCGTCGCCCAGCTCGGCCACGTGCCTGCGCAGAAAACTCGCGCCCTCGGCGACGCTGAACGCCGGAATCGGAATCTGTTGCGGCTCGGACCAGGTGGCGACCTTCGAGGTGAACACCACGTGCCCGCGCCCGCCCCAGGGCACCACCTCCGACAGCAGCGCCGGTTTCCGTGGCAGCGGGTACTGCCCCGGGTACCGCGAATCGTCCGGGGTGACATTGTCGTACACGATCAGGTAGCGAATGTCGGTGCGCCGCAACGCCTCCACGACATCGCGGTACACGGTGGAGCGCGGCAGCGAATCGGAGAGCCCGAGCGGTTCGGCGAGCCGGGCCAGCGCGGTGCGCATGGCGACGCCGTTCTCACCCGGAATCCAGGCGATGAGGTCGTACTGGGAGCGGAAGCGGTGCACGTACGCCCCGGCGAGCCAGGACTTCCCGGTGCCGGCCGTGCCGGTCAGCACCACCGCGCCGGAATTGGCGAGCGCGGCGCGCATCTCATCGATCTCGCCTTCGCGACCGTAGAACCACTTGGCCTGATAGCCGGGCACCGACTGGGACCGGTAGTCCACGAACAACTGCCTGCCCGGATACTCCACCGGCGTCCACGCGGCCTGGCGCAGGGTCTCGGGCGCGGCCACGTGCTCGAGCAGGCCGAGCACCCGGGCGACCTTGGCTCGCGCCTGCCCGGCATCGGGCAGGGCACGCAGGTCCACCGCCGGAATCCGTGCCGCCGCCGCGGGCACCGACCCGGTGCCGACGATCACCGCGAGCCGCCGCTCGTCGGCCGCGGCCCCGCGCCAGAAGCTGGGCGTGCGTTCGGCGACGCGCAGCAGATGCTCGCTGACCACCATGATCAGGGTGCCCACCGCGCCCCGATCGAACGAGCCCGCCGCGTCCAGCCGCCGAATTCGGATGTCGCGCCCGGTTTCCCGGCCGAGCTGCTGTAGCCACAGCGCCCACACCGAGTCCTCCGGCGCGTACAGAACGGCGATCGACTCGCCGGGGGAAACCCGATAAACCGGAGACGACACCCGTCTCAGTCCTTTCCCGGCTGTGGCGCCGCGTCGTCGGAGTCCGGGCCACCCGAGCCACCGCCCCCGAATCCGGCGCTGTCGATATCGGAGAGCACGGTGTACCGCATGATGTCCACGAATCGGCTGCCGATCGGGGTCAATCGACCGGAGCGAGTGAGAGTCTCGCACGCCGCGAGCGTCTGCTCGAACAGTGACCCCGGGCTCGGGATCGACTCGCGGACACCGAGGGTCGCGGCGCGCCGCCAGAATCGGGCAACCGCCGCGTGCGCGTAGATCCCGTGCAGCAGACCGCTGGCCGGCCGCGGGTCCGCGCGCCAGGGCGAGGGCAGATCGGCGGGACCGTCCACGGCGATCAGCGGGGTCAGCTCCATCAGCACGCTGAGCTTGGAATGCTGGAACTCGTGCAGCAGACCGGTGGCCGCGCCCGCCACGCCGCCCGGCGCGAGCGTGGCCGCGGTGCCGAAGGCGTCGACCAGGGTCGAACTGGTGAACGGGCACGTCCGCCGGGACAGCGGCACGAGCGCGTACAGCCCGCGGCACAGCGGTGCGGCGAGCTCGGGCACCGCCGCGCACAGCAGCGCCAGCGCGTCGGCGAACACCTCGTTCCACCGCTCGAAATCCGTGTCCGGCCACCGCTCCCAGGGATCACGCACGGGCTGGACCACCTCCGGCCACGCCGAGGCGGTGGGCGGCAGATCATCGAATTCGACCGCGACCGCGCCGAAACGCGTGTGCGCGGTGAGCCTGCGCAGCGGCGTCCAGTCCCGCCCGGGCAGCACGGCGCCGCCGGGACCGGTGCGTACCCGCGCGATCGGCGCGGTATGTCCGCTCCAGCACCCGAGTCCGGGCAGCACCACCGCGTCGCCGACCCGCGGCACGTCCAGTTCCGCTGCCAGTCCCGCGCGCGCCGCGGCCGTCGCGGCGAAGGACGCGAGGTGCGCGACACCGGCGGGGGCCCGGCCGCCGGGGGTGTGCATCTCGGTCGCGCAGATCGCCGCCCACGCGCCGAAGCGCGGATGGCGCACGACATCCCGCACCACTCGCGGCCGCAGCCGTTGCACGGCGATCAGCGTGTCCAGGCCCGCGCGGGCGGTGCGCTCGGGCGGCGTCTCGCCCAGTGCCGTCGCCACACCCGCGAGAAACGCCAGGGTGCGGCTGGACCGAGCACGCCGCATCAACGCCGGGGTGCCCGGGTCGTCGTCCAGCATCGCCAGGGCGTCGATCTCCCCGGCCGAGATGAGCACTGTCTCCAGCCGGCCCGATCCACGCATCGTCGACACCACCGTCATTCGCGGTCAGACCGATCGCACGCGATCACCGGTAGCTCGGCCGGGCAGCGGCGGGCTGTGCCCCGCGAGCGTGATTCCCAGCGCGGACCGGCGACTCAGCGCGGTCGCCAGGGCCGCGCGCACGTCGGGCCGATCCGATTCGATCAGTCGATCCAGCGGTAGTTCCGTCAAATCCGGTATGCCGCATAGCATTTCTTCCTGCATCGGATAGCCCTCCCCACCGATTCGCCCGCGATACCCGTTCCGGACTCCGGCGCGTGCCCGGCTCATTTCGGACCCGTCGTTTCCGAACCACTTCTCAACATAACCGAAACGGACAGCGCCGGTAAGCGCCTTCGAATTTCACTCAATTGCCGGTAACCCCTTGGCAATTCGGATTCTGCCTGGGACGGGAACAGCGACACCGCGCCCGCGCAGCAGACGGCGGCCGCGACCGCGACCGCCACACCGAGCGGCGGAACCACCGCCCCGACGGCCTCACCGGCCAGCACCAGCGCCGCGATCGGCGTCCGCACCGCCGACCCCAGACAGGCGGCCAGCCCGGCCATGACGAACAGCGCCGCCGGCCCGAGCTCGAGCCCGACCTCGGTCCCGAGCCGCCAGCACAGCGCCCCGGCGGTCGCGCCGATCACCATCGCGGGGCCGAAAACCCCTCCGACACCGCCGGATTGCAGGGTGATCGAGGTGGCGGCGATCTTGACCAGCGGCAGGACGGCCAGCAGCCACAGCGGCGCGGCGGCCAGCGCCACCGCGGACAGTTCGCCGGCCACGACGCCGTAGCCGGTGCCCAGGGTCGCGGGCAGGATGAGCCCGATCAGCCCGACCAGCGCGCCGGCCGCGGCCGCGGTGCATTCGGGCCACCACGGGATCCGGGCCGTCCACGCGCCCGCGCGATGAAAGGTCCACGCGTAGAGACGCGCCAGGACCCCGCAGACCACGCCGACCACCAGCAGCGGCCCGAACGACGCCGGATCCCAGAGCGCGCCGAGGTCCGCGTACCCGAACATCGGGCGACGGCCGTACAGCACGGCGAACACCCCGAACGCCACCGCCGTCACCGGCACGGCGACCAGGACCACACGCCAGTGGACGCCGCGCCTGCGCAGCACCTCCCCGGCCAGCAGCACCCCGGCCAGCGGCGCCTGGAACAGCGCGCCGACCCCCGCGCCCACCGCGGCCGCGACCAGCACCGCGCGCTCCCCCGGCGTCAGACCCAGTCGCCGGGTGAGGGTTCCGGCCAGCGCCGCCGAGATCACCGCGACCGGGCCCTCGGTTCCGCCCGATCCGCCCGCGCCCAGGGTCGCCGCGGTGCCCGCCAGTTTGGCCGTCGCGGCGCCGGCGCCCAGACCGCCCAGCTCGCGCGCGTGCACGGCCGCGATCACCCCGTCGGTGCCCTTGACATGCCCCGGCCCCAGCCGGGACAGCGCGGCCGCCGCGGCCAGGGCGGCGGCGAGCAGCACCGGCAGCAACCAGCCGAGACCCGAGACCGGACCGGTGGGAATCGCCTGTCCCCCGGCATCATCGGGATACGCGGGCACGACCTGCCGCAGCAGCAGCGCGCTCGCCCAGTGCAGGGTGTAGCGCAGGGCCACCGCACCCAGGCCCGCACCCAGCCCGACCAGCACCACCGCCACGCCGAACGCCGCCCAGCGCGTGGCCGGGCGGCGTATCGGTGCGGGTGGATCGCTCACCGATCACCCCGAGTCGGTGCGCACCGAGTCGAGCACATTGCGCGCATCGGCCAACTCCCCCATACCCGTTCCGACCGAGACCCCCGCCAGGATCTCGGACATGCGCACGGGCAGCCCCGCCGGGACCGCGGCGTGCTCGGCGGCCCGGGCCGCAACCCGCACCGCCTTCAACAGGGCCACGTACACCTCGGCGGTGCGTGGCACCGACAGCAACGCCGCCGCGTAGCGGAACTGCTCGATGACACGGTCCGGGAGATCGTCCTCCGGGTACGCGGAGACCTCGGCGATGTGCAGGTAGGCGCGCGTGATCTTCAGCAGCAGTACCGCATTGGCGTCCCCGGTCTCGTCCTCGATCGACTCGGCCGCCGCGGCGTACAGATCGACCGCCTGCCAGCCGTGCAGCGGTTCACTCGCGGCCTCGCACCGCATCAGGTACGCGTCCGCCAGCCGTTCGCAGAGCCGGGGACGGACCGGGTCCTCGGGGTCGGTGTCGTCGAGGGCGGCGCGCAGCACGCGGGTGCCGTCGGTCAGGTAGTCGACCCCGCCCACCGCCGAATACCGTTGCAGCAGCAGCTCACCCACGAAGGTCGCGAAGGCGGCGAACTCGGCGTCGCTGTCCGGGCCCTCCTTCATCGCCATCTTGGACACCGCGATCGCCTCGTCCAGATCGTTCGCGTCCCGATCGCGCTGCCAGCGCCGGTGCAGCAGGACCGCGAGCATGCGCAGCAGTTCGAAGCGGGCCTCGTGCCCGACCGGGACCGTGGCCAGCGCCGCGCGCGTGGAGGTCAGGGCCTCGTCCAGCTCACCGAATTCGGCGACGGTGAAGGCGGTCCGCGCGAGGTCGGCGTATCGCCGCTGCTGTTCCACGTTCGGTGGTTCGGGCGGGGACTCGGGAAAGTTCGGCGCTATGCGGCGCAGCACATCCGGGGACAGATAGGCGAACGAGGAACCGTCGCTGTCGGCCGGATCGGACAGCGTCGCGGGGAAGACCTGGCCGGGCACCCCGTACCGCTCGGCCACGAAGCGCGAGACCGCGGTGAGCACGCGGGCGGCCTCGCTGCGCGGAACGGCCTCGCGCAGAATCGCTTCCACGCCGGGCCGGAACGCGAACGACCGGTTCTCCTCGGCCATGGTGTAGGGCGCGGCCGGCGCGGCCCCGCCGGCCTCGATCAGACCGCCGGCCAGCACCTCGGCCAGCACGCTGGGCTTGGTGCCGGGCAGGACGGCCTGCTGCACCAGGCGCATGATCGGCAGCAGCAGCGGGACCTGGGCCAGGCACGCCGCCAGCCGGAACGCCTCCGGCGACGAGGCGGAACGGAATCGGCGGACCCGATCCAGGGGACGGTTGCCGAGTTCGGCGTCCTGGCGCACGGCGAGGGTGTCCGGGCGCGCGTGCTCGCCGCCGGGTTCGGGCCGCTGCAGCAGCGGGTACCCGGCGATCCGCCGGTAACCGGCCAGCAATTGCGCCCACGGCGCGATCCAGCCCGGTGTCAGTTCCAGCACCGGGATCGGCAGGGTGCGGCCGCCGGTCCCGGCGAGCACGCGCAGAGGAGACGGGCTGTCCGCGAGCATGGGTGTTATTCGTCCGCGCCCCCAGTCCAGGCCGGTCCGCGCCCACAAGCTGTTAGGCAATGGTTGCACGATCGTGACGGGCGAGGCGGTCGCCAGCGCCTCCAGCTCGGCCGCCGCTTCGCCCCAGCCCCAGGCGTTTCCGAGGCAGGCGGAGAAGACCATGATCACCCGGCGGCCCGAGGGGTCGCGCAGCGCGGAGACCGGGCGATCCGCGGGCGCACGGACGTCCGCCGCCAGTCGCAGCCCGCCCTGGGCGTCCTCGTCCAGGTACCACGACTCCACCCGCCGGAACCCGACCGACTCCACCACCGCGCGCACCGCGGCGGCCAGCCCGCTCCAGGCGGCCATCGAGGGGTGCCGGTCGAAGACCAGGACGGCGTCCCGCTGCCGGACCAGTCCGGATCGTGTTACCGGCCAAGGGATTCCGGTGCGCGCGGTGTGCTCCACCGACGCCTCCTCGTCGAAGATCCGCTGCCGCGGCTCGGGGAATCGCCCGGCGAGCGGCCGCAGTTCGGCGCGGATCCGCTCGCTCTCCCCCAGCGGCGACGGCACCGGCACGCCCACCTCGCTGTGCGCGGGCACCCATCCGCTGCGACCGGAGAGACTGTCCACGAAGGGATTCCGGGGCACGAGCGCGACGCTGTCGACGCTGGGCGCGGCCCACGCCGACGCCGCCGGTGGTTCGTCGGGTGGCTGCGATGGCCCCGATGCGGCGGGTGGGTCCGCGGGTTGATCGCCGATGTGCTCGGACAGCCACAGCGCCTCGGCAATGAGTTCGCCGTCCAGATCGAGCCCATCGAGCGCTGCGAGGAGTTCGAGCAGTTTCGACTCCATCTCAGCCTCCGGAATCGGTGGGCTGCATCAGGCGTTCGGCCAGCAGTTGCCGATCCTGCTGCTCCATGCCGTCCGGGCCGGTGGCCTGGGTCAGCACGTGCAGAGCGATCAGCAACCGGTCGGTCGGCAACGTTCCCAATTCGTTGCGCCGTCTGATGAAGACCTCGATTATATCGCTGTAGTCGCGCACCACATCGGGTCCGAGATGGGCCGACACGACGCTTTCCAGTTGCCCGCGTTCGGGTTTCGCCAATCGCAACCGCAAACAGCGACGCAGGAAGGCCGGTGGGAACTCGCGTTCGCCGTTGCTGGTCATCACAACGATGGGAAAAGCGTTGCAGCGCACCGACCCCTCGTGCACGGGCACCCGCTCGCGGCCCTCGTGACTGAAGACCTGCACCACCGGCTGATGACCGCGGATGCGCCGCAGTTCGTCGATGTGATACTCGCCGTCCTCGAACGCGTGCAGCAGATCGTTGGGCAGATCGACGTCGGCCTTGTCGATTTCGTCGATGAGCAGCACCCGGGGCGTGGCGTACGGCAGCAGGGCGGTGCCCAGCGGTCCGAGCGTCACGTAGTCGGCCACGTCCACCCCGGCCCCGCGCTCACGCACGTCCGGCATGCTCGCCTCCTCGAACCGGCGCAGCGCGTCGTAGAGGTACAGCCCCTCGCGCAGGGTGCTGCGGCTGGTGATCGGCCAGTGCAGCACCGGCCCGAGCGAGAGCTCCCGGGCGATGAGATAGGCCAGCGCGGACTTGCCCAGGCCCGGTGCGCCGCTCACCAGCAGCGGACGCCGGCACAGCAGCGCCGCGTTGATGACGTCGAGATCCTCGGGCCGCAACTGGTGCGCGCCGATGCCGCTGCGCCCGAGTTTGCGCTCGACCTGATCGGACTGCTCGCCGGGCGCGGGCGGGGGCACCAGCGGAGCGCCGTTGAAGGTGCGCGCGATCATCGGTGGCGGCACCGCCGCCCACCCGTCCGGGCGGGGCTCGCCGGAACCGTGGAACACATGCCAGTTCGGTGCTGTCATATCGCCGTTCTCCCCGAGGGCTCCGGTCCCGCGAGCGGTAGCCGACGCCGGCTCTCGCCCGGTTTGTCCAGAATGAAAGTGATCTTGCGCCAGAAGTCGTCCCGGTCCGCCGACTCCACCGAGCTGCGCTGCTCCCGCCAGATCGTGCCGTACCAGTCGATGGGCGGCACCGTCCCCAGCCGGTCGAGCAGGGTCCGGCGGAACACCGCGCCGGCGCAATCATCCTCCGCCGCCGGGTGTTCCGGGCAGCGTTCGTCGCGCCACAGCGTCACCGGCAGCGAATTCGCTTCCGAGGCAGCCAGCATGGGCACGGTCGGCGGCTCGTCCACCCCGAATCCGTCGCACGGGTTCTGATCCGCGCTCACGAACAGCTCCTGCAGCTCGGCCAGCACCTGCCCGCGCGGATCCACGCACTCCATCCAGTGCAGGGCTCGAAAGTCTCGCGCGCGCAGGCGTTCGTAGCGCTGACGCAGCTCGGTGAGCTGCTCGTTGTCCTTCTCCCACGTCCGGCTGCGCCGCAACCGCAGCAGATACTTGCCGAACGGGCGCTGGTCCGGGCGCAGCCACCGGTACAGCGGTTCCTCCGTCAGGTGCTCGTCCGGCAGCGCGATGACCAACTCGACGGACTCCGCGCCCAGCTCCCGCAGCGAGGCGTCCAGCACCGCCTTCACGCCCTGCTTGGCGTGCGCGTAGCTCGGGCACGGTGCGGACTGCGCGAGCGGAATGATGTCCTGCTCGCCGACCCGGCGATGGACCTCGTAGCGGTAGACCGTATCGACCCGATCGTCGGTGACCGGGGTGTCGCCCGCCCGGATCACCCCGAACAGGGTCGTGGTCGGCGACGGGACCGCGCGGTCGGCCAGGAACCGCTTCTCGAACAGGCGAAACTGGGGCGACGAGGTGATGATCGTGCGCGGCATCCGCTGCAGCCCGTCGATGACCGGTTCCGGCGCCGCGGGCAGGTACCGCGGCGCCAGCGCGCAGAACCTGGCCAGTCCGAACTTCGGATCGTGGCTCTCGGTCCCGATGTACTCGGCCAGATCCCGCAGCGTCGGAAACTGATCCGGCTCCGGCGGCAGGGCGTCCCGGAAGAGCTCGTCCACCAGCGCGACCGGCACGTTCCGCGCGGCCGCGGGCGGCACCCGGGCCAGCAGCGCGTGCACGTCGACCAGCCAGCGCCGGATGATCGTCTCGCCGCCCACGAGCCCGTACGACCAGCCGCGATCGACACCGTGCTGCCGGTCATGCGCGCGGACCAGATCGTCGTACAGCTCCGGCGCGTCCAGCCTGCGCAGGCCGTCCAGCAGCGCGGCCACCGCGCCGCCCTGCGCGGCGGTCAAACCCTCGGTGCCCTTCACCAGGCCGACGACGCCGCCGTGCCGGACCGACCACACCGGGGCTCCGGACATGCCCGAGATGACCGAACGATCCGCGGAGTCGATGGTGAAGAACCGCGGCGGATGCACGTCGCGGACCACGTACGACCGGTAGATCTCGACCGCCTGCTCCACGTACACGGCGTTGAGCGCGCAGACGATCAGCCGGTCCCCGTTCTGCAGCGCGGGCTCGGCCAGCAGCACGCTGGGCGCGGATACCTCCTGCGGCTGCTCGATCCGCAGCACGGCGTGATCGTCGAAACTCCAGCGGCCGGCGTCGACGCCGCGCGGGGCCGCGGACGCGGCGATCACCTCGGCGAAACAGTCGTCCGCACCGAACCGGAGCCGCACCCGCTTACCCAGATCGCGCACGACGTGCGCGGCGGTGACCGCGTACTGCGGCGCCACCCGGAACGCCGTGCCCTTGGCCTGCGGTTTCACCGCGTCGGTCAGCACGATCGCGGTGGCCGCGCGCAACAGCTCCTCGATCTCGGCGTGATCACGCACGGTGCGGGCCCCCTAGGCCGTGGCGGCAGCCGGTTCCCATTCGAGCGCGACCTTGACCGAAGCCTTGGCGCCGCCCGAAGCCAGCACCGCGAAGACGCCGCCGCCGGTGAAGGCCAACTCCAGGCCGAATTCGATCGCCACCCGATCGGGTTTCATACCGTCGAGCCCGGCGTGTACCGACGCCGCGACGCTGCGCACCGTGCTGCCGAGATTCTCCAGCCGCAGCGTGTCGCGCAGCCCGACATCGGCTCCCGCCCCGCCGTCCAGGCCCGCCTCGGCCGCTTCGTCCACGGCCTCGATCCGAGCGAAGATGACTGTGCCATCCGGCATTTCGACGCGTTCGATATGCGCCATGTCAACCCCCTGTATGCCTGCGGACATTCAGCTCGACCGTAGCACCCCGCCCGCACACACGCGCCCGGGATCAGCGAGTGCTACTGCGCGGCAACGATTTCCACGGGGGTAGCGAACTCACAGCAGCGCGGTCAGCACCAGCCAGGAGACGAACGCGGACGGCAGCATCGAATCCAGGCGATCCATGATGCCGCCGTGGCCGGGCAGCAGCGTGCCCATGTCCTTGATGCCCAGCTCCCGCTTGATCTGGGATTCGATGAGATCGCCGGTGGTCGCGACGACCACCAGGCCCACACCCAGCAGCACGCCGATCATCGAATTGGCCTGCAGCAGCAGGGTGACCGTCAGCAGACCGCCGATGACGCTGAAGACCAGCGATCCGGCGAAGCCCTCCCAGGACTTCTTCGGGCTGATCGCCGGGACCATGGGGTGCTTGCCGAACAGCACGCCCGCGACATAGCCGCCGACGTCCGAGCACACCACCAGGATCATGAAGGTCAGCACGCGCAGATTGCCGTCGTCCTGCAGCAACATGAGCACGGCGAACGCGGCCAGCAACGGCACCCACGCCAGGGTGAAGACACTGATCGCGGTATCGCGCAGATAGTTTCGCGGGGTGGCGCGCAACCCGTGGTCGAACAGCCGCCACACCATCAGCGCCAGCGCGCTCGCACCGAACGCGCCGAGCACGCCCGCGGTGTCGAACGGCCATGCCAGCCAGATGATCGCCTGCCCGCCCAGCAGCAGCGGCACCCGCGGCACCAGGACGTCGGCCTCGCGCAGGCGCTTGGCCACCTCCCAGGTCGCCACCGCCACGGCCGCCGCGATCACCCCGATCAGCACCTCGGGCGCGAACAGCAGAATCGCGATGAGCGACAGGCCCAGCCCGAACCCGACACCCAGGGCGGCGGGCAGGTTGCGCCCGGCCTTGGAGGCGGGCGCCTGCGCCGGAACCGGCTCCACCGCGGGCGGCCGCGCCTCGGCGCGGTCCGCGGGCGCGGCCGGTGGCGCCGTCTCCGGGGTGCCCTCGACCGGCGGCGTCACCGCATCGGTGGATTTCTCGGCCACGATTGTCCTGTCGCTCACTTGTCGTTTCGTCCCTACCCCCGGCCGTGCGCCGGCCGTCCGGAGAACCTCGAGCAGCGGTGCTTACACCTCGAGCAGCTCGGCTTCCTTGTGCTTGACCAGCTCGTCGATCTGGCTGACGTACCTGCCGGTCGTCTTGTCGAGATCCTTCTCGGCGCGGCCGACCTCGTCCTCGCCCGCCTCGCCGTCCTTCTGGATACGGCCCAGCTCATCCATGGCCTTGCGGCGCACGTTGCGGATCGTGATCTTGGCGTCCTCACCCTTGGACTTGGCCTGCTTGACCATCTCGCGGCGCCGTTCCTCGGTCAGCTGCGGGATCGACACGCGGATGATGTCGCCGTTGTTCGTCGGGTTCACACCCAGATCCGAATTGCGGATCGCCTTCTCGATCTCCTGCATCAGCGCCTGCTCGTACGGCTTGATGACCACCATGCGCGGCTCGGGCACGGTGATGCTGGAGACCTGGGTGATGGGCGTGGGCGAGCCGTAGTAGTCCACGACGATCCGCGCGAACATGCCCGGATTGGCGCGACCGGTCCGAATGGAACCCAGGTCGTCCTTCGCCACCGAGACGGCCTTCTCCATCTTTTCCTCGGCCTCGAAGAGCGCTTCTTCAATCACGGCGTTTCCTCCACAGCGTCATCGTTCTTCTCGTCGGTCACGACCGAACCAGCGTGCCGATGTTCTCACCGGCGACCGCGCGAGCAATATTGCCCTTAGTCAAGAGATTGAACACCAGCATGGGCATCTGGTTGTCCATACACAGGCTGAACGCGGTGGCGTCGGCGACCTTCAGACCGCGTTCGATCACCTCTTTGTGGGTGATCTCGGTGAACATGGTGGCGTCCGGGTTCTCCCGCGGATCGTCGGAGTAGACCCCCTCGACGGCCTTGGCCATGAGCACCACCTCGGCGCCGATCTCCAGCGCGCGCTGGGCGGCGGTGGTGTCGGTCGAGAAGTACGGCATGCCCATACCGGCGCCGAAGATGACCACGCGGCCCTTCTCCAGGTGCCGCTTGGCGCGCAGGGGCAGATACGGCTCGGCGACCTGGCCCATGGTGATGGCGGTCTGCACGCGGGTATCGATGCCCTGCTTCTGCAGGAAATCCTGCAGCGCAAGGCTGTTCATCACGGTGCCGAGCATGCCCATGTAATCCGAACGGGCGCGCTCCATACCGCGCTCCTCGAGCTCGGCGCCGCGGAAGAAATTGCCGCCGCCGATGACAACGGCGACCTGGACCCCGTCCTCGACGACCTCCGCGATCTGCTCCGCGACGGTCTGCACCACATCCGGGTCGAGACCGACCCGCCCACCACCGAACATCTCCCCACCGAGCTTGAGGAGTACTCGGCGATAGCCCTTGCGGTCGGGCGCCGTATCCGGGTCCGTCATCGGTCTCCTTGTCCTGGGGCGGTTCGAACGCAGCCACGCACATGAAAAGACCATCCCGGCGCAACGCGATGCGCGGGACGGCTACAAGCTTTCGTCTATCCTGCACCACGGACGGTCACGGCCATGAGGCGACCCTCTATACCGTGCCCGAATTCGTGACATCGCGCGGCGGCGTGGCGGGCTCGGACAGGGCCGCGATCCGCTCGGCGGCCAGCGGCGTCGCCGGGACCTGCACGACCAGCAACAGGCCGGGATCCTCGGCCGGACGCAACTGGAACAGCTCCAGTTCGATATCCCCGGCCTCCGGGTGCGCCACCGTGATCGTGGCGGGCCGGAACCGGCCCACCGGGTACTCGGACCACCAGCGCGCGAATTCGAGGCTCTCCCGGCTCAGCTCGGACACCAGCGCGGACAGCCCCGGATCACCGGGCCGGCTGCCGGTGGCGTCGCGCAATTGGCTCAGCACCGCGCGGGCAGCGAACTCCCAGCGCGGCATGCGGGCGCGATTCTCCTTGTCGGTGAACATCATCCAGAGCAGATTGCGCCGGCGCGGGGGCAGATCGAGCGGATCGTGGCGGACGCGGACGTAGGCGGTGTTCCACACGACGTAGTCGAAATCGCGGTCGAAGATCGACGCCGGATTCGGCAGGACCGCGTCGACCAGGCGCTGCAGCCGGGCGTTGTCGGCCGCGGCCCCGCCGTCGTCCGGTTCGGCGTGACCGGCCAGCGCGCGCAGGTGACGGTGCTGATCGGCGTCCAGGCGCAGGGTCCGGGCCAGCGCGTCGATCACCTGGCGGCTCGTCTCGACGGCGCGGCCCTGTTCGAGCCAGGTGTACCAGGTCAAGCTCACGCCGGACAGTTCCGCCACCTCTTCGCGGCGCAGACCCGGGGTGCGGCGGCGGGCCGGGTCGCCGTACGGCAGCAGCCCGACATCGGCCGGTCGCAGGCGGCCCCGGGCCGCGCGCAGGAACCGGCCCAGCTGCGCGTATCTGGACTCCGGAACGTCCGGATGACCGTCACCACTTACCATTTCGCCCATCCCCCGTACAGAGTGCCCGGGTAGCAGTATCACTGCCAGGACAGGTTCGTGCCCGAATTCCTACCGTGGAAAACACAACACCACGACAGGGGAGCAGGACATGACGAACCACAACGGACCGGTACTGGTCATCGGAGCCACCGGCAGGCAGGGCACCGCCACGACGACGGCGCTGCTCGAAAGAGGCTGGGAAGTAAGGGCTTTGGTCCGCGATCCGGAATCGGACCGGGCGCGGGCGCTGGCCGCGGCGGGCGCGCGGCTGGTGACCGGCGACCTGGACGACGAGGAATCGGTGCGCGCGGCCATGGAGGGCGCGCACGGGGTCTTCCTCATGCTGACCATGATGTCCGGGGTCAACATCAGCCTGGACGCCGTGGCCGCGGAGATCGTGCACGGCCGGATGGTCGCGGACCTGGCCGCCAAGACCGGCGTGGCGCACCTGGTGTACAGCTCGCTCAGCGGCGCGCACAAGAACTCGGGCGTGGAGTACTACGCGGCGAAAGAGCAGATCGAGGACCACATTCGGGCGCTCGGCCTGCCCGCCACCATCCTGCGCCCGGTGCTGTTCATGGACAACTTCGCCACCTACAACAAACCGGCCCGCGTCGACGGTGAGCTCGTGCTGTCGCTGGCGGTGGCGCCGGACAAGCCCATGGCGCTGATCTCCATCCGCGACATCGGCGAGTTCGCCGCGATCGCCTTCGACCGCCCCGACGAGTTCCTGGGCCGCACGGTGGAGATCGCCGGCGACGTCCTGACCCCCACCGAGATAGCCGAAACCCTCGCCCGCCCGGCCGGGTTGCCGCACCGGACGGTACGCGTGCCGATCGAGGCCCTGCGCGCCTTCGACGAACAGGTCGCCAAGATGTTCGCCTTCTTCGACACCGACGACTCCCCCGCCCCCGATGTCCCGGCCCTGCGCGCCGCCCACCCCGGCCTGCAGAGCCTGTCGACCTGGGCCGCGGCCACCGGCTGGACGCTGTGAGCGAGCGCCCGCGCGGCGGGCTCCGCGCCGTGCCGATGCCCGCCACCGGCGCGGCGGCCGCCCCGAGATTCGGGGGCATCCGGAATCGGTGACACCGCCGTACGCTGCCGCCATGACTTCCACCAGCCGCATCGTTCGCACCGGCGCCGCCGTCGTCGCCATCACCGCGGGACTGATCACCGCCGCCGGTACCGCCACGGCGGAAGCCCCGGCGGCTTCGGGCAGCAGCTCCCTCGGCACCGGATCCGCGAGCCTGGTGCAGTCCATACTCACCGCGATCGGCTGCTACGTCGGCGCGAACAACTGCGGGCCGATCGTCATCCCGAAGTAGCGCGACAAAGAGCGAAAAGGCCCTTCCCCCATCGAATCACGATGGGAGAAGGGCCTTTTCAGGCTTGGCAGGCGATTACGCCTGGCCGACCTCGAAGCGGGAGAAGGCGGTGATGGTGGCACCGGCCTCGTCCAGAAGAGCCTTGACGGTCTTCTTGCTGTCGGTCACGGACGACTGCTCCAGCAGGACGACGTCCTTGTAGAAGCCGTTGACGCGGCCTTCGACGATCTTCGGGAGCGCGGCCTCGGGCTTGCCCTCTTCGCGCGCGGTCGCCTCGGCGATGGCACGCTCCTTCTCGACGAGGTCGGCGGGGACCTCTTCGCGGGTGACGTACTTGGCCTTGAGCGCGGCGACCTGCATGCCGGCGGCGCGAGCGGCCTCGGCGGCGACATCGCCCTCACCGGTGAACTGCACCAGCACGCCGACGGCGGGGGGCAGATCGGTGGCGCGCTTGTGCAGGTAGGTCGCGACATTGCCGTCGTAGGACACGACGCGACGCAGCTCGAGCTTCTCGCCGATACGGGCGGCCAGCTCCTGCACGGCCTGGTCGGCGGTCTTGCCGCCCAGATCGACAGCCTTGAGCGCGTCCAGATCGGCCGGGCGCGCCTTGGCGGCGGCCGCGACGATGCTGTTGGCCAGCTCCTGGAACTCCGCGTTCTTGGCGACGAAGTCGGTCTCGGAGTTGATCTCGATCAGGACGCCGTCCTGCGCGGCGACCAAGCCCTCGGCGGTGGCGCGCTCAGCGCGCTTGCCGACGTCCTTGGCGCCCTTGATGCGCAGGGTCTCGACGGCCTTGTCGAAGTCGCCGGCGTTCTCTTCGAGCGCCTTCTTGCAGTCCATCATGCCGGAGCCGGTGAGGTCGCGAAGCTTCTTCACGTCAGCGGCGGTGTAGTTCGCCATGTCGGCGATCCTCCTCTGTGTGGTCTGGGGTGGTCACACCTTGCCGCCCGCTTCCCAACGGGAAGGGGCGGCAAGGTGAACAAATGCCGTGCGACTCTCAGGCGTCGGCGGTGGCGGCCGGATCGGCCGCGGCGGGGGCCTCGGCCTCGGCGGCCGGGGCAGCCGAAGCGAGGAGCTCCTGCTCCCACTCGGCGAGGGGCTCGCCCGCGCCGGCTTCCGGCTTCGAATCACCGGCGGCACGCGAGGCACGAGCCTGCACGCCCTCGGCGACGGCGGACGCCACAACGCGGGTCAGCAGCGCGGCCGAACGGATCGCGTCGTCGTTACCCGGGATCGGGTAGTCGACCAGGTCGGGATCGCAGTTGGTGTCCAGGATCGCGATGACCGGGATGTTCAGCTTGCGAGCCTCGCCGACGGCGATGTGCTCCTTGTTGGTGTCGACGACCCAGATGGCCGAGGGAACCTTGGCCATGTCCCGGATACCGCCGAGGGTGCGCTCGAGCTTGTTCTTCTCACGCGTGAGCATGAGGATTTCCTTCTTGGTGCGACCCTCGAAGCCACCGGTCTGCTCCATGGCCTCGAGCTCCTTCATACGCTGAAGGCGCTTGTGCACGGTGCCGAAGTTGGTGAGCATGCCGCCCAGCCAGCGCTGGTTCACGTAGGGCATGCCGACGCGAGTGGCCTCGGCCGCGATCGACTCCTGGGCCTGCTTCTTGGTACCGACGAAGAGAACGGTGCCACCGTGGGCGACGGTCTCCTTGACGAACTCGTAGGCCTTGTCGATGTAGGTCAGCGTCTGCTGAAGATCGATGATGTAGATGCCGTTGCGGTCGGTGAAGATGAAACGCTTCATCTTCGGGTTCCACCGACGGGTCTGGTGACCGAAGTGGGCGCCGCTGTCGAGCAGCTGCCGCATTGTTACGACGGGCATGGCCTCGTAACCCTTTCATTGCTGGTTGTCGCAGAAATCGGCGATCTCTGCCCTGGCGCCCACGGCCACCGGAACCCGCTATATCGAATCAGGGGGACCAGCCGGCGGCCTCGATCTGGGCGCGCGAAGTCGGTCCGCACTGAAGCAAACCGCTGGATCAGTTTACGGGCCGGGTCCGCAGAGATGAAATCGCCCCCTGCCCGGGGTGGGCGCACCGCGCCGGACCAGGCCGGGACCGCGAGCGGGGCGACCTCCCGCGAACCGTTGGACCGCTCGAACTCAGCCCAGTTCGACCGCGTAGTACAGGGCCAGCACGACGGCGACGCCCGCGACTCCGGTCACCGCCACGGCGACCGCGGTGATCCCGCGCCGCCCACCGCTCCAGTTACCTCGATTGTGCGAGTGCAGGATTCGGCTGCGATGCACGCACACCACGCTCACCACGACCAGGCTCACGGTGGCCAGCAGCGCGAGCCCGGTCAGCGGCGGCCAGTCGCTGGTGTAGGTGACCTTGAGGAACAGCACCGCGTTGGCCATGGCCGCGATGGCCGTGCGCCGCCACGCCAGGGCGGTGCGCTCGGCGGCCAGCCCGGCTTCGGGACTGCTCACGACAGCAGCAGCCCGTACCCCGCGAGCACCGCGATGACGGCGATGCCGAAGGCCAGGATCGGGACCATAAGCGTGCGCGGCAGCCGGTCGCCGCGTTCCATGGCGGCCTGCACGTGCTTCCAGCGCCCGTACGCGCCGACGGCGATGATCGCGGCCAGCACGATGCAGCTCAGGGCCACCGCGCTGCGAATGCCGTGGTGCGTGAACGGGCGGACCAACTCGTGCACGGCCACGCCCCCCGCGAGCAGGCCCAGGCCGGTGCGCATCCACGCCAGGAACGTGCGCTCGTTGGCGAGGGTGAAGCGGTAGTCGATGTCGGCGGGTTCGGCGGCGAGCTCGCGATCGTGCTCCTGCGCCTCGGCTTCGATCGGGGTCTCGGGGCGCGGCTCGGCGGAGCCCATGACGTTCTCCTGCTGGTCGGCGGCATGTTCCGGGATTGGACAGCACGGTGTTCACATCCGTGCGGCCCATCCACATTCCCGGTTCACGGTAGTCCCGGGCGGCGGTCGGAGGCGCACCCTGAGGGGTATGCGAGCGATCGTGTCGATAACCCTCGGCTGGTTGCCGGGGCTACTGCTCGGGCAGGTGATGGTGACATCGGCGGGCAGCGCGGCGCCCGCCGGCGAATTCGGCTGGCCGCTGCGCCCGCGACCCGCGGTGGTCCGGGCCTTCGACGCGCCGGAGCGGGACTGGCTACCCGGGCATCGCGGGGTGGATCTGGCGGGCCGCGCCGGGCAGGCGGTGCTCGCCGCCGGGGACGGCACGGTCGCCTTCGCCGGGACGGTGGCGGGCAAACCCGTGTTGTCCATCGATCACGCGGGCGGGCTACGGACCACATACGAGCCGGTGCGCGCCGGGGTTCCGTTGGGGCGCAGGGTTTTCCGCGGATCGACCATCGGTTCCCTGGAGGCCGGTCACGCCGGATGCCCGGTGTCGGCCTGCCTGCACTGGGGGCTGCGCCGGGACCGGGCCTACCTGAATCCGCTCGGGCTGCTGCGCACGGTCCAGGTGCGACTGAAACCACTGGCGAATCCTTGAAGGCGGCACCGTCGCGAGACCAGGATGGGGGTATGACGCACGAGCCCGCCACGGTCGAATTCACCTACGCCGAGGTCGGCGCGACCCGCGGCGAATTCCCGCCCGGCTACCACCATTTCCGGCTGCGCCGCCGAATCGGTTCGGGCCGCGCGCTGTTCGAGGAGGCCGGGGCGCAGATCCTGGCGTACCGCATGCAGCGCGGTACCGGGATTTTCGTGTCGGCCACGAGCCCGGTGGCCGCGCCCGGCACGGAGATGACCATGTGCCTCGGCATAGGCCGGCTCGGGTTCCGGGCCCACTGCCGCGTGGTCTACGTGCTGGACGAACCCGACCGTCGCGGCTTCGCCTACGGCACGCTGCCCGACCACCCCGAGGTCGGCGAGGAACTCTTCGCCGTCGAGTACGACCAGGCCGACGGGTCCGTGTACGGGATCGTCGAGGCCTTCGCCCGCCCCGGCGCCTGGTACACCCGGCTCGGCGGGCCGATCGTCCGGGTCATTCAGCGCTGGTTCGCGGGGCGGTACATCGGCACGCTGATCTGAGGCCCGGGAGCCGAGCGGCGGGGTGCTTCGACCGCACGGCACGGTCTCATGGCTGCCCGTAGAGGTGGCGGGTGAGGACGGCGGCTTCGGCGCGCAGGGCGGCGGCACGCGCGGCCCCACCGGCGGCCGCGGCGTAATCGGTTGCGGCGCTGTCGCGTTCGTCGATCTCGGCGCGGACGATGTCGTCGACGTCGGACTCGGTGAGTTCACGGCGGGGGCGTTCGGCAGCGCCGAGACCCCCGGCAGCCTCGATCGCGCCCGCGCGGACATCGGAGGCGTCGACCGCCTCGGCGTTGTCGATGGCGGCCAGAGCCGAGCGCAGGGCCGCGACCGCGGTGCGGTCGCGAGCCTTCAGGGCTGCGGGCAGGGCGGCCCGCAGCCGGTCACGCAGTGGAGGAAGAGCTTGTTCGGAATCGCCGGGCATGCCCTCGACCGTAGGTCAGACCCCGGCGGGCGCGGCCTTCTCGGCCTCGGCGAGTTCGGACTTCCAGGTGCGGAAGCCCTCTTCGGTGCGGCCGCGACGCCAGTAGCCGGAGATGGACGCCCACTCGGCGGTGACACCGCGCTCCTTGCGGACGTACGGGCGCAGATCGTGCATGACGGCCTGGGCCTCGCCGTGGATGAACACGTGCGCCTGCCCCGCGCGCCACGGCTCGGCGCGCACGGCGGCGGCCAGCCGCTCACCGGGAGCCGCGTCGCCGCGGTGCACCCAGGTGAGTTCGACATCCTCGGGCAGCGGGAAGGAGAGTTCGTCGGCGGGACCGCCGATCTCGATGAACACCCGGCCGGTCGCGTCGATCGGCAGCGCCGCGCAGGCGGCGGCGATGGCGGGCAGCGCCGACTCGTCACCGGCGAGCAGGTGCCAGTCGGCGTCGGCGCGGGGCGCGTACGCGCCGCCGGGGCCGAGCAGGTCGATGGTGTCCCCGGGTTCGGCCGCGGCCGCCCACGGTCCGGCGACGCCCTCGGTGCCGTGGTGCACGAAGTCGATGGCGATCTCCTGGGCCGCGCGATCGATCGCGCGCACGGTGTAGGTGCGCATGATCTCGCCGTCGGGGCCGGGGAAGACCAGCTTGACGTAGGCGTCGGTGAAGTCGTTGGCCTCGAAGCTCGCGAAGCCGGGCCCGCCCAGGTGTACGCGGATCAGGTGGTCGGAAAGCCAGATGGTGTTCTGAACAATCAAGGTCGTACGGCTGCGTGCCAAGCGGAACACCTCCACAATTAGGGTTACCTAAGTCAACGTACACGACGCCCGATAGCTCGTCGATACGGTCTTGATATGGCGTCGATTACCTCGCCCCATCGAACGACACCGCATCGATCAACGCCGCCAGCGCGGTAGCGAGTCGCGGAAGGCCCGGACCGGCCGGACCACCCGGCTCGGCCATATAGACATCCCTGCGAATCTCCACCATGAGTGCGGTTACGCGTGGTTCGGAGCGGTACCGGTCCAGGGGGACATAGGTTCCCGCGAACGGAGTATCCACCGCGACGCCACCGAAACCCGCGAACACCGCGGCAGCGAACGCCGTCAGCTTCGGCGGCGTGTGGAAGTCATTCGTTCCCAGGCAGATCGGCGGACGGCCTCCTGCCGCAAATAGCTCGTAGGCCAGCGGTTTCGTCGGATACGAGTGCACATCGAGGATGACGGCGCGCCCGGTCGCGCGCAGGCGATCGGTGACCAGATCGGCCATGGCGCGGGCGTAGGGGTGGAAGTAGCGGTCCAGGAGTTCGGCGGGGTCGAAGGCATCCGGCCGCAGAATCTTCCGGTCGGTGGTGCGGGTGTAGACCGCGCCCATGCCGACGGCGGCCATCTCCTCGCGCTCGTCCGGGAATCGCTCGGGGTCCACGACCAGACGCGAGAGCCGGTTGACGAACCGCCACGGCCGCATCCGGGCGCCGGCGGCGGCCGCCGCGGACAGCTCCGCGGTATGTGCGTCGGTGATGTGGTCGAGTTCGCGTTCCAGGGCCGGGTCGTCCAGGACGATATCGGCCCGCACGTCCGGTGGAATGCGGCGGGCGGAGTGCGGAACATGCAGGATGACAGGCGATTCCGGGGCGCCGGGGTGCAGGTCGACGTTGCCTGGCGCAATCGGGGCCGGGGTACGCCGGCTCGGGTCGGGAATTCTCGGCACCGGTTCAGGCTCGGGGGTGGGCCTGGTCGTGCACCTTCTTGAGGCGCTCGATCGACACGTGGGTGTAGAGCTGGGTGGTGGCCATGCTCGTGTGGCCGAGGATCTCCTGCACGACGCGCAGGTCGGCGCCGCCCTCCAGCAGGTGGGTGGCGGCGGTGTGCCGGAAGCCGTGCGGACCCATATCCGGTGCGCCGGGTATCGCCGAGATAACCTCGTGCACAACGGTTCTCGCCTGGCGCTGGTCCAGCCGCCTACCGCGGCGGCCCAGCAGCAGCGCCCGGCCGGACGCCTCGTTCGCGAAGGCCGCCCGGCCGTGCCGCAGCCAGCTGTCCAGCGCCTGTTCGGCCGGGCCGCCGAACGGCACCGAGCGCTCCCGGTTGCCCTTGCCCAGCACCCGCACGAGGCGGCGTTCGCGGTCCACGTCCTCGATGTCGAGCCCGCACAGCTCGCTCACCCGGATCCCGGTCGCGTACAGCAGCTCCACGATCAGCCGATCCCGCAGGGCCATGGGATCGTGTTGCGCCGCACCCGATTCCGCCGCGTCCATGACCGCCGAGGCCTGCTGCTTGCCCAGCACGGCGGGCAGCACCCGGTGCGAGCGCGCGGTCCCCAGCCGCGGCCCCGGGTCGACCGTCAGCCGCCCGGTGTAGGTGAGCCACGCGGTGAAGGTCCGGGCCGACGAGGTCCGCCGCGCCAGCGTGGTGCGCGCCGCCCCACTCGCCGACAATCCCGCCAGCCACGACCGCAGCAGCGTCAGATCCACCTCTCCCACACCGCAATCCGCTCCCCGCTCGAGCAAATGTCCGAGCAGGCCCCGCGCGTCCCCCACGTACGCCCGGACGGTGTGCTCCGACCGGTTCCGCCCGAGCCGCAGATGCCGCCCGTACTCGACCAGCAGTGCCTCCAGGTCCTCGGGCAGTTCGCTCATCCCCCCACCGTCACCGCCCACGCCCCCGAGCGCAAGTTCCCCCGCCGGATACGCGGATCATGCCCGGCGGCGGTCCTCCACAACGAGTTCAGGAGTCGGCGGTGCGGTGCCAGCCGTCGTCGCCGCTGGCGGCGCGGCCGGTGAGTTCAAGGGCCGCGAGGGTCGCCCGGACCACAGGGAGCGGGAGGCCGGTGGCGGTCGCGAGGGTGCGGGGTAGGCGGGAGCCGATCGTGGGGAGGGCGGCCAGGAGGCGGGCTTCGTTGTCGTCGAGGGCGGGTGGGCGGGGACGCCGGTCGTTGCCGGCGCGGGGCCCGGGTGGCGGCCGGGTGTCGGTCAGGGTGGCAGCCGAGGACGGTGGGGCTATGCCGGCGAGCGAGAGGCGCAGGGGGCCCGCTTCGTCGAGGATGTCGTCGGCGCCGGTGACCAGGAACGCCTCGCCGTCGAGGATCATGCGGTGACAGCCCACCGAGGCCGCCGAGGTGACGGGGCCGGGGACCGCCAGGGCCGGACGCCCCAGGCGGCGTGACCATTTCACGGTATTGCGGGCCCCGCTGCGGGCGCCGGCCTCGACCACGACCACGGTGTCGGCCAGCGCCGCGATGAGCCGGTTGCGGGCCAGGAAATGGTGTTTGCGCGGTGTGACCCCGGGTGGGTATTCGCTGACCACCAGCCCGGTGTCGGCGATCTCGGCCAGCAGCCGATCGTGCTGCACCGGATAGGGCCGGTCGGCTCCGCAGGCGAGCACCGCGACCGTACAGCCGCCCACCGCGAGCGCGGCCCGATGCGCCATCGAGTCGATCCCGAACGCGGCCCCCGACACCACGGTCCACCCCCGCCCCGCCAGCTCCCCCGCGATCTCCGCCGTGACGTGGTTCCCGTATCCGGTACTGCACCGAGCCCCGACGACCGCCACGGCCCGCTCGGTGCACTCCACCAGCGAGCGCGGCCCCCGCGCCCACAACACGACCGGCACCGCCCCCGCCTCGTCCTGCCCCGGGTCCAACTGCCCCAGCCCGAGCATCCGCCACGCCGGCCATTCCGAGTCGTCCGGCGTAATAACGCGCCCGCCGATCCGCTCCATCACCCCCAGATCCCGCTCCGCCCACTCGATCCCCCGCCGCAACTCCGTAGGCCCCCGCAACACCTCCGGCAACGCACACTCCCGCACCGCCCGAGCCGCCTCGACCACCCCCACCGACCCGATCAACGCCGACAACGCCGCACACGGCCCCTCCACCACCCGCGACAGATACACCCAGGCCAACCGCCTCTCGTCCCCGTCGCCACCACCCGGCCTCCTGCCGTCGGCCGATCCCCCGGCACCACCTGCGGGCAGGGTGTCGTGCGGCCGGTGCGATGGCACATCCGAATCACGCGGGCCCAGCATGGATACCGGACCGCCGGGCTCTGAATCGGCTGCGATGGAAGGCTTTCGTTCCCGATCGGTGCACACGCCCTCCACGCCGATCCTCGGCACGTCATCGGCCCGATGGCCCGGCCCACCATCGGGCATGGTCGCACCACCGTCATCCGGTCGCGAGACGCTCCGACACCGCGCCTCGTCCGCGTCGTCGAGCGTCGAATCGGCCACGGCGAGAGACTCTCCAACCCCGGAAACACCTGCGACCATCGTGTTCGCAGCGACGGGGCTGGGCACCGGCGCAGCGACCACACTCGGCAGCGAGGGAGTCGAACTCCCCGGATCATCCGCCCCGTATGGACCCGGATCGACTGTGTCGGAAGAACTTCGATCACAGTCCGTTCGCGCATCGGACAGGGCGGTGCCCGCCGAGCGATCGGTTCGTGAGCTGGCAGTGGGCGTCGGTGGCGGGAGGCCCGGTGACCGGTACTCATCCGCGTCGTCGAACAGGGTGCTCGCCGCGCGCAACTCGTCGATGTTCGCGTCATCGGGGAGAGCGCAGGCATCTGTGCCCGTGCACCCGGTTCCCGCCAGATCCGCCGCGCACGGGAAGGGGTGCACCGACGACTCTTCCTGGTCATCGACGACGTTGGACGCCACCGGAACAGGAGGCTGCGTCATCGCGAGGGGCTCGGTCGGCGCGGGCGCAGCGGGCGGCGTACACGGGGCGCCCGGGGGCGAAGCGCCCTCCGCCGCAGGGGAGACCGCACGACCGGGGCGGGGATTCATGCTCCACCTCGATGGCGAAAGGCCAGGGCCTGCAGGACATCCTGGGCCGTGGGGACCTCGCCACCGCGCAGATCGCACACCGTCCAGGCGACGCGCAACGCGCGGTCGGCGCCGCGGGCGGACATGCGGCCGTGTTTGAGGGCGTTCTCCACCGGGGCCAGGGACTCGCGCGGGAGGCGGAACTGCTGGCGCAGCACGTGACCGGGGACCTCGGCATTGGTGGTCAGGTTCAGCGTCGCCCAGCGGGCCGCGGCGGCATTGCGGGCCAGGGCGACCCGAGCCCGGACCGCCTCGCTGGATTCGGTCTCCTCACCGCTGAGCGCGCCGGCGGACTGCGCGTGCATGCGGACCGAGAGATCGATGCGGTCCAGCAGCGGGCCGGAGAGTTTTCCGAGATAGCGGCGGCGTGCGAGGGGCGCGCAGATGCAGTCGATGTCGCGGGCAGGCGCGCAGGGGCAGGGGTTGGCGGCCAGCACCAGCTGGAACCGGGCGGGATAGCGGGCGACGCCGTCGCGGCGGGCGATGCGAACCTCGCCCTCCTCCAGGGGAGTTCGCAGCGCCTCCAGCACCTTGGTGCCGATCTCGGCGCATTCGTCGAGGAACAGCACGCCCCGGTGCGCGCAACTGGCCGCACCCGGACGCGCCGATCCGGAACCACCGCCGATCATCGCCGTCACCGACGAGGAATGGTGCGGCGCCACGAAGGGCGGCAGGTGAATCAGCGGATGATCGTCGGACAGGGTGCCCGCCACCGAGTGAATCGCCGTGACCTCCAGCGACTCTCGCTCCCGCAGGGCCGGCAGCAGGCTCGGAAGGCGCTGGGCGAGCATCGTTTTGCCGATACCCGGCGGCCCGGTCAGCAACAGGTGGTGCCCACCCGCCGCCGCGACCTCCAGCGCCCAGCGCGCCTCCTCCTGCCCGACCACCTCGCTGAGGTCCCCGTGCGAGCGCACCTCGGCCGGGACCATCGGCTCGGGCGGGGTGAGCTCGCCGGCCCCGCGCAGCCAATCGACCAGCTCGCTCAGGGTCGCGGCCCCGAGCACCCGTATCCCGTCCACCAGGCCGGCCTCGGCCAGCGCCGCGGTGGGCACGATGACCAGCTTGCGCCCGGCGGTGCGCGCCGCCAGCACCGCCGGCAGGATGCCCCGCACCCGGCGCACCCGCCCGTCGAGCGCGAGCTCGCCGAGCAGGACGGCCTCGGCGAGCCGATGCACCGGAACCGAACCCGCCGCGTCCAGCACCGCGGCGGCGAGCGCCAGGTCGTACACGCTGCCGACCTTGGGCAGGGTCGCGGGCGACAGCGCCAGGATCACTCGACCGTCCGGCCACTTCTCCCCCGAATTGGTGACCGCCGCCCGCACCCGGTCCCGCGACTCCTGCAGCGTGGTGTCCGGCCGCCCGACCAGGTGCACCGACGGCAGCCCCTGCCCGATGTCGGCCTCGATCTCCACCAGCTGCCCGTCCACCCCGGCCACCGCCACCGAATGCGCCCGCCCGAGCGGCATCAGAACGCCGCCCGCAGATGGGTGATCTCCGGCGGGGTGCCGGGCCGCAGCAGCACCGACACCACGTCGAACCGCACCCGCGACCACGGCCCGGACCGCTCGTGCAGCCACACCAGCGCCAGCCGCCGGATGCGCTGCTGCTTGAGGAACGACACCGCTTCTGCGGGCTGCCCGAACGCGAGCCCGCTGCGCGTCTTGACCTCGACGAAGACGGTGACGCCCGCGGCATCCCTGCCGATCAGATCGAGTTCCCCGTACCTGCACCGCCAGTTACGGGCGACGATCTCCATACCGGCGTCGCGCAGATAGCGCGCCGCCAGCTCCTCCCCCTGTGCGCCGAGCGCGAGATGCTGTGCCATAACGCCAGCATGGCCGGGTCCGATCCGGACCCGGCCACGCCGACCTGGGAAAACTCACTGCCTGTGGATACCGCCGAGCCTGTGGACTACTCGGGCAGCCGCAGGTCGGGCTTCTCCAACTCCTCGATGTTCACGTCCTTGAACGTGATGACGCGAACGTGCTTGACGAAGCGGGCGGGCCGGTACATATCCCAAACCCACGCATCGGACATCCGCACCTCGAAGTACACTTCGCCGTCGGCGTTCTGCGGCCGCAGTTCAACCGTATTGGCCAGGTAGAAGCGGCGCTCGGTCTCCACCACGTACGAAAACTGGCCGACGATGTCCTTGTACTCGCGATACAGCGAGAGTTCCATCTCGGTTTCGTATTTCTCGAGATCCTCGGCGCTCATCGGGTGGAACGTCCTCCTTATCGCCCAACTGGGTGTAGAGACATCATCCCGCATACGCGGTATCGGTAGCCACTCGGCCGGTCCCGGGCGACCGCACCGCGATCTCCCGCACATTGCGCCAGGACCGGCGATGTTCACTGGTGACGCCCAGACGATGCAGCGCCTCGTTATGTTCGGGCGTGTTGTAGCCCTTGTGACCGGCGAATCCGTAACCGGGGAACTGCTCGTCCAGCTGAACCATCATCCGGTCGCGGGTCACCTTGGCGAGCACGCTCGCCGCGGCGATGCAGGCCGCCGTGGCGTCACCGCCGATCACCGGCAGCGACGGCACGGGAATGCCGGGCACCCGGAAACCGTCGGTCAGAACGTACCCCGGAACCGGGTTCAGTCCGGCGACCGCACGCCGCATGCCCTCGATATTGGCCACGTGGATGCCGATGGCATCGATCTCCCAGGCCGGGATCACGACCACCGACCAGGCCAGGGCCACCCGTTTGATGATCGGGAACAGCTCCTCGCGCGCGTCCTCGGTGAGCCGCTTGGAATCGTCGAGCCCGGCCAGCGACGCGTACGCCTTGGGCGCGAGCAGACACGCCGCCACGACCAGCGGACCCGCGCTCGGGCCACGCCCGGCCTCGTCCACGCCCGCGACCGGACCGAGCCCGCTGCGGATCAGCGCGGCCTCGAGCGTGCGTAGCCCGCCCGCGCGTCGCATGACGACGCGCGGCGGCCAGTCACCGCGTTCGATCGGCTGTATCTTCTTGCCGCCCCGCTGCTTCGGGGTGTTCGCCATCTTCCCCACCGGTCGATTATCTCGCCCTCGGCCCTATTGCGGGTCCTCGGACCGCACGAATCCGATCCGGCCCAGCGGCCAGATCTTGAAGACCGCCTTGCCGCGCACGTCCGAGATCGGCACGGTGCCCTGGAACTCGTCGTCCATGTGGTAGCGGGAGTCGGCGGATTCGCGGCGATTGTCGCCCATGACCCACAGGTTGCCCTCGGGCACCTTGACCGGTCCGAACGCGCGGCCGCCGGCGTTGAACGGGATGTCGGGGCGCTCGGGGTTGAACGGGTTGTTGCGGTCGGGGTTCGAGGTCTGGATGTAGGGCTCGTCCAGCGGCTGCCAGGTGGCGCCGGGCTCGTCGTCCAGCACCAGGATGCGGCCCTGCTCGTCGCAGCACTTCACCGTCTGCCCGCCGGTCGCGATCACCCGCTTGACCAGATCGTTCTCGTCCGGCGGCACGAGGCCGAAGAAGGACAGGAAGTTCTGTACGCCGCGCACCGCGGTGTTGGTCGAGCGAATGGACCGGTAGTGCCGGTTCCAGGAATCGGTCGGGCCGACGAACACCACCACGTCACCCGGCTTCGGGTCACTGAAGTAGTAGCTCAGCTTCTGCACGTAGATCCGGTCGCCGGTGCAGCCCGCGCACCCGTGCAGGGTGGGTTCCATCGACTGCGAGGGGATCACGTACGGGCGTCCGATGAAGGTCACGACCAGCGCGGTGATGACCGCCGCGATGCCGATGAGCATCGGCAGTTCCTGCCAGAACGGACGCTGCTTCTTCTTGGCGGGAGTCGCCTTCGCGTCCTCGCTCACGTCGTCGTCGCCCGGACCGGACACCGCTGTCGACTCGTTCTCGTCTGCCACGGGGAACAGAGTAGCGCCGCGCCCCGGGAGCCAAAAGGGGGGGGGCCGACACGAAATCAGGTCGCGTGAGGACCAATACACGCCCACCCCGCAAGTAGACATCTCGGTTGTCATCTGATGGTGGTTCTGGTAGGG
>NZ_JBSHMS010000053.1:0-31424 GCF_053645575.1 Nocardia sp. NPDC055321
CGCCTCCTGATTCGGGGCGCGGCTCGCGGACGGGTCCGGCCGGACCACGTTGTCCGGCCGGTGCCGGAGGGTTTCAGCCGACGGCGGTCGCGTTCCGGGTGGACGCGACGAAGTCCGAGATCCACGGCAGTACCGCGCCGCGGACCTGAACGGTCTTGGGCAGCAGGCCATTGGCGGCCAGCAGGTCGGCGGCGTGCTGCTGCTCGTCCAGGAACGATTCCGAGACGGGGTCGATCCCGAACGGGCGCCCGCGCAGCGCGGCCTCCCACGCGTCGAGATCGGCGGTGCCGCCGCGCGCGACGATGTCGTCGACGAAGTACTGCGCCGCGGCGCGCGGATTCTCGGTGATCCAGGCGTCGGACTCCTGCAGTGCGGCCAGGATCGCCTCCAGGGCTTCGCGATTGCCCTCGGCGAAGTCACGGCGGGTGAACCACAGCGACGGATGGCTGAAGAGCGATTCGGTGTCGACCAGGGTGTGCAGCTCGGCCCGCGCCTCGATGGCGGCCAGCCCGGGGTACGCGCCGACCCAGGCGTCGAGGTCGCCGTTCAGCAGCGCGGCGCCGCCGTTGACATCGGTGTCGACCGGCTCGATGTCGGCCCAGCCCAGGCCCGCCCGCTCGAGCGCGAACAGCAGCAGGGTGGTCTGCCAGGAGCCGTGCGCGATGCCGACGCGCTTGCCCTTCAGGTCGGCGACGGTCTCGATGCCGTTGCCCGCCTTGGCGACCAGGCGGCCGTTCTCGATGCGGGGTCCGGAGATGCCGAGGTAGACGATGTCGCGGTCGTTCGCCAGCGCGGTCACCGGCGGGGTGAAGCCGGTGCCGATGACGTCGTAGCCGCCGTCCTCGAACAGCCAGTCCGAATGCAGCGACGGCAGTGCGGTTTTCACGTCGGCGCGCGGGCTCTCGGGCAGGGCGCGCAGGTCGACCCATTCCACGTCGGGCAGGGTGCGCTCGACGATGCCGCGGTGCCGCAGCACGAACAGCGAGTTGTTGTGCGGGAAGTAGCCGATACGAACGGTCACGGGGGAATTCCTTCGGGGTGGGGGTGATGGATCAGATCAGGCCGCGGCGGCGGGCCTCGTCGGCCAGCCCGGTGCGGCCCCACTGCACGGCGAGGTTGGAGGCGTCGAATTCCACCGAGCCGCCGAGGGTTTCGCCGATGGCCTGGTACTGCGCGCCTTCTTCGAGAAGGACGACGAGCTTGGCCAGGTCGAGCAGCCCGGCCCGGCCGATCACGTTCGCGCCGCCGTTGGCCTCGAAGATGGCGATGAGGTCCGGGTCGACGGTCAGGCGCTGGAGGATGAAGTCGCCCGCGCCGATGCTGCGGTCGATGTGCGGCGGGATCTCCCGGGACAGGGTCAGCCGCTGTACGGCCGCGTAGCGAATGGGCAGGGTGCGATGGGTCTGCGCCCAGCCACCCAGCCACGGCGAGTGCACGTGCACCACGGAGGTGATCTCCGGGTGGGCGCGGAACACCTTGGCGTAGCCGGTGACGAACCCGGCGGAACCGCTGCCGGACAGCACCTTTCCGTCGAAGGTCGCCACCACGGGACGCACGGTGCGGTCGTCGGCCCAGGGGCCCGGCTCGTTGAGCGCGACGGCGATGTCCTCGCCCGGCACGCGCTCGACGAAGTTGACGGTGCCGTTGCCGGTCACGGTGCCGCTCTCGCGCAGCACCCGGAACGCCTT
This sequence comes from Nocardia sp. NPDC055321, assembly GCF_053645575.1. Lineage (NCBI taxonomy): Bacteria > Bacillati > Actinomycetota > Actinomycetes > Mycobacteriales > Nocardiaceae > Nocardia > Nocardia sp. NPDC055321. The sequence goes on from NZ_JBSHMS010000053.1 coordinate 1,689, forward strand.
GTCCGCGTCATGGGTGACCGCGGCGACGAATTCGGCGGCGGTGTCGGAGAGGACGGTCTCGACGGTGGTCATGATGTCTCCTGATTCGATGGTCGTGGTGTGCTCAGCGCGTAGCGGACAGCGCGGCAACGGGTTCCGGTGCGGTCAGCCGCGAGCGGCCCAGCAGCGGCAGCACTTCCTCGCCGACCCGGTACGCCTCCTCCAGGTGCGGATTGCCCGCCAGGATGAAGGCGTCGACGCCGAGCTCGGTCAGCTCGTCGAGGCGCTGGGCCACCTGTTCGTAGCTGCCGACGAGCCCGAACGCGGGCCCGCCGCGTATGAGGCTGAAGCCGCACCACACATTGGGCTGCACCTCCAGATCGCGGTAGCCGGTGATGGTTTCGGGCACCCAGCCCTTGATCCGCGCCGCGCCCACGGAATCGCCCTGGGCGGCGCGATTGGCGGCGTCGCGGTCCACGAACGCCCAGCCCTTCTCGATCTCGGCCCAGGCGGCCTCCTCGGTATGCCGGGCGACGATGTCGATGCGGACCGCGAACTTCGGGGTGCGCCCGATGCGGTCGGCGTGCGCGCGGACGCCGTCGAACTTGGCTCGCAGGTCCGCGAAGGGCTCGAGCCAGGACAGGTAGTAGTCGGCGTGCCGTCCCGCGGCCTGCACCGCCGCGCCCGAGGACCCGGAGAAGTAGACCTCCGGGAAGGGCTGCCCCGCCAGGCCCGGTGGCAGCGCGGCGTCCTCGCCCCGGTAGAAACGCCCGTCGTGCGTGTACGGCTCGCCGTCCCACACCCCGCGCAGCACGTCGAGGAACTCGCTGGTGCGCGCGTACCGGTCGTCGTGGGAAACCTTGTCGCCCCACCACAGTTGGGCCGGTCCGCCGCCCCCGCTGATGATGTTGTAGACCAGTCGCCCGCCGGTGGCGCGCTGCAGGCTGGCCGACATGCGCGCGGCCTGCACCGGATGCAGGAAACCGGGCTGGAAGGCGACCATGAACCGGTACGTGGTGGTCTCGCGGGCCAGCGCGGCCGCGATGGCCCAGGGATCCTCGGTGACCGGGAACGAGGGCAGCAGCCCGCCCAGGAAGCCGGCCGATTCCGAGGCCCGGGCCACGGCGGCGATATGGTCGATGTAGCCGTAGCCGTCGAGTTCGCCGCCGCGGATCGCGGGCGCGATGTTGCCCGGCCCGTAGCCGCCCGCGTGGCCGCGGTTGTAGCGGCGCGGGGTGCGCAGCGAGGCGTGATCGCCCTCCATGCCGATGCGCCAGTAGATGTCGATGGTCACGAGAGAGCCTCCTGCAGAACACGTCCGGCCGGATCGGCGAGATGCAGCAGGTGCTCGCCGGTCCGATGCACCTCCTCGATATGCGGATGGCCCGACAGTGCGATGCTGTCGATGCCGGCGGCGGTGTACACCTGGAGCTGACGCGCCACCTGCTCGTAACTGCCGACCAGGCCGATGGCCTGCGGGTACCCGAGTTCGCCGAAACCGGCCCACCGGCCGTCGCCCAGACTCAGCGAGGTGGCGTCCGGACCCGACGGATGCAGCTCACGCCACTGCCGTTCGACCCGCGCCCAGGCTTCGGTCTCGGTTTCGCGGGCGATGATCGGCAGCTCCAGCCCGGCCCGGACCGTGCGGCCCTGCGCGTCGGCGAGCCGGCCCAGTTCGGCCAGCGGTGCGGCGAAACCGTCGAGTGTTTCGGTGAAGACGTGGACGTCGGCGTGCTTCGCCGAAAGCTTCAGCGCGGCAGCCGAAGTCCCCGACAGATACACCTGCGGGAAGGGCAGTCCGGACAGGATCCCGCGGAAACCGCCGTCGATGACGTCGTAGAACTCGCCCGCGTACTCGAACCCGGTGCCTTTGAACCCCGCGCCCGGAATGGGATCCGAGTTCCAGACACCCTTGGCGACGGTGAGGAATTCGGCTGCCCGCGCGTAGCGGTCGTCCCCGACGACCCGGTCGCCGCGCGCCCGTTCGTCGGCGATGTCGGTGTCGACCGCGAGCCGCCACCCCAACCGCCCGGCCGAGAGCCGTTGCAGCGTGGCCGAGATCTTGGCCGCGTACACGGGGGTGCCGAAGGCGGGCTGGAACTCGACGACGACCCGGGAGTGCCGGGTGGCCCGCAGCGCCCCCGCGGCCACGATCCAGGACTCCTCGCCCAGCGGATCGTAGGGCGCGAGCACACCGTCCAGGCCGTTGAGTTCGGCGGCGTCGATGATCTGGTGCAGGTCGTCGAACGGCCCGAAATTGCCGGGCCGCACATCGGTGGCCGGGGTGACGGGGCCGGGCCCGCCGAAGCCGCCGCGACGCCGCAGTTCCGGATTCGCGCGCCGGCCGTCGCCGCGGGCGGGCAGCCGCCACAGGTAGTCGGTCATGCCGGCACCCGCTCGGCGGCGACGAGGGCGCGGGCCTGTTCGAGGGTCTCGTGCGCGACCCAGGCGTCCAGGTCGAAGTCCGCCGCCAGGAAGCCGTGGCTGTACAGGAACCGCTGCTGCACCCCGAGCAGTTCGACGCGCTCGGCCGTGAGCGAGGGGTGCAGGCCGCGATGGAACTCGGTGCCGTAGGCCGCCACCACACCGTCGGGGCCGGAGAGGGTTTCGCGCTGGAGCACCTCGCGGACGCCGTCGAGGTTGCCCGCCGCCCAGTCCGCCGCCCGCAGGCTCTGGGCCAGGAAGCCCACCACCACTTCGGGTTTGGTGTCCAGCAGTTCCTGATGCACCGTGATCGGGCGCGGGGTGCCGTTGTTCACCCGCAGTCGCTTGGTCTCGGAGGCGTCCAGGTCGATGGCCACGCGCAGGCCGTGTTCGACCGCCACCTCCTGGGCGCGGGCGCCCTTGACGTAGATGGCGTCCACCGTGCCGTCGAGCAGTTCCCGCACGCCCCAGGTGATGTCGCGACGCCGCTCCTGAACCTCCGTGCGCACCTGCGGGTCCCGCTCGACCCCGACCTCGGTGACGCGCACGTCGGCCAGGGTGAGCCCGGCCGGGCGCAGCGCGTTGGCGAAGCCGTGCAGCGCCATGGCGCGCGGGAAGCTGCGCGCCTGATCCTGCGCCCACGCCGGCACCGCGACCCGCAGTCCCGCGAGATCGGCCGCGCCGGTGACCTGCGAATCCGGGCCGACCAGGATGGCCTGCGACTCGTCGATCCAGGTCAGGCCGATCAGCCGGGTCGGCGACCCCTGCGCCCGGGCGGCGAGGGCGGGCACGTTGCCGCCCTCGCGGATCAGCCCGGACAGCTCGTGCGAGAAGTGGAAGCCCGCCAGCTCCGGACCGGCGTCCTGCAGCACCCCGAAATCGAGGCCGCTGTGCGCGGCGGTCTCGCCGAGCCAGCCGAGGCTGTGCGCCAGCCCGCTCGCGGTGGGGACGGGGCAGCGCGTGTACCAGAGGGTGTCGGTCATGATGTGCTCCTGGGAGTTTCGGGAATGCGGTCCACGCCCAGCTGGGCGAGGAAGTCCGCGCGATAGCGCAGGGCCGCGGGATCGGTCCGATCGCGCGGTCGCGGCAGGTCGATGTCGGTGTCCACGGCGAAGCGGCCGTTGTCGAGCACCAGGACGCGATCGGCGAGCCGGACGGCCTCGTCCACGTCGTGGGTGACCATGAGCACCGCGGGCCGGTGCCGTGCCACCAGATCGCCGACCAGGTCCTGCATCTGCAGGCGGGTGAGGGCGTCGAGCGCGGCGAACGGTTCGTCCAGCAGTAGCAGTTCGGGTTCGCGGACCAGGGCGCGGGCCAGCGCCGCGCGCTGGGCCTCGCCGCCGGACAGGGTCGCGGGCCACTGGCGGGCCTTGCCGTCCAGGTGCACCTCGCCCAGTGCGCGCAGCCCGGCCTCGCGTACCTGGCGGGAACGGCGCTGGCCGACAACGACATTGGCCAGCACCCGCTTGGAGGGGATGAGTCGCGGTTCCTGATAGACGGTGGTGCGGGCGGCGGGGACCAGCACCTGTCCGGCATCGGGAAGCTCGAGGCCGGTCAGCAGGCGCAGCAGCGTGGTCTTGCCGGTGCCGCTGGGCCCGAGCAGGACCACGAACTCGCCGCGGCGAATGGTCAGCTCGATGTCGTCCAGCACCACCTTCTCGCCGAACGCCTTGCGCAGCCCGGTGATCGAGACCGCCACCGGGCTTTCGGTGCGCGGGGTCGCGGCGGTCATCGGATGGCCACCTGTCGCCGCCACGGCATGGCGTAGCGCTCCGCGATGCGGACCAGACCGTCGAAGATCAGGCCGAGCAGCGCGTAGAGCACCACGCACAACACCATGTAGTCGGTGCGGTTGTACTCCTGGGCCAGGGTCACCAGGTAGCCCACGCCCTCGTTGGTGCCGACCTGTTCGGCGGCGATGAGGCCGGTGATGCTGATGGACAGGCACACCCGCAGGGCCATGAGCACGCCCGGCAGTGCCGAGGGCAGGATGACCTCGAGCACCAGCCGTACCCCGCTGAGCCCGAACCCGCGCGCGGCCTCGACCACCTTGCGGTCCACGTTGCGCACGCCCAGATAGGTGTAGGCGTACATGGGCGCGACGGTGGCGACCGCGATCAGCAGCACCTTGTACAGCTCGTCGATGCCGAACCAGGCGATGAACAGCGGCACCAGCGCCAGGAAGGGCACGGCGCGCAGGATCTGCATGGTCGAGTCGACCAATTCCTCACCGAGGCTGGACAATCCGGCGGCGAAGCCGAGCAGCAGGCCCGCGCCCACCCCGAGCGCGACCCCGAGGGCCGCCCGGGTGAACGAGGCGAGCGCGAAGTCCGCCAGTTGGCCGGTGCCGAGCAGTTCGGTGAAGACCGACCACACCTTGGGCGGTCCGGCCAGGACCCGCGGGGACAGCGCCCCCGTCGCCGAACCGATCCACCAGCCTGCGAAGATCAGCGCGGGCAGCAGGAACCGCAGCGGAATCGACAGCCATGCGGGCCTGCGCTTCTCGATACGAGCGCGGGGCGGGGCGAGAACGAGCGCGGGCTCGGTGGGGGATGCGGAGCCGGGCGCGGCGGGTGCGGTCGCGCCCGTGCCCGCGGCGACGAGGACGGCCATGTCAGCTTTCCTTCAGTGCGGCCAGCTGCTCGGGGGTCAGCTTGGACTTCAGGTCGTAGAAGATGTCCGCGCCGGTGATCTTGCGGCTGATGACGCCGTTGTCGGCGAACTGGTTCACCACGTCGGCCAGATCGGCGGCGTCGGACTCCTTGGGCAGGTGCGGCTGGGTCGCCTCACCGCCGACGCGCAGGGCGTCGGCCAGGCGCGCGCCGCTGAGCGCGCGCGGGCCGGTCTTCTCGAAGACGTTCTCGAACTCCGCCGGGTTGGCGCGTTGCTGGGCCGAAAGACCCTGCAGCACTTCGAGATACTTGGCCGCGACGTCGGGCCGCTTGTCCAGGACCTCGGTGCGGAACACCACGACCGTGTTGTCCTTGGAGCCGATGCTCTGCTCGGTGGCCAGCTCGATCCCGCCGTTGGCCTTGGCCTCCTGGTACGGGACCAGGAACGAGGACCAGGCGTCGACCTTGCCGGTGGCGAAGGCCGAGGCGGCGTCCTTCTGCTGCAACGGAACCCGGGTCACCTTGTCGGCCGGGACGCCGGCCTGGGCCAGGGCCTTGAGCAGGATGTACTCGCCCTTGCCCGCCGGGTTCACCGCGACGCGCTTGCCCACCAGATCCTTGACCGCGCGGATGCCGGCGTCCGGGTGGGCGATGATGCCGCTCTGATCCTTGCCCGCCGGGTCCTGTACGGCCACGATGCGCACCGGCACGTCCTTGGACAGCGCGCCGACCACGGGGCTGAAGGCCGCGCCGGACACATCGAGCTCGCCGGTGTTGAACAGCTTCAGCATGGAGCTGAAACCCGGTGTGGTGGTGACCCATTCGATGCGGGCGCCCAGCGGGGCCAGGGCCTTGTCGAAGGTGCCGTCGCGCTTGCCGACCGCGAGCGGGCCGGAGTTGCCCGGGTCCACGACCTTGAGGACCAGTTCCGGTCCGGCCGCGTCATCGGTGCTCGCGCCCGATCCACACGCGGCGACGAGAGCGACGACGGGGGCCAGCGCGAGCGCGAGCCGCCAACGGTTGGGCCGACGTGTGCGGAACATCGTGGGGACACCTCTTCCGGTTCGAGAATCGATCGCGTCATCGATCGATGCCCTGGGACAGTAGGGATCCCGGAGCGCCACGGCGAGGTAATGCTTTCCGAGGATCGGAAGGCTTGACAGCGGTGGGGGACAGCGGTTACACCGCGCGAAGTCGCCGATGCTCGCGTCGAAAGGGCTGATCCTCGACAGAGTTTCGCGCGGGCCGATGCGAATTCGTGTGCTGGGAGGTTTTCCGGATAGTGGAAAGCTCGGCGGTGGGGGCCGATGTGTCCGTGCTACCGTCGCCGACGTGGAAGCCCCCGGTGTGCAAACCATTGCCCGTGCCCTGTCGGTGCTCGAATGTTTCCGGGGCGGCGACGAGCGCGGCGTCTCGGAGATCGCGCGCCAGCAGGGCCTGGCCGTGAGCACCACGCACCGGCTGCTGGCGGCCCTGGTCGCCGCCGGATTCCTGGAGAAGAACGAGGAATCCAGCCGCTACCGCATGGGCGGGGCGCTGGCCGAATACGGTCAGATCGCCTACCGCCAGCACCGCATCTATCTCGCCGAACCGTGCCTCGAGCAGTTGGCCGCCACGACCGGCGCGAGCGCCTCGGTCGCCATCCGGCACAGCATCCACGCGGTGCTGCTCGGCACCAGCCGCTGGCGCGAGACCGACGGCCATCGCCTGCAGGGCGTGCGGCTGCCGCTGCACGCCAGCGCCCTGGGCAAGGCGCTGCTGGCGTGGTCGGACGCGAGCGACGAGGAGCTCGCGGCCCTGCCCTACGACGAGGGCACCGATCGCTCGGTCGCGGGCCCGGCCGAACTGCGCGCCGAACTGACCCGGACCCGCGAGCGCGGCTACGCCTACAACGACGGCGAACTCGACCCCGAGTTCCGCACGATCGGCCTGCCGATCCTCGATCCCGCCGGCCGCTGCCGCTTCGCCCTGGGCCTGCGCGGCCCCGCCGCCCTGATGATCCCCGAGCGCGTCCCGTTCCTGGTCGAGCTGGCCAAGGTCACCGCCGCCGAGATCGGCACCCGCTTCGCCGCGGCGGCGGTCGAATAGCACCCGGCCGCGGGCGGTGAGACCGGCCACAGGCCGGGCTGCGGCAAGTGGGGTACGTTAGTGTTTCTCACGTTCGTCCGAAGGAATCGGGCCGTGTGTGCGAAGCGGGGTGGGTCGCGGTGATCGCCGAGATCGAGGAAGTGTTCGGGCTGTCCCTCGCCGAGGACGAGATCCCGGCGATGCGAACGATCGCCGAGGTGTGGGCGGTGCTGGATCGCAGATTCAATGGCGGCGCGGGGGATTCGCGCGCGAGCGGCTGAATCGTACTGTTACCCGTCGTATTCGCTGCTGAGCAGGGTGACGGCGATATGGCACAGGGTCGGCGCGAGGTCTCCGAGCGTCTCCGGGCCGTGGGTGAGCAGTCGGTCGCGAATGCGGTCGTCGATGCCGCCGATCAGGAACTCGAACACCTCGTCGGGCAGCGCGCCGCGCAATTCGCCCTGGGCCACGGCGATATCGCGGGCCGCGCGCATGCGCCCGGCGAACACCGTCATGAGCCGCCTGCGGTAATCGGCGAAGGCGGCGCCGGCCAGCGGGGCCTCCACGTGCAGGGTGCGTGCCGCGGCGGGCTCGGCGGCGAGCAGTCGCAGGTAGGTGGTCAGTGAGGTGCGGACCAGCTCGCGCCAGTCGAGTTGTTCGGTGGCGCTCACGGATTCGGTCAGCGCGCCGGTGGCGACCTCGACCAGCACCTCGAAGGCCGCGGCGAAACAGGCTTCCTTGGAGTCGAACAGCTCGTAGAAGGTGCGCCGGGAGATCTTGGCGCGGGACACCAGGTCGGCCACGGTCAGGGCTCGGTAGCCGTGCTCGGCGACGGCGTCGAGGGCGGCGATGTAGAGCCGCCCGCGCTGCGACTGCGCCACTTCCTCGCGCGTCAGGCGATGCGGGCCGCGGGGCAGCCGGTCCTCGGCGGTCGGCACATTCACCCGGCCACGATATAGCACGGTCGGCGGCCTGCCGCGCGCTGCGTCGCACACCGTGTGACCGGGTCGGATGTTGCCGGGCATAGTGAGGTACGTTACGGTACCCAACTAGTGAGGAAACACGATGTTTTCCACTTGTCCAATGAAGGGCTGGTCGGATTGCGATGAGATTCAATGCTCGGGGGTGGATCGCGGTCGCGGCCGTCGCCGTAGCCGTCATGGCCGCGGGGACGGTGGTGGCGCCCGATGCGCGGGCCGAATCGGATCGGAGCGCGGAGTGGACGGCCGCGCAGGACGGACCGCCGCTGTATCCGGGGGTGCACGTGGAATGGGACGTGCCCATCACCATGAGTGACGGAACCGTGTTGCAGGCCAACGTGTATCGGCCGATGGACGCGGCCGGGCGCATCGTCGAGACGCCGATGCCCACCATCGTCAATATGACGCCGTACACGAAACTCGTGTACATGCTGCTGGATTCGGCCCTGTCGGTGCCGGTGCTGTCCGACGCGGTGGTCGATCTGATGAACCGGTTCGATCTCTTTCAGCTCGGCGGGACGCCCTTCGAGGGACTGGGCGAACAGGTCAAGACCTTGTCCGGCGGGATCCTGCGGGCGATTTCCGCCGACCGCAAACTGGTGCAGTCGGGATACACCGAAATCGTCGCGGATGTGCGCGGCACCGGCTTCTCGCAGGGGGAGTGGCAGGTATTCGGGGAGCGCGAGCAACGCGACACCGCCGAGATCGCGGAATGGTCAGCGCGGCAACCATGGTCGGACGGCAAGGTCGGCTTGGCCGGGGTGTCCAACGGCGGTATCAGCGCGCTCCAGGGCGCACAGCAACGCCCGCCCTCGGTGCAGGCGGTATTCGCGGTCGAGCCCGGCAGCGACCTGCTACGTGACACGGTCTTCCCGGGCGGCGGCTTCGACATCGGGTTCGTTCCCATCTGGCTCGCGGCCATCAATACCGGCAAGTGGGTGCCGGATCTCACGGCGCTGGTCACCGGGCAGTTCGACTGGAAGTGGCTCGCCGATCGCGTCGACAGCCCGATCACCTTCCTGGACACGCTGATTCGCGCGATGTTCGTGCCCTCGGTCGACGCGCTCCCGCAGGACATGCTCGACATCCTGAATCCGGACGGCCCGCTGCGATCGGGACTCACCAGCCATCCGGACCGCATCGAGGTGCCGACCTTCATCGTCGGCGGCTGGCACGACATCTTCGCGGCGTCCCAACCGGAGATCATCGAGGCGATCCCGCTGCCGTCGAGCAAGAAGAAGCTCCTCATGGGCGACTGGTACCACGTCTCGGTCGGTTCCGGGCTGGGCGTCGCGGGTGCGCCGCCGCGCATCGACGTGCTCCAGCGGGCCTGGTTCGACAGGTGGCTCAAGGGCATCGACAACGGCATCGACGAGTACAGCCCGGCGACGCTGTTCCAGCAGGGCGGCGGCTGGACGACCAGCGACGAGTTCCCGCGCGCGGGAATGACATACGCGCGCCACTATCTGTCGGCCGCGCCGAGCGGCAGCGTCACCGGCCCGGTCGCGCACGACGGTTCGCTCAGCGCCGCGCCGCCGGTGGAGCCGGCCACGCTCACCGTGGCACCGGGGCTGTCCACCCTCTGCTCCAGTGACGGCGTCCAGGGCACGGCCGGACTGCTGGGCATCCAGCTGATCGACGCCTGTTACAAGGATTCCCGCATCGCCGAGACGGCCGCGCTCACCTTCACGGGCAACCCGGTGACCGAGCCGACGCTGATCTCGGGTGCGGTCAATGTCCACCTCAACACCGTGCTCGACACCACCGAGGGGTACTGGTCCGCCACCCTCAACGACGTCGCGCCGGACGGCCGCTCGACGGTGCTGACCACGGGCCAGCTCACCGCCTCGCTGCGCAAGACCGATGACGCCGCGAGTGAATTCGCCCCGAACGGGGACTACACGAAGCCCTTCTACACGCTGACCCTGCCCGATCGGCAGCCGGTGGTTCCGGGCGTGCCCACCACGCTCGACGTCGGGCTCATCGCCACCGACGCGGTGTTGCAGCCGGGGCATCGGCTGCGGGTGGACATATACGCCGCCAACATCCCCAAGGGGTTCATGGTGCCCGCGCTCATGCTGGAGTCGCAGCTCAGGCCGCAGCACCTCGTGCTGGACCCGGCCGCACCCAGCTGGGTGAACGTGCCGTCCAACCGGCCCTTCTGAGCCGGGAACGGTTGTAGGACTGCCTGTTCCGCCGTCCGCGACACGAGTAAGGGGTGGCGGGCTCGATGAGCCCACCACCCCGTGGTCGTCCGGTTATCAGCCGCGCGCGTGGGCGAGGCGGGTGACCTCGGCGATGAAGCGATCGATCTCCTCGCAGGTGTTGTAGAAGGCGAAGGAGGGGCGAACCGTGGCCTCCACGCCGAAGCGGCGCAGGATGGGCTGGGCGCAGTGGTGCCCGGCCCGGACCGCTATGCCCTTCTCGTTCAAGGCCGTTCCGACTTCGATGGGTTCGTGGCCGGCCAGGGTGAACGACAGCACGCTCGCCTTGTGCGCGGCGGTGCCGATGAGGCGCACGCCCGGGATCGCCGCCAGGCGGGGCGTGGCGTACTCGAGCAGGCCGTGTTCGTAGCGGGCGATGGTGTCGATGCCGAGGGTTTCGACGTATTCCACGGCCGCGCCCAGCCCGACCGCGTCGGCGATGTTGCCGGTGCCCGCCTCGAAACGGCCCGGCGGCGGCTGGAACAGCGAGCGATCGAAGGTGACGTCGCTGATCATGTTGCCGCCGCCCTGCCAGGGCGGAAGATCCTGGAGCACCTCGGATTTGCCGTAGACCGCGCCGATGCCGGTCGGGCCGAAGAGCTTGTGGCCCGAGAAGACGAAGAAGTCGGCGTCCAGGGCGCGGACGTCGATCCGGGTGTGCGGGATGGACTGCGCGCCGTCCACCACGGTGACCGCGCCCGCGCGCCTGGCCTCGGCGACCACGTCCGCGATGGGCGTAATGGTGCCCAGCGCGTTCGACACATGGGTCACCGACACCAGTTTCGTGCGATCGGACAGCAGCCGGGTGTACTCGTCCATCCGCAACTGGCCGGTGTCGTCCACCGGAATCACCTTCAGTACCGCGCCGGTCTCGGCCGCCAGCAGCTGCCACGGGACGATATTGGCGTGGTGTTCGAGGTGCGAGACGAGGATCTCGTCACCGGCGTGCAGGTTCTTGCGGCCCCAGGTCTGGGCGATGAGGTTCAGGCCCTCGGTCGCCCCGCGCACGAAGATGATCTCCTGTGCCGAGCCCGCGCCGAGGAACCGTGCCACCGCCTCGCGGGCGTGCTCGTACGCGTCGGTCGAGCGCGCCGCCAATTCGTGTGCGGCACGGTGGATATTGGAGTTCTCGTGCTCGTAGAAGCGGGTGATGCGGTCGATGACCGCGCGCGGCTTCTGCGTGGTGGCGGCGTTGTCGAACCACACCAGCGGGTGCCCGTTCACCCGCTCGCTCAGGATGGGGAAATCCCGGCGGATGGCGTGCACGTCGAACGGCGGATGCCGATCCGACACGGGATCGCCGGCCCGGTCCCCGAGGAAGTAGAACTGCGAGCCCGCCGGTGCCGGATCGGTCCGGGGTCGCTCGAGGAAGTAGAAGCTCGGCCCGCCCGGCGACGTGGCCGGTGAGCTGAACCGCGATGGGGTCAGCGGGATATCGAGCGACGGCAGTTCGGGCAGCCAGGGATCGGTGTGCACCGGGGCCGCGGCGGTCCCGGACTCCCAGCCCGGCACGGTCGGGGCGGGCGTGGCCCCGCCGGGCGGCACCGCACCCCGCGGTGCGCCCGGGGTGCGCGGAGTGCCCGCCGTGGCAGGAACGGAGATGCCCGGACTCGGCTGCGGCACAGCGCCTTCCGGCACCGCGCCGCCACTCGGCACGGCCGGGTCCGGCGCGTGCGGGAGCGAGCTCGCCCCCGCCGCCGACAGGGGAGCCGCCGCGGGGACCGACGCGGCCGAGGGCAGTGCCCCCGGCGATCCGGGAACGCCGGACGGCCCCGCCGGGGTGCTCGGCGCGCCCGGAACATACGGGATCGGCGGCGGCTCCGGGGCCGGGGTGCTCAGCCCCGCGACGACCGGCCCCCCGAGGCCCGGCGCCGCCGACGGCAGCGCCGAGAAGAACTCCCCGGCAAGGCGATTCAGCGTCGCCTCGTCCGGGAGCAGGGCGCTCCACTCGGAACCGGTGGCGGCCACCGGTTCCGGGGGAGCGGGCAGATCAGCGGTAGGTCGGTGCATAGTCATGGAACCTGTTCACCTCTGCGCCCTCGAGCACGGCCACCGCGTCGTCGGTCAGGATCGCCAGCGAGCAGTACAGCGACACCAGATACGAGGCAATGGCGCTGCGGTCGATGCCCATGAACTTCACCGACAGTCCCGGGCCCTGTTCGCCGGCCAGGCCCGGCTGGTACAGCCCGACCACGCCCTGTCGTTCCGCGCCCGGGCGGATGAGCAGGAACTTCGTCTTGCCGCCCGTCACCGGGACCTTGTCCGAGGGGATGATCGGAATCCCGCGCCAGGTGATGAACTGCGAGCCGAACAGACTCACCGTCGGCGGCGGCACACCGCGCCGCGTGCACTCTCGCCCGAACGCCGCGATGCCCTCCGGATGGGTGAGGAAGAAGCCGGGCTCCTTCCAGACCTTGGCGATGAGATTGTCCAGGTCGTCCGGCGTCGGGGGGCCCGCGATGGTCGAGATCCGTTGCTTCTTCGGCGTATTGGCGATCAGCCCGTAGTCGGGGCTGTTGATCAGTTCGCCCTCCTGATGCTCCTTGATCGCCTCGATGGTCAGGCGCAACTGCTGGGAGATCTGGTCGTGCGGGCTGGAATACAGGTCCGAGACCCGGGTGTGCACGTCGAGAATCGTGTGCACGGCCTTGAGCCGGTACTCGCGCGGATCTTTCTCGTAGTCGATGAAGGTCTCCGGCAGCGGGGACTCGTCGTAGTTGTCGCACTTGATGTCGACGGTCTGCTCGTGCGTCACCCGATTGCGCCGGTAGATACCGGCTTCCACCGGCACCCAGCTCAGCAGATGGACCAACCACCGCGGGGTGATCGACTCCATCTGCGGAACGGTCTTGGTGGCATTGGCGAGTGTCCGAGCGGCCTCGTCGCCCAGTGCCACCGGTTGCGGCACGGTACTTGTCATGAAAACCGCCTTCAATTAGGCAAATTGGGGGTTACCGACGGGACGGAATACTAACCCCGGGATTCGGCGCTGTCCTGGTGAACCACACGGCGGGCGTGTCCTGGAAGTTTGCTGGCGATACCGCGATTCGATGCCACCACTTCCGTGAATGTGAAGGAGTGCACTCCGCCGGAGAGGTGTCACGAGCTAACAGTGAGGAAACCGTAATTGCGCGGTAATGAGCGCGCGGGCGGCACGCGTGGAAACCGGTGCGGCCCCGCGCCTCAGCGCACGCCCACGAGCACCGCGTCGGTGATCGAGCGCCACGCCACCCCGGCTTCGGTGAACCCCGCCGCGCGGACATGGTCGAGATGCCAGTCCAGGGTCTGCGGAACGCCCTGCGGCCGGTTGTCCAGGATCGCGCGACTGGCGGCCAGTTCGTTGCTCAGCCGGGAATCGTCGGCGATGCTCGCCCACCACTGTTCCCAATCCGGCACGCCTTCCGAGCGCACGCGCTCCTGATGTCCGCGCTGGATCCGCTCGTCCAGCTCGTTCAGCAGCGGGGTCCCCGGGTCGGGCATGTGATCGGCGTTGACGAGCAGCCCGCCCGGGCGCAACAGCGCAGGCAGGTCCGCGTAGAGGCGGGCCAGATCGGCGGGCTGCATCCAGTGCGTGGCGGTCGCGGTCAGGATGGCGTCGAACGGTTCGGGCGGCAGGGCCCGGGTCCAGGCCGGATCCTCCAGGTCCGCGACGACGAACACGATGCGCGGGTCATCGGCGAAGGAACCGCGCGCCATCGCCAGCAGGGTCGGGTCTCGATCCACCGCAACCGAACTCGCCTCGGGCAGCCGCGCGAACAGGCGGCGGGTGATGGTGCCGGTCCCACAGGCCAGGTCCAGGACCCGGGGCGCCTTCCCGGCGCTCGCGGTCACCAGATCGAGCATCACCCGGAACCGCTCCTCGCGATCGGGCATGTACAACTCCTGCTGGCGATCCCAACTTTCTTGCCACGCTTCCCAATTCACGGCTTCTCCAGGCTCTGATCAGCGGCTTCGGAACGGACGCAGACTACGCGGCCGTCCGGGCGCGTCGGCGCCGCGACACGCGGCCGGGCGACGCCGGGACGCGCCGGGCAGGGGTGTGGTTGTCGGCGGCGGTACCACTTCGCTATATTCGCCTGCGCAGCTGGTTCGCCGGAGGCGGTATCGAGGAGCCCCTGATCCGTCCGAAGGCGTCGAAGCCCGGTGGCGCGCTCGCGCGCCGCGGGGCGAGAGGGAACCCGGTGGGAATCCGGGACTGTCCCGCAGCGGTGAGTGGGAACGACAGCCGTCATTCCGCGCTGGGCGCGTTGCCCGGGAAGCGATGGCCGATAGGACCAGCCCCGGCACGAGCGCCGGGGCCGACCCGGGTCACGGGTCGATGCCCACGAGTCCGAAGACCTGCCCGTTGTGCCGGATACGTCGTATCCGGCGGTTGTCGCCTCGTGGACCGGGTGGCATGCCGAGCGGAACCGGGCGTCGCACGACGCCACATCAAGGGCTCCTTTCAGCGTGCACTCGCGATGAGGTGGCCATCGGCATGCTGACCATGGAGCTCACCAATGACGAACCCGGACAATACATTCGCGGCCGTGCCCGGCCGCGCGCCGATCGAACGCACCGCCCGCGTCGCGCCCCTGGCCGCCGCGCGCGCCTCGGTCGTACAGAACCTGCGCATCCATTCCGGTGCGCGGGTGCCCTTCTCGGTGGAGTTCAATCCGCCGCGTGACGCCGCCGGCGAGGCCCGGCTGTGGCGCACGGTCCGGGAATTCGAGCGCATGCACCCGGCCTTCGTCTCCATGACCTACGGGGCCGGCGGCTCCACCAAGGACCGCACCGCCCGCATCACCGGCGAGCTCGCCCAGCAGACCACCCTGCTGCCGGTGGCGCACCTGACCGCGGTCGGCCACAGCATCGCCGAACTGCGCGCCCTGGTCGGTTCCTACGCCGACTGCGGCATCCGCGACATCCTGGTGCTGCGCGGTGATCCGCCGGGCGATCCGCTCGGGGCGTGGGAGCGGCACCCCGACGGCGTGGAGTACGCCGAGGAGCTGGTGCGCATCGTGCGCGATCTCGGCGACTTCAACGTCGGGGTGGCCTCGTTCCCGCAGGGGCATCACCGCTCACCGGACCTGGCCACCGATACCGCGCACCTGGTCGCCAAACTCCGCGCCGGAGCCGACTATTCGATTACCCAGATGTTCTTCGACGTCGAGCACTATCTGCGCCTGCGGGATCGGGTGGCCGCGCACGACCTGGTCGAGGGCGCGAAGCCGATCATTCCCGAGCTGATGCCGATCACCTCCCTGCGCACGGTGCAGCGCGCGGTGGAGCTGTCCGGCCGCGAACTCCCGCCCGCCGTGCTGGCGCGGTTGCGGCGCGCGGCGGGGGATGGGCCCGAAGAGAACAGGGCCGCGGTGCGCGCCGAGGGCATCGAGATCGCGACCGAGATGGCGCAGCGTCTCATCGACGAGGGCGCGCCGTGCCTGCACTTCATCACCCTCAATTTCGCCAAGGCGACGACCGAGGTGCTGACCAATCTCGGCTACCGGGTCACCGCGGCGCCGCTGAGCGCCTGAGAAACCGGCGGCGGGTCCGGAAACCCCGGACGGGCCCGGCAACCGGCTGGCTCTGAGATCTGCGTTACGCTAGCCTAACCTAAATCGGCTGAGGTTAGGCTACGTTTACTACGTAAGTGCGCGCTGATCAGCGATTACATCCGGTGACCGGCCGTAGATGCTGAAAGCCTGCCGCTATGGCTCGCGTGTCGCGAGGGGCCCGCCGCGATCTTCGGGTTAGCCCACCCTAATAAAATAGGTTACCCTAACTCGCGAATGTGGATCTGCGAGAGGGTTTCTGATGGTGGTTGCTCGTCCCGAGACGAGTCCGGGTACCGATGGAGTTGTCGAACCAGCTGTTTACGAGCTGACCGCCCGGCCCATCGATATCGAACGTGACACCGAGACCGCTCATCGGTGGCTCATCCACCCCAAGTCGGCGTACTGGGGCATGCTCGAGAGCACCCCGGCCGACGTCGAGGATCTGATCCGCGTCGCCAAGTCCGACCCGGATCCGCGATTCGGTATGTGGATCGGCGCTTTCGAGGACGAGCCGCAGTTCCTGTTCGAGCTGTACAACCCGCAGACCAGTGATCTGGCCAAGCCGGGCACCGGGTACGAGCACACCGCCGGTGACATCGGCATGCACCTGCTGGTGTCCAACAGCGAGCGCCGGCTGCCGGGCTTCACCGGCAACGTCATGCTGCACATCATGCGCACCGCCTTCTTCGAGTGCGGCGCCGAACGAGTCGTGGTCGAGCCGGATCACCGGAACCTGCACGTGCAGAAGCTCAACGCCGCGGTCGGTTTCCAGGTCGCGGGTGATTTCCCGGTGGCCGACAAGATCGCCCGCCTGAGCTACTGCACCCGTGCCGATTTCATTCGGCTCACGGACAACGGCCGGTCCCTGGCGACCGACTTCCAGCTCGCGAACTCCTGAGAAGGTAGTGCTTTGACCAGCCCCGAAGCTTCCGCATGCCTATCCGCGTTCTGGCAGACCTACGAGACCAGAATCGCGACCAAGATCCTGGCCGAGTTCTGCCACGAGCGGTTCGTGCACCCCGTCGAGTTGACCCCCGGCGTCTACGTACTGCACTCCGATGACGGCCTGACCGAATACGGTTTCCGCGCCGAGGTGCTGTCCCTGGACAGCTGGTGCATCGACGAGTCGTCACTGCGCCGCACCCGCGACGGCGAGCCCGCGCGCATCGACGCCACCCAGCTCATCATCGATCTCAGTGGCTCCCTGGGCATTCCGCGCGACGCGCTGCCGGAATACCTCGAGGAGTTCACCAACACCCTGATCATGAGCGCGAATCGCCCCGACGATCGGCGCATCGCGGCCGCGGAGCTGGCGGTCGCGGACTTCCAGACCATCGAACGCACCATGACCGAGGGTCATCCGTGCATCGTGGCCAACGCCGGCCGGCTGGGCTTCAGCGTCCACGACGTGGAGAACTATGCGCCCGAATGGGGTTCGCGTTTCGCGCTGACCTGGGTCGCGGTCCGGCGCGAGCACTGCGAGTTCGCCGCGGTCGAGGGCGTCGACTACGACTCGGTGGTGCGCGAGGAACTGGGCGCGGACACCCTGGACCGCTTCGCGGCGGTGCTCTCCGGCCGCGGCCTGGATCCGGCGCACTACTACTACATGCCGGTGCACCCGTGGCAGTGGCTCGAGAAGATCTCCCGCGTCTACGCCGTGGACATCGCCGAGCAGAAGATCGTGGAACTGGGCACCGGGCCGGACCTGTACCAGCCGCAGCAGTCCATCCGCACGCTGTTCAACACCACCCGCCCCACCCGGCACTACGTCAAGATGGCGCTCTCCATCGTCAACATGGGGTTCACCCGCGGCATGTCCGCGGACTACATGCGCAACACCCCACTGATCAACGACTGGATCCGCGGTCTGGTCAGCGGTGACGAGTACCTGAAGTCGCTCGACTTCGAGATGCTGTACGAGGTCGCGGCCATCGGCTACCGCAGCCCCAGCTACACCTCCATCACCCAGCCCGGCTCGGAGTACCGCAAACTGCTCGCGGCGCTGTGGCGCGAGAGCCCGGTCCCGCTGGTGCGCGAGGGCGAACAGCTCACCACCATGGCGGCGCTGCTGCACGTGGATCACCACGGCGATTCCTTCCTGGCGGCCGTGGTCCGCGAGTCGGGTCTCGAGGCCGGCGACTGGCTGCGCCGGTACCTGCGCTCCTACCTGCACCCGATCGTGTACCTGCTCTACCGGTACGAGCTCAAGTTCTCCCCGCACGGCGAGAACCTGATCCTGGTGCTGGACAAGGGCGTTCCGGTGCGCGCCATGCTCAAGGACCTCGGCGAGGAGGTGTCGATCTTCGGCGCTCCCGCCGACCTGCCCGAGTCCTGCCACCGCGCCCTCGCCGAGGCGACCGACGACATCCGCAACATGGGCGTGCTCTCGGACGTCTTCGACGACTTCCTGCGCCACCTGGCCGCGATCTTCCACTCCAGCGGTCTGCTCGCCGATCAGGACTTCTGGGCCGTGGTGGCCGAGAGCGTCACCGGGTTCCAGGACCTGCACCCGGAGCTGGCCGAGCGCTTCGCCAAGTGGGACATGTTCGCGCCCACCTTCAAGGCCATCCACATGAACCGGCTGCAACTGACGAACAACCGCCGCATGGTGAACCTCGGCGACTCGTACTCGACCCTGGTCGACGACGCGCACGAGCTCGTGAATCCCATTGCCGCGCACCGGCCCCTGCCCTCGCCGCTGGAACTGCGGGACGAGGTGGCGGTTTCGTGAGCGAGTACACCCCGGACGTGGAGATCGTGCGCGACGCCCACGGCATCGCGCACATCACCGCGACCACCGCGGCGGGCGCGCTGTTCGGTCAGGGCCGGGCCTGCGGGCTCGACCGGGCCTGGCAGCTGGAATTCCTGCGGTTGCGCGCGGAGGGCCGCACGGCCGAGGTCTTCGGCGCCGACACCGTCGGCTGGGACCGCTTCGCCCGCCGCGCCCAGCTGGACGTGGCCGCCAAGCGCATCTACGACGGATCGAGCCCGCGCACGCGGGAACTGGTGCGCGCCTACGTCGATGGCGTCAACAGCACCCTGGACACCGCCGAGGCCATCGAGCTCACCGGACTCGACCACCGCCCGGCGCCGTGGCAGCCGTGGACGCCGATCGCGGTGTTCATCATCCACAACGTGCTCTTCGGCCGGTTCCTCACCAAGCTCTGGCGCGTGCACGCGGTGCGCGCGCTCGGCCCGGCCGCGCTGGCGCTGTTCGACTGCGAGGGCGTCGACGACGCCACCGTGAACGTGCCCGGCGTCCCGGACGAGGCGTTCCTGGCCGAGCTGCTGGACCTGATCCCGGCCCCGGCCGCCCCGGCGCCGGCCCCCGAATCCTCCTTCGGCGACGCCATTTCCGGCAGCAACGCCTGGGGCGTGGCCGCGGCCCGCACCGCGACCGGCGCCCCGCTGATCGCCGGCGACCCGCACCGCTTCCTGGAACTGCCCGGCATCTACCAGCAGTTCCACCTGGCCGCACCGGAATTCGACGTCGTCGGCTTCTCCTTCGCGGGCGTGCCCGCGCTGCCGCACTTCAGCCACACCCGCACCGTCGCCTGGGGCATCACCAACGCCATGGGCGACTACCAGGACCTGTACGTCGAGAAGCTCACCCGCACCGCCGACGGCGTGTTCGCCGAAACGCCCGGCGGGACGGAGTCCGTCGAGTCCCGGTTCGAGGAGATCCGGGTGCGCGGCGGCGAGCCGGTGCGCGTGGAGATCATCACCACCGGCAACGGCGGGGTCGTCTTCGGCGGACCCGAGGACGCCTTCGCGGTGAGCCTGCGCACCCCGATGCTCAGCGATCCGGACGTCACCTTCGACGCCGCCATCGACCTGCTGTTCGCGACGAACGTCGGTGACGTCGAACAGGCCCTGGCCGGGTGGTCCGAGCCGGTCAATCGCATCGTCATCGCCGACACCACCGGCCGCCTCGCCCACCACGTGGTGGGCGCCATGCCCGACCGCGCCGACGAGAACTACTGGCTGCCGGTCCCGGGCTGGGACGAGCGCTACCGGTGGCGCGGCTACCGCCCCGCCTCGGTACTCGAGGAGTCCTTCGATGCCGGGGTGGGCACCTACTCGGTCATCGCGAACCAGCGCATCTCCGACTCGAATCCGTTGCAGCCCATCACCACCGAGTGCGCGCCGTCCTCCCGGGCGGACCGCATCGACGCGTTGCTCGCGGACGGTGCGAACATCTCGGGCGCGGACTGCGAGCGGATCCACGGCGACGTGCAACTCGAGGAGTCCGACGCGCTCACCGAGCTGCTGGGCACGCTCACCGGCCTCGGCGCCGACGCCGAGGCCGTGCGCGCCCGCCTGCTGACCTGGGATCGCGCGATGCGCGCCGACAGCACCGAGGCGTACGTGTACGCCGAGGTCCGCGCGAACTTCGTGCGCGGCCTCACCGCCGCGCCCGCGTTCGCGGGTCTGGCCGCCGGGCACCCCTTCGGGCCCACCTTCACCCCGTGGTTCGTCGCGGGCACCCGCATCGGCGCGGCCCTGGACGCGGTCGTGGCGAACGCGCCGGCGCTCGGGGTGGATGTCGCCGGCGTGCTCACCGCCGCCCTGGACGCCACCGCGGCGAAGCTCGCGGGCCAGGAGCAGACCCCGACCTGGGGCAGCGTGCACCTGTTCGCGCCCATCCACGGCTTCGATCTGGTGGGCGCGGGCGTCAAGCATCCGGAACTGAACGCGGCCATCCGCCCCGTCCCGCTGCCGCTGGGCGGCGACGCCGAAACCGTGTTCGCCAACGCCAGCGCCGTCGGCTTCTCGCACATGTGCAGCGTCGGCTCCGCCGCCCGGTACATCTGGGATCTGGACGACCGCGACGCGGGCCGCTGGATCGTGCCGCTGGGCGTCAGCGGCGCACCGGATTCGCCGCACTTCCAGGACCAGGCGCCGCTGTGGGCGAGCGGGGAGCTGATCGACATCGTCAGCGACTGGAAGATCCTGCGGGAGAACGCGACCGGGTACGAGAGCTTCGACCGCACACCGGATTCGGACGCCTTCGTGCCCGCCTCCACCACCGCCTCGACGTTGGGAGCGAAATGAAATCGCAGACCGCCGCACGCCTGGAGTTGCTCAAGCAGCGCCTGGCCGCCGCCGGACTGACCGCCGACGTTGCCGCCCCGGCCCCGAGCGCGGCGCCGGCCGCCCCCGAGGGCGCGCTCGGCGTCGCCGAGCGCCGCATGTGGAAGATCTACGGCTTCGACCCGGAGTCGTTGTCGCACAACATCGGTCTCGTGCTCGACTTCGAGGGCGGGTACGGCCTGGACGAGGTCATCGCCTCCTTCGAGACGATGGTCGAGCGCGCCGCGGTCCTGGGCTCGCTCATCACCGTCGCCGAGGACGGCACTCCCCGTCGCGTGCGCACCGCGATCGCGGGCCGCTGGGCCGAACCGGGCGTCACCTGGGAGTGGGGCACCATTCCCGCTGCCGCGCAGGATGATTCGGACATCCGCTCGGCGGCCGACACGTTCACGAAGTCGCCGTTCGACCTGACCCGCGAACCCCCGCTGCGCGCCCGCATCACCCGCGGCGCCGACGACCGGGTGACCCTCGCGCTGGTCGTGCATCACCTCGCGGTGGACGACACCTCCTGGCCGCTGCTGCTGGGCACCCTGGTCTCGGGCGCCTGGCCCGAGAGCGACGACCGCCCGGTCCGCTCGACCGCGCCGGTCACCCAGGACGATGTGGCCCGCGCCCTCGAGCACGCCCGGAACACCTGGGCCGCCGAGGGAATCCGCTTCCCGCTCGACGGCACGCTGCCCGAGATCAGCCCGGAGCAGAGCTGGCTCTCGCCCATGGACGAGAGCGCGGGCATCCGCTTCGAGCGGCCCGTCCCGGGCGCGGACATCGCCGCGCTCGAGACCGTCGCCCGCGAGGTCGGCGCGACCCAGAACGCACTGCTCATCGGCGTCTGCGCGCTCGGGGTCTACGCCCTCACCGGCGAGGCCGACCACGTGCTGCTCATCCCGGCCGACAACCGCCGCCAGGGCGAGGGCCCGGCGACCGTCGGCTACACCGGCAACATCGTGCCGATGCGTTTTCGCTTCGACCCGAATTCGACCGTGCGCGAGGCACTGCGCACCGCCGCGTCGGTCGTCTACGGCTCGATGGAATTCGCCGGCGTCGACTACGGCACCGTGCTCACCGCCCTGCGCGGAGCCGGCGGCCGCTTCCCGGTCGCCGAGATCATGGCCTCGGTTCGCAATGCCCCGCTGCGCGGCATCCCGGTCCCACCGGACCGGACCGTCACCTGCGAATCGGTCTTCCACGGGATCGGCAACTACCCGCTGACCCTGGCCTTCGAGCTCGGGGCCGACGACAGCGTGCACCTGGAGATCGATCATCAGCCGGGGCCCGTCGACGACGCCCGCGCCCAGCGCGCCGCGGACATCACCACCGCCCTCGTCGCGCGCATCCCCGGCGCGCTCGATCGCCCACTCGCCGACCTGGTCGGCGCGGTGCGCGAACCCCAACTCGTTTAACAGCTTTCCCGCCGCCGGGCTCGCCGCACCCGGCATGCGTTCCCCCTCCCCGCCGCAACGTTATGAGGTCTACCGTGTCAGTTGAATTCGATTCCCCCTGGGACAGAGCGTCCAAGTTCGCCCAGCCCGGAACCGGCTGGACCGCGGTCGGCGGTGGACTGGCCCAACTCGCCGCGGCCGTCGAAGGCCGGCACCACAACTCCCCGCTGCCGTCCGGCCAGCCCGCCGAGATGCTCGCCGCGGTCGCGGAATCCCTGGGCCCGGAGCAGATTCCGGCCGACGGCATCGGTGAGGCCGCCGCGCTGAACCACCTCGCCGATCTCATCGCCGCGTACGGCCTGGACCTGACGCACAAGCTCACCGCCGCGCACCTGCAGCCGCCGCCGCTGACCGTCGCCGTGGTCGCCGACGCCCTCGCCAGCGCCACCAACGCCTCGCTGGACACCTACGATTCGGGCCCGGCGACCCTGGGCATCGAGCAGTGGACCATCAAGGCGCTGGCCAAGCTGGCCGGTTTCACCGAGGCCGCCGGCGGCGTCTTCGGCCCGGGCGGTTCCTACTCGAACCTGCTCGCGCTGCTCGTCGCCCGCGACTACGGCGCCATGCAGAACGGTGTGGACATCCGCCAGAACGGCGTCAGCGCGCTGGCCCGGCCCGTGGTCCTGTGCTCGCGCGTCGCCCACTTCTCCATCCACCGCGCCTGCGCCGCACTGGGATTGGGTGAGGCCGCGGCCATCCCGATCCCGGTCGACGCCGATCACCGCATGATCCCCGAGGCCCTGGACGAGGTGCTCACCGAGCTGCGCGCCAGCCACACCCCGGTCGCCATCGTGGCCACCGCGGGCACCACCGACTTCGGCTCCATCGACCCGCTGCCGGAGATCGCCGACATCGCCGCCAAGCACGGCGTCTGGATGCACGTCGACGCCGCCTACGGCTTCGGATCGCTGTTCTCCGACGAGCTGGCGCCGCTGCTGACCGGCATCGAGCGCGCCGACTCGATCACCCTGGACCTGCACAAGGTCGGCTGGCAGCCCGCCGCCGCCTCGGTGCTCCTGCTGGCCGATCAGCAGCGCTTCGCCTCGCTGAACCGCTCGGTCGCCTACCTGAACCCCGACGACGACGTGGAGGCCGGCTACGGCGGTCTGCTGGGCCAGACCCTGCAGACCACCCGCCGCCCCGACGTGCTCAAGGTCGCGGCCACCTTCCTGGCCTACGGTCGCAGCGGCATGGGCAAGATGCTGGACCAGTGCCACGAGCTGGCCAAGTACGCCGAGGGCCGCATCGGCACCGAACTCCAGCTCGAACTGGTCGCGCCGGTCACCCTGACCACGGTCGTATTCCGGTACCTGTGTGAGGATCTGGATCTGGACGCGGTCAACGGCGAACTGCGCCGTCGACTGATCAGCTCCGGCACGGCCCTCATCGGCCGCACCCAGGTCCGGGTGCGGGGCGAGGGCGAGCCGCGCACCTGCGTCAAGCTGACCCTGCTGAACCCGGAGACCACCGAGCAGGACATCGACGAGCTGTTCGACGAACTGCTGCGCGTCGGTTTGGAAGTGGAGTCCGAAGGCTTGCAGAGCGTCGGCGACGAAATGGTGAAGGCCCATGAGTGAATTCGAAAAAGTAGACATCCTCGCGATCGGCGCGGGCCCGTTCAACATCGGGCTGGCGGCAATGGCGTCGACGGTCGACGACATCGACATCCTCGTCGTCGACTCGGTGCCGGAGTTCCGCTGGCACACCGGAATGATGTTCGAGGAAGCCAAACTTCAGGTCAGCTTCCTCTCGGACGTCGTCTCGCTGGTCGACCCCACCCACCCCATGACGTTCCTGGCCTACCTGGCCGACGTGGACCGGCTGTACCCGTTCCTGGTGCGTGAGGACTTCTTCCCCACCCGCCGCGAATACGAGGACTACCTGCTGTGGGTGGTGCGGCGGCTGAACACGCTGCGCTTCGGCACCACCGTGAACTCGGTGGTGTGGAACCAGGAGCAGTCCCACTTCGAGGTCGCGGTGACCACGAACGGCGCGGTCTCGACCATCGTCGCCGGGCACGTGGTCGTCGGCGTCGGCACCGAGCCGACCATCCCGCCCGCGCTGGCCACCTCCTCCTCCGCGCTGATCCACAGCTCGGAGTACCTGTTCAACCAGGAGGCCGCGCACAAGGCCGGCGCGGTGACCGTCATCGGCTCGGGGCAGTCCGGCGCGGAGATCGTCGTCGATCTGCTCGAGGCGAACCTGCAGGGCGGCCCGGCCGTCCAGTGGTGGACGCGCACACCGTGGTTCGCGCCGCTGGACTTCACCAAGCTGTCGCTGGAGATGACCACGCCCGCGTACATGGACTACTTCCAGAGCCTGCCCGAGGACACCCGCGACAAGGTGCGCGCCGGGCACTGGCAGTTCCACAAGGGCATCTCGACCGACACCCTGGCTCGGCTGCACGACCTGCTCTACCGCCGCGAGCTCAAGGACAAGCTGCAGCCGGTGCGCCTGCGCAACGGCGTCGCGGTCGAGGGCCTGGACACCCTGGACGACGGCCGCCTGCGCATTCGCGGCCGGCACCGCGACACCGGCGCGCTGCTGGCGCACACCGCGGACCTGGTCATCGCCGCCACCGGCTACAAGGCGCGCAGCCAGAGCTTCCTCGGGCCCATCGCCGAACTGCTGCACCGGGATTCGCAGGGCCGTCCGGTCGTGACGAACAACCACTCGGTGGACGCCGACAACGGCCTGGGCGGAAAGCTGTTCCTGGCCAACGCCGAATCGCACGCCATCGGCGTCTCCGCGCCCAACCTCGACATCGGCGCGGTGCGCAACGCCAAGATCCTCAACAGCGTGGCCGGCCGCGAGGTCTACCGCCTGCAGCGCAACACCGCGTTCACCAGCTTCGGCGTCGGTGACGAGGAAGTGCTCGAATAGCACGCCGCACAGCCCGCGGCGCGTGTCCCCACCTGCCGGATACCGGGTTCCCGATGCGTAGCGTCGTGAACCCGGCCGGCAGCACAATTCTTCAGTCCCAAGGAGTTACCTCATGTCCGACCAGATCACCGATGTGCTGAACAGCATTCTCGAAGAAGACCTGGACCTGTCCCTGGCCGATGTCACCCGCTCGTCCCTGCTGGTCGAGGACCTCGGCGTCGACTCGGTGGCCTTCGCCATCGGCGTGGTCGCGATCGAGGAGCGCCTCGGGGTCAAGCTGACCGAGAAGGAGATGTCCGAAGCGGCCTCCGTCGGTGATCTGGAAGACCTCATCCGGTCCAAGGTCGCCGCGTGAGCACCGCCGTCGTCACCGAGACCTACGACGAGCTGCTCGCGCGCGTCTTCGACGAGCAGGTCGTGGCCTGGACCGAACAGGCCGAGCAGGACAAGCGCTTTCCGCGTCAGCTGCTCGAGCACCTGGGCCGGGAAGGCGTGTTCGCCCGCAAGTGGGAGGACCGCAAGCTCACCGACCTCGGCATGCACTTCGCCCTGGCCCAGCGCCTGGGCGCGCTGAACTCGGCGGGCATCGGCGTCGGTGTGAGCCTGCACGATTCGGCGATCGCCATCCTGCGCCGCTTCGCGCGCAACGACTTCCAGCGCGAGCTGGCCAACAAGGCGATCAATACCGACGTGGTGCTGTGCATCGCGGCCTCGGAGGAATCCGGCGGCTCGGATCTGCAGATCGCGCGCACCATGATCGAGCCGGAGAACGGCGGCTACCGCGTCGTCGGGCACAAGAAGTTCGTTTCGCTCTCGCCGATCGCGGACTACATCGTGGTCGTGGGCCGCAGCGCCGGGGACGGCGAATCCGCCGATCACGGCAACGTGGCGCTGGTGCTCGTGCCGACCTCGCAGGTCGAGATCGCCGAGCCCTACGAGAAGCTCGGCGCCGGTCCGCTGGACACCGCCGCGGTGGCCATCGACACCTGGGTTCCGGAGGAGGCGCTCATCGCGCGCCCCGGCACCGGCCTGGCCATGATCAGCTGGGGCCTGGGCCACGAGCGGTTCTCGGTCGCCGGGCAGATCGCCGGGGCGTGCGAGGTCATGCTCGGGGTCACCCTGGCGCGCATGATGAACCGCTCCCAGTTCGGCAAGCGGCTCTACGACCACCAGGCGCTGCGCCTGCGCGTCGCGGATCTGCAGGCGCGCGTGGACATGCTGCGCTACGCCCTGATCGGCGTGGCGACCGAGGGCAAGATCAATCTGCGCACCGCCGCCGCGCTCAAGGCCACCGCCGCGCACCTGGGGGAGGAGGTGGCCTCGGAATGCCTGCACATCTTCGGCGGCATCGGCTACCTCGACACCGGCCTGCCCATCAACCGCTGGTTCCGCGACATGAAGCTGGCGCGCGTCGGCGGCGGCACCGACGAGGTGCTGTGGGAACTGGTCGCGGCGGCCATGAAGCCCGACCAGGAGCGTTACGACAGGATGTTCGAGAACCAGGTGGTACTGCCGTGAGTGATTCGGCCGCAAGCGCTTCCGCGATCGAGCTGACCGGTCCGGACCACACCTACCTGCACCTGGACGGCAAGGGCCGTCCGATGCACTGGGCCATGGTGCTGGAGCTGGACACCGAGGGCGAGAAGCTGACCCCCGCGCAGGTGCGCGCCCGGGTCGCCGAGCGCATCGGCCTGTTCGATCTGTTCCGGGTCGGCATCGCCGAAGGGCGCTGGCGCGCACCGCGAGTCGTGGTCGCGGAGAATCCGGACCTGGACCAGCACGTCGCCGGGGCCGACTACGCGACCGCCGAGGATCTGCGCCGCCGGCTGGCCACGCTGATGGAAACCCCGCTGGTGCGCCCGAATCCGCTGTGGCACCTGACGCTGTTCAGCCCGAGCGGCGACGGCCCGCAGGTCGTGGCGCTGCGCGTGCACCACGCGCTGTCCGACGGCATCGCCGGTGCGGCGTTCGCCGCCCTGCTCGCCGACGGAACTCCCGACGAGCTCGGGGAATTCGAGCGCTTCGCCACCAGCCCGCGCTTCCGCACCCCGCCGATCGATCCCGAGGTGCTGAAGGAGTCCAAGGCCGCGTTCGCCGAACAGCACGCCGGTGGGCGCACGGGCCGCGGCTGGCCCAAGCTCACCAAGTCGGGCCGTCGCGAGGTCGCCCTGCTCAGCGTCTCCACCCGGGACCTGCGTCGCGCCGCCCGCAAGCACAACGCCTCGGTGCACGAGTTCGTGCTGGCCGCCATCGGAACCACGCTCAGCACGATCCCGCCGAGCACGGGCAAGCCGGCCGAGGTCATTCGCGTGACCCTGCCGGTGACCAACGATCCCGAGTTCCGGCACACCGGCAACGCGGTGCTGGTCTCCCCGCTGAACCTGCTCGGCAGCGAGACCGACATCGGCCGCCAGATCGAGCGCGCCCGTAGCGAATTGGCGACGATCGAGAAGCGCCGCCCGGAGCTGGCCTCGGCCATTCCCGACGGCGGTCCGCAGGCGCCGTGGCCCGTGCAGCGGCTCATCGCCAACGCGGCCATGGCCCACATGAGCCCCGATGTCCACATCGGCATCAACCCCGGCTTCTCCCGCATTCGCGAGGTGCTGGGCAAGCGCATCACCGAACTCACCGCGCTGTCGCCCCTGGCGGGCTACTCGTTCTCGGTGACATCGCTGATCCTGGGCAAGAACACCTCGTTCGGCGTCGTGATCGACCCCGCCGCGCTGCCCCCGGGGTACGCCGAGAAGTTCGTAGAGCATTTCGAGCGCGTGCTGCGCGAAGAATCACCGGCCGCGTGAACACGGAAGAGATGACACAGCAATGAGTAGAGTGACCGAGCTGCTGTTCGAGCAGCCCGCTTCCACCACCACCGGCCTCTGGAGCGGCAGCGATGTCGCCGAGCCGGTCCTGGCGACCTGGGAACAGGTGCGCGCCGAGGCCGCCCGCATCGCCGGTGGCCTGGCCGCCGCCGGGGTCGAGCACGGCAGCTCCATCGCCATCCTGGCCGGCGAGCCCCGCGACGTCGGCCCGCTGGTGCAGGCGTCCTGGATGCGCGGCGCGGCGTACACGATGCTGCACCAGCCGACTCCCCGCACGAATCTGGAAGTCTGGCTCGAGGACACCCGTGCCGTGGTGGCGATGCTGGACGCCAAGGTCGTCGTGCTCGGTGAGCCGTTCACCGCGGCCGTCGGCGGCCTGGACCTGGGCGCGCCGGTCGTCTCGATCGAGGCGCTGGCCGCGAACGAGCCGGTGGCGCACGTCGAGGTGGCCGAGGACGACATCGCGATCCTGCAGCTGACCTCCGGGACCACGGGTGTGCCCAAGGCCGTGGCGATCTCGCACGGCAACATCTATCAGAACCAGGTCGCCATGCGCGAAGCGGCGGGTTTCCAGTCGGACGAGGTCGTGGTCAGCTGGCTGCCGCTCTACCACGACATGGGCATGATCGGCATGCTGCTGACCCCCATGCTCGCCCAGGCGACCGCGGTGATCACGACCCCGCTGGCATTCCTCAAGAGGCCGCTGGCGTGGGCCGAGTACATGACGAAGTTCCGCGGAACCTTCACCGCCGCACCGAACTTCGCGTACTCCCTGCTGGCCCGCCGGCTCAAGCGCGCCGAGGCCGGTGCGTTCGACCTGTCGAGCATGCGGGTCGCGGTCAACGGCGCGGAGGCGATCGACGAGAGCACGCTGAACGAATTCGTCACCGAGGCAGCCCGTTTCGGCCTGGCTCGCGAGGTGATCATGCCCGCCTACGGCATGGCCGAGACCACCCTGGCGGTCTCCTTCGCCGCCGTCGAGGAGGTGTTCACCGTCGATCAGATCGACGGCGAGGGCTCCGAGCGTGACGGCATCGTGCGCCGCGACGGCGTCGAGAACGGCCGTGCCCTGGCCAAACTCGGCCCGCCGGTCCCCGGCATCGAACTGCGCGTGGTCGATGATCAGGGCCAGGTCCTGGGCGCCGATCGCATCGGCACCCTGCTGGTGCGCGGCGACGCGGTCACCAAGCGGTACCTGACCCAGGAGGGCTACACCTCGGCGATCGACGCGGACGGCTGGCTCTCGACCGGCGACCTCGGCTACGTGACCCCCGACGGCCAGGTCGTGGTCACCGGCCGCAAGAAGGACGTCATCATCGTCGCGGGCCGGAACATCGCCCCCACGGTCGTGGAACGCGCCGCCGGCGTCGTCTCCGGCGTGCGCCCCGGCGGCGTTGCGGCCGTTGGCGTTCGCCTGCCGTCCATGGCCCGCGAGGGTATCGCGGTGATCGCGGAGTCCGACGCGGCCGACAACGCCGACGAGGCCGAGCGCATCCGCAAGGAGGTGGCCCGCGCGGTGTTCGACGATGTGGGCATCGCCCCCGCCGTCGTCACCATCGTGACGAAGGGCTCGCTCCCGAAGACGCCGTCCGGCAAGCTCCGCCGGTCGCTGGCGACGAGTTTGATCCCGGCCTGAGTTTTCGAGGTCGGTCGCGGTGGGGGGGGGGGGGGGTTTGGCACCCCCCCCCCCGGGGGTTT
>NZ_JBSHMS010000054.1:0-26673 GCF_053645575.1 Nocardia sp. NPDC055321
GTCCCATTCCGAACCCGGAAGCTAAGGCCACCAGCGCCGATGGTACTGCACTCGACAGGGTGTGGGAGAGTAGGTCACCGCCGGAACATCATTCGGGAAGACCCCCAGCGAAAGCTGGGGGTCTTTCTCGTTTCACGACCTTTGCCCCCCGACTCCGGTCAGGGGGTTTTGTCGTTTCGGGCCCTTACGCCGGCAGTGACCGCGGTAATCCGAAGGGCACGAAGCGATCCGCGCCGTGGAACGCGACGACCCGCGCTATCCCCGCAGGCGTTGGGCTCAATATCTGGATCGAGTGCGCCTCGCCGTTCTGGTACATCGCGAAGGCGGGCTGGCCGTTGGCCGCGGTGGGGATCATGCGGACCCGGCCGGCGCGGGCGGGGCAGCGGGTGCGGATCAGGTGGATGACATCGGCGCGGCCGGCGAACCATTCCAGGATCGGGGGCATCTCCCAGACCGCGTCGGCCAGCAGGAGTTTCGCGAGCGCGTCCATGTCGAAGGCTTCGAAGGCCGCGGCGTAGCGATCCAGGAGGGCGCGTACCGCGGGATCGTCGGGTTCGCTGACCTCCTCGGCGGCGGTGGGTAGTCCGGCCAGGGTCGCGTGTGCGCGTTGCAGGGTGCTGTTGACTGCGACGACGGTGGTGTCGAGCAGGTCGGCCACCTCGATTGCGCTCCAGCGCAGGACATCTCGCAGGATCAGGACGGCGCGTTGCCGCGGCGGCAGGTACTGCCAGGCGGCGACGAGGGCCAGGCGGGTGCCGTGGCGCAGGTCGACTATCGCGGCGGGATCGGCGGACTCGGGTGCGACGCGCGAATCCGGCAGTGGTTGCAGCCAGGGCACCCGGTCGGCCTCGGGGCCGAGGGGATGGCGGTGATCGGCGGGACCGCCGAGGCCCGACGGCAGGACCTTGCGGCTGCTGTGCGCGAGGGCGTTGAGGCAGGCGTTGGTCGCTATCCGGTAGAGCCAGGTGCGCAGCGAGGCGCGGCCCTCGAATTCCGGGTAGCCGCGCCAGGCGCGCAGCAGTGTCTCCTGCACCAGGTCCTCGGCGTCGTCGACCGAGCCGAGCATGCGGTAGCAGTGGGCGAGCAGCTCACGCCGGTAGGGCATGGTGCGCGCGGCGAAGTCGTCGGTGCGGGTCAATCGAATCCTTCCGGCCGGGCGCGGTGCGGCCCCCTCACGAGTGTCGACCGCTCGCGGGCCCGGAATTCATCGGCGCGCGGCCGATGAGTTCGAGCGGCGCGGCGGTCGGTATCTGTGCGGGTCCGGATCGATCGGAAGGACATCTCATGGATACGTCGGTTTCGCGGACGACACAGCGCCGGGTGCTTGCCCTGGCGGCGGTGGCGTCGATGATGGCGGCCCTGGACACCCTGGTGGTGGCGACGGCGCTCGGCACGATTCGGGTCGATCTCGATGCGTCGCCGACGACCCTGGAATGGACGGTCAACGGCTACAACCTCAGTTTCGCCGTGCTGCTCATCACCGCGGCGGTGGCCGGTGACCGGTTCGGGCGGCGGCGGATGTTCGCGGCCGGGCTGGGGATCTTCGTCGCGAGTTCGGCGGCGTGCGCCCTGGCGGGCACGGTCGGCCAGTTGATCGCCGCGCGGGTGGTGCAGGGTGTGGGTGCGGCGCTCATCATGAGCCTGGCGCTGACGCTGGTGAGTGCGGCGTTTCCGGCCGAGCGGCGGGGGGTGGCGATCGGTGTGCTGGAGGGGGTCACCGGGCTGGCGGTCGCCTGCGGTCCGCTGGTGGGCGGCGCCATCGCCGAGGGGTTGTCCTGGCAGTGGATCTTCTGGGTGAACGTGCCGCTGGGACTGCTGGCGATTCCGTTGGCGCTGCGCGTGATTCCGGAGAGCTACGGCTCGGATACGGCGTTCGACGGCCCGGGTCTGCTGCTGGTCACCGGGGGTGCGCTGGGTGTGGTGTGGGGTCTGGTGCGCGGGAATGTGGCCGGCTGGTCTCATCCGGAGGTGCTGCTGGCGCTCGCCGGTGGACTCGCCTCGATAGTGGCGTTCGCTATCTGGGAATCACGCACGCGCACACCGATGTTCCCGATTCGCATGTTCACCTCGCGCGGGTTCGCCGCAGGGAATGTCGCGATCTTCCTGACCTTCGCGGCGCTGTTCGGCGCGGTGTTCTTCTACGCGCAGTTCCTGCAGATCGTCTTCCACTACGGTCCGCTCGGCGCCGGTCTGCGCCTGCTGCCCTGGACTCTGACACTCTTCTGCTGCGCACCGCTGGCCGGGGCGCTGGCGGACCGGGTGGGCGAGCGGCCGATCATGGCGACGGGCCTGATGCTGCAGGCGGCCGGGATGGGTTGGATCGCCCTGATCGCCGATCCGGGGATGTCGTACGGTGCGCTGGTGGCGCCGCTCGTGCTCTCGGGGGTCGGAGTGTCCATGGCGATTCCGACCGCGCAGAGCGCGGTGGTCGGCGCGGTCGAGTACGGGGCCATCGGCAAGGCCGCCGGGGCGAACAGCATGATGCGGGAGTTGGGCGGCGTATTCGGAATAGCGGTCGTGGTCGCGGTCTTCGCGGGTTTCGGCGGCTACGGCTCGACCGCGGAGTTCGTGGCCGGCTTCGTGCCCGGGGTCGCGGTGGGCGCGGGGCTGTCCCTGCTCGGTGCGGTGGTGGCGCTGGCGCTGCCGGGCCGGGCGGCGGTGGCCGCGGCTCCCGTGCGCGAGTTGGTCCGCGAGCCGGCTGCGGACTGATATTGCCTGGCCCGCATGGCTGTTCGACTGCGAAGATCGTCGGATGAGTGTGGATCTCGAAGAGCTCGTTGTCGGTCGTACGTTCCGGGTGCCGGCGGTCGA
The DNA here is from genome assembly GCF_053645575.1 of Nocardia sp. NPDC055321. Lineage (NCBI taxonomy): Bacteria > Bacillati > Actinomycetota > Actinomycetes > Mycobacteriales > Nocardiaceae > Nocardia > Nocardia sp. NPDC055321. Next base: position 2,812 of record NZ_JBSHMS010000054.1, read on the forward strand.
AGGACCGGCCGGGGACGGAACCGTGGCGGCGAGGCAATTCGACGCGGTCCTGATGTCGGCGGGTTTCAAGCTGTCCGGCGAGTTGTTCGCGCGGTTGTCCGGGCTCGCGGCCGGGACGGTCATCGACACCGCGGTGCGGGTGCTGCCCATGGTGCGCCGGGTGGTCGGCGACCATGTCGAGCACAACGTCTATTTCCGGGACTTCCCGGCGAATGTGCCGGACACCGTGGAGTTCTGGACCGAGTGCCTGGTGCGCGCGCTCGGGGACGAGCTCGCCGCCGAGGCGGAGGCGTCCGTCCGTTCGGGTGCAGTGAATCTGCTGGCGCTGCCCGGCTACGGGACCTATCAGCACGACTACGCCGAGATGATCGCCGCGCACGATGAGCTGATCGCGAGTGTGCGGGACCGGGTGACCGTCCTGCACGCGGGAATGACGCTGTCCGAAGAGGTTTCGGCGCTCTACCTGTCCATGGCGGGCAGCGTGACCCCGTTCGGGGACGAGGACGTGGCGGTGCTGCGCGAGCTGGCGCTGCACTGCGCGACCGGTCCGCAGCCCACGGCCGTTCCGGTCCGGGAGCATCGCGCGATTCTCAACGAGGTGCGCCTGGCCGCCGGCGCGGATCTGCTGGTGGACACCGTGACCGATGTGCTGCGGCTCGCCTGCCTGCTGTCGGACGGTGATGTCTCACTGCTCGAGCCGACCCGGTTCCGGAGTTTCCGGCGTCCGGTGCGCCGGGCCTTGCTGGCCGCGCTCGACGGGGTGATCGCGGCTCAGCCCGCCAAGCTCGGCGATGTCGGGGTGCGCCGCGAGGCGTGGAAGCGGCTCGGGGAGCGGCTGCATCCGCACGAGTACCCGCGATACGACTCCGCGGCACAGGTTTTCGCGGTGGCGCGGGGTGAGCTGGCGGCTCCGTCCTTCGCCTCCCGGCTGGAGCGGATGCTCGCGGACGGTGACGTGGTGGGCGCGGCGCAGCTGCTGCGTTCCGCGCCGGGGATGCTGTTCCGGTCGATGGACAATCTGCTCCGCAAGGCGTTCGGAGATCTGGAGCGCGAGGGCGTGCTGCTGGAGCTGAACGGCGCGGTCGAGGAGGTGTCCGGCCGGGTGCTGCTGTCGGTGCGCGAGCATCTGGACAATCGCGAGTCCGGGGATATGCGGATCTTCGCGAACCGCTCGGGCCGGGGGAGCGTGGTACCCGACGAGCGGTACCCGATCGCGCCGGAGGTGCTGGAGCTGCTGCGGGAGATGATCGATCGCGAGATCACGCGGCGGCTGGACGTGCCGCTGCCGCTCGTCATCGATCCGGAGATCCTCGAGGTGGCGTTGCCGTTGAGCGGCAAGGGCATCGGCGACGGTCTCGGGGTGCTGCCGCGCGGGTCGGTCACCACCGTCGACGCGGAGCTGCTGCGGTTCTTCGTGTACTGGCACGAGCGCGCGCTGCGGACCGATTTCGATCTGTCCGCCGTGCTGCTGGACCGGGATTTCACGAGTACCGGCTGGCTCTCGTACACCAATCTGACCGAGGTCGGCGGCGTGCACTCCGGCGATATCACCGAGGCTCCGGACGGCGCGTCGGAGTTCATCGACATCCGGCTGGACAAGGTCGAGGCCGCCCTGGTGCTGCCGCAGGTGAACATCTACACCGGTGAGGGCTTCGACGAGGTGCGAGAGTCGTTCTTCGGCTACATGTCTCGCGATGCCTATCAGCAGGGCGCGCCGTACGAGCCGCGCACGGTGCGGGCGAAGTCGGAGCTGCGCGGTGCGGGCCGAACCGCGCTGCCGCTGGCCTTCTTCCGGCACGCGGACGGCCGCTGGCGGGCGAAGTGGCTGCATCTGCACCTGTCCGGCTCTCCAGAGTTCAACCGGGTGGAGTCGAACCAGCTGACGACGGCGACGCTGGCGCGGGCGGTGGTGGAGCGCCGCTACCTGACGGTCGCGTATCTGGTCGGTTTGCTCTCCGCGACAACCGAATCGGTCCTGTGGGACGGCGGTCCGATCACCGCGCCGGTGACCTTCATCGGTCTCGCCCGGCCGGATGGTCTGCCCGCCGGCTCGACGGTCGTCACACCGGAAAATCTGCGCGACCTGATTCCCGCCTGACTGCTACGTTGGTGCACGGCGAGGCCATGGGGGCGCTTCCTTCTAATACTCGTAGCCCCTCGTGGGACCGACTCCCAGCGTCACCGCTTTCCTCGCCGTACTCTGCCCCGGTCGTTCGCGACCGGGGCACAGCTGGCACGAAACCCGGTGCCGTGATCACACGCCGACTGCTACGGTGACTTCCGGCGAGGCCATGGTGATGCTTCCTTCTCAAGAAGGCCCTTCGGGGCTGGATTTCACTCCAGCGTCACCGCTTTCCTCCCGTTGACCCCCGATCCGCTGTGATTGGGGGTTTCGCGTTTGCCGCGTGAAAAACCCGGTGACTCCGCCCGGCGGGCTCTGCTAGCGTTGCCGGAGGCGAGGCCATGGGGATGCTTCCTTCTAAAATCTCTCTTCAAAAGAATCCAGCGTCTCCGCTCTCCTCGCCGCTCGCGCGGCCCCGACCTCGGTCGGGGCCGGCGCGCATACATCGCAACGTTTTTCGCACCGCACGGTGCGAGCCGGAAGGGAGCCGATCATGCGTGATATTCGTCCGCGCGTCGCCGCCCGTTCGCGGTTCGACGTGATCCTGGTGTCCTCGCCGGCTCGGTGCCGGCTGCGCGGCCGGTACTGAGTACCCGGCGTTCCCTCGCGACCCATCGCGTGCCCGTAGGGGCGCTGCGGTGTTTCGCGGTCGTGTGCGACCTCTGGACAGGTCGCCGCGACGGAGCCGGGCAATCGCGCTGTTTCGACACGAATCAGCACGAAGGGCCAAGACCTTGCGTACCAACACTTCTCGACAAACGATCGCCGCCGTGCGAAACCTCGGCATTCTCGCGCACGTGGACGCGGGCAAGACGACCGTCACCGAGCGAATGCTGTTCCTGGCGGGCGCGATTCACAAACGCGGCGAGGTGCACGACGGCACGACCGTCACCGATTTCGACGCCCAGGAGCGGGAGCGGGGCATCACCATCTTCGCGGCCGCGGTGGCGTGCGAATGGAACGCGCACCGGCTCACCGTGATCGACACCCCGGGACACGTCGACTTCTCCGACGAGGTCGAGCGTTCGCTGCGCGTGCTCGACGGTGCCGTCGCGGTGTTCGACGCCGTGGCGGGCGTGGAACCGCAGAGCGAGTCGGTGTGGCGGCGCGCGGATCGCTACGGCGTGCCCCGGATCGCGTTCGTCAACAAGATGGACCGGGCCGGTGCGGATTTCGACGCCGCCGTGGCGTCGATTCGGCGGCGGCTGCACCCGGCTCCGCTGGCGGTGCAGATGCCGATCGGCGCGGAGGACGGGTTCACCGGTGTGGTCGATCTGCTCCGCATGCGGGCGCTCGTCTGGACGGCGGGCACGCTGACCGAGACCGGGATCCCGCCCGCAGCGCTCGAGCGCGCGCTGGGACGCAGGCGTGCGCTGGAAGAGGCGGTGGCCGAGCGACATTCGGCGGCGCTCGACGAGCTCTACACCCCGGAGCTGGTCCGTGCGGTGCCGTCGCCGACCGGCGACGGTCAGGAACGACGCGCCGACCTCGGCGATGCGTTCGGCCACGTTCGGGAGGGCGTCGAAACCGCCGCGGCACTGTCCGATACGACCCTGATCGCGGCGCTGCGGGAGCTGACGCTGTCCGGTGAGGTGGTGCCGGTGCTCTGCGGGGCCGCCTACCGCGATATCGGGGTCGAACCGCTGCTGGACGCGATCGTGGACTTCCTGCCGTCGCCGCTGGACCGCCCGCCCGCCCGGGGTGAGTGGGAGTGCGGTGAGCCGAGCGAGTGCGTGATCGCTCCGAATCCGGACCATCACCTGGTGGCCCTGGTATTCAAGGTCCAGGGGGTGGGTTCGGCGCGGCGCACCTTCCTGCGGGTCTACGCGGGCACGCTCCGCAAGGGCGACGCGGTGTTCGATGTGCTCGGGAACCGTTCCGAGCGGATCGGGCGCATTCTGCGGGTGCAGGCCGATCGGCACGAGGAGGTCGACCGGGCCGTGGCCGGCGATATCGTCGCCGTGATCGGTCCCAAGTCGGCGCGTGCCGGGGCGACCCTCTGCGCGCCCGAGGCCCAGGGGCTGCTCGAGCCGCCGACGGTCACCGAGCCCGTGGTCTCGGTGGCGGTGGAGGCGAAGGTCTCCGCCGATACCGAGCGGCTGACGACGGCCCTGACCCGGCTGGTCGAGGAGGATCCGTCGCTGGTCGTGTGGGTCGATCCGGAGTCGGGGCAGACCCTGCTGTCCGGACTGGGGGAACTGCATCTGGAGGTGGCGGTGGAGAAGATTCGCCGTGATCGCGGTATCGCGGTCGCGGTGGGCCGTCCGCAGGTGGCGTACCGGGAGTCGGTGCTGCGCGGGGTGGCGGGGCTGCGGTACCGCCATGCCAAGCAGTCCGGTGGGCCCGGGCAGTTCGCCGATATCGTGCTCGATGTCGAACCGCTCGATCCCGCTGCGGATTTCGAGTTCGAGTCCACGGTGACCGGCGGCCGGGTGCCGCCCGAGTACGTGCGGGCGGTGGAAGCCGGCTGCCGCGACGCGCTGGTCGCGGGTCCGCTCGGCGGTCATCCGGTGATCGGCGTGCGGGTGCGGCTCACCGACGGCGCGACCCATCCGGTCGACTCCTCGGAGCGGGCGTTCCGCGTCGCCGCGCGGCAGGCGGTGCGGGAAGCGTTGCAGGCCGGCGTGCTTCAACTGCTGGAGCCGACGGTCGAGCTGACGGTCACCGCGCCCGAGGACGACATCGGCGCGGTGCTCGGCGATATCGCGGCCCGCCGCGGCCGGGTCACCGATTCGGTGGTGCACGGTGGCACGGTGGTCGTCACGGCGATCGCGCCGCTGGCCGAGATATTCGGCTATGCGACGCGACTGCGCAGCCGCACGCACGGCCGCGGCGCTTTCTCGACGCGGCCGCTGGGCTACGCGCCGGCAGGGTGATCGGTTGATGCCCAACGGGTTTCGCGCGTATAGGACGACCGATCGCGCTGACCCCGCGATCGGGACGCGCGGACCCGGCAGGTCGGCGGTGTGGCCGATGGGTGGCCGGTTCACGAACGAGTGAACCGGCCACCTGTCATCGGACAAATTCTCCGAATGTCTTTCCAGAAAACAACTTTTGCGTCTCCGAAGCGCTCCGCCCTACGGCGCTTTCACCAGAATCGCGCGCGTGTACAGCAGATCGAACCCGCGGTTCTGGGCGTTCTGCTGGGATTTGGATCCGGGCTGGGTGGTGATGACCGCGATCTCACAACCCGCGGCGGCGGCCATGGTGAGACGGTTGACGAGCAGCGTGGACTGAATGCCCTTGCGGCGGTGCGCGAGCAGGGTGGCCGCGCCGGTGAGCTGGGCGACGCCGTGCGAGATGCGCAGGCTGGCCGCGCCGGCGAGCTGCCCGTTGTACAGCGCGACATAGCGCTGGACCCCGGCCGCGCCGGTGAGGTCGCGCATGGCCCGGGCGATGATCTCGCGCGGGAACTCCTCGTGCGAGGCGACGCCCTGGGTGTCGGGCTGGGCGAATCCGTCGGCGATGATGTCCAGCCAGGTATCGAATTCGTCGTCGCCACTGGGCCTTACGGTGATCTCCGGCGGCGTGACGGCCGCGGCGACCCCGCGCAGATCGATGCCGAGCACATTCTCGAAGCCGGCGAGCCGGTAGCCGCGGCCGGTGAGCAGCTCCCCCACGGCCGGATCGGCCAGGTGCGCGAGTTCGACCTGCACCGGGGCTTCGCGCTCCGCGTAGAGCTTCTCGACGGCGTCGAGCTCGTCCGCGCTCGGCACCCCGCCGAAACCCAGTCCGGCCACCTTGTTCAGCGGCGATCCCGGTTCGGCGAAGGACGCCACCCCACCCGCGAGCGGCACCAGGAAGCCGCTGTCCGCGCCCGGTCGCGCCCGCGCCGCCGCGCTGCCCGCGCTGATCAGCTCGCTCTCCACCCCCTCGATGCGGGCGCCGAGCTCGACACTGCAGAACAGGGATCGCTGATCGTTGGGCATGGCCTCGAGCCTAGTTCGGGGCGGCAACCGAATTCCCGGCTTCGTCGCGGACCGGGCGAACCCCGGGATGCCCGGCCGGGGCCGCGGACGCCGCCGTTCGGTCGAACCGTAAGGTCGGAGGGTGGCCCCAGCAGAGCACCCCGCAGCCGGGTCCGGACTCGTCGTCGGGTTCGACCTGGATATGACGCTGATCGACTCGCGTCCGGGCATCGCCGCGGTGTGGGACGCGGTGGCCGCCGAGACCGGGGTGCGCATCGATTCGGAGCTGGCGGTGTCGAGGCTGGGACCGCCGCTGGCCATCGAGGCGGCCGAGTGGTTCCCGCCGGACCAGGTGCCGGGGGTCGTGGCCCGCTATCGCGAGCTGTACCCCGACCTCGCGATCACGCGCGCCGATCGGTTGCCGGGCGTGCTCGACGCGCTCACGGCGGTGCATCGCGCCGGTGGGCGCACCCTGGTCATCACGGCCAAGAAGGAATCGCTCGCGCGCCTGCATCTCGACCATCTCGGGTTGCCGGTGGACGACGTCGTGGGCGATGTCTGGGCCGAGGAGAAGGGGACGGCGCTGCGCGAGCATGGGGCTTCGGTCTACGTCGGCGATCATCTGGGCGATGTGCGCGGGGCGAAGGTCGCCGGGGCGCTGGCGGTCGCGGTGACCACCGGACCGTATACGGGCGAGGAGCTTTCGGCCGAGGGCGCGGACGTGGTGCTGGGCGATCTCACCGAGTTCCCGGCCTGGCTCGCCGCGCACCTGGCCGCGCGCAACTGAGCTCGCACGTGCCGGGCCGGACTCCGCGCCCCGGGACCGACTTCCTTTTGGCTTCAGGTTGATTCGAACGCTGTTGACGGAACGGACCCGTCACTAGCGTTGCGCGCACGGTCACGAGTATCAGCAGTGACGAGCCCCGGCTCGCTGATCGGCAACCCTCGCGCGGCGGTGGGGTGCCCCGGGTGACGACCAGGTGCTGCCCGCCGGGCAGCACAAGCGCGTTGTGGCCGGTGTGTGCCGGTGAGTTCAGAGGAATCAGATGAGTAAGCAATGGTCCGGGTCGCGTCGTCTCCGGGTAGTGGTGGGCATCGCATCGGCGGCCCTGGTGGCCGGGCTGGTATCGGCGTGCGGCGGTTCTTCCGAGAGTGACAGCGGCACCGTGTATTTCGGTGTGTCGGGGCCGAAGTCGGGCCCGTCGGCGGAGTACGGCCGGCTGTGGCAGCAGGGCTTCGATCTGGCCCTGGAGGAGGTCAACGCCGCGGGCGGGATCGACGGCAAGAAGGTCGAATTGAAGTGGGAGGATTCGCAATCCGACCCGAAGCAGACCGTGCCCATCGCGACCAAGTTCGTCGGTGACGAGTCCATCATCGCCGAGCTGGGCGACTTCTCGTCCCCGGCCTCGATCGCGGCGTCGCCGGTCTACAACCGCGGCAAGCTGGTGCAGTACGGCTTCACCAACTCCGCGGTGGACTTTACCAAGGCCGGCGACTACTCGTGGAGCCCGTCGATCACCCTGGACGTGTTCCAGGAGCGCAACGCCCAGTGGGTGTCCGCGAAGGCCAAGAAGGTTTCCGTGGTGTACCTCGAAACCGACTGGGGTAAGCAGGCTTTCAAGTTCTTCGAGCAGTCCGCCAAGGAGAAGGGCGTGGAGATCGTCTACTCCTCGCCGATTCTGCCGGACTCGCAGGACTTCCGCCCGGTGCTGATCAAGGGCCGGGACGCGAACCCGGAGGCGTTCGTGCACCTGGGTTACGGCCCGGACGGCGCGCTCATCGTCAAGCAGCTGCGCGACGTGGGATACGGCGGCCAGTTCTTCGGCGGCCAGAACACCCCGCAGTTCATCTCGCTGGCGGGCGCCGCGGCCGAGGGTGACATCGTGAACGGCGTCTTCACCGCCGCGGACACCAACCCCAAGGTCGTGGACTTCGTGCAGCGGTTCCGCGCCAAGTTCGACGTCGACCCGGGCGACTTCAACGTGTACGCCTACGACGCGATCAACGTGCTGGTGAAGGCGGCAAAGCACGGCGGCGCGACCCGCGAGGGCATCCTGAAGGGCCTGCGCGAGGTCAAGGACTTCGACGGAATCGGTTTGGGCACCTTCGCTTTCGATCAGCAGACCCGCCGGCCGAGCGGGGTCAAGCCGATCGAGCTGATCCTGAAGAACGGCGCCTTCGTGCCGACCGGCAACAAGTAACGCCATGTTCGACACGCTCATAGCGGGTCTGGTCCACGGCAATGCGTACGCGCTCATCGCCGTGGGCATCACCCTGATCTTCGGGGTCAGCAACGTCATCAATTTCGCGCACGGCGCGATCTTCGCGTTCGGGTCGGTGCTGGGCTGGTGGCTGATCGCCGAGCAGGGGCTGCCGCTGTGGCTCGCTCTCGTGCTGGTGGTGGGCGGCACGGCGCTGCTGGGTGTGGTGATCGACGTGCTCGCGGTGCGGCCGCTGCGCCGCGCCCCGGCCATCGCGGCGCTGCTGGCCACGGTCGCGGTGGGCCTGATTCTCGAGAACGTGGTGGCGCTGATCTTCGGCCCCGACACCCGGCCCTTCCCGCAGGTGTTGCCCACCAACAACTTTCAGGCGGGTGGCATCCGGTTCGGGACCTCGGACGTGGTCATGTTCGCCATCACCATCACGGTGATGGCGGGGTTGTGGAGCTTCCTGCGGTACAGCCGGTACGGGCTGGCCATTCGCGCCACCGCGCAGGATCCGGACGCCGCGGCGCAGATGGGGATCGGGGTCGGGCGGATCCAGTCGCTGGCCTTCGCCATCGCCTCGGGGCTGGGCGGGCTGGCGGGCATCTTCGTCGGGCTCTACAACTCCAACATCTCCCCGACGAGCGGCGGCATCGTCGGCATGACCGGGTTCGTGGCCGCCACCATCGGCGGGCTCGGCTCGATTCCCGGCGCGGTGGTCGGCGGTTTCGTCCTCGGTCTGGTGGAGGCGTTCGGCATCTACACCTTCGGGGACGGGTACCGCGATCTGATCACCTTCGGACTGCTGGTCGTCTTCCTGGTGCTGCGGCCGGGCGGGCTGCTCGCGCGCCCGCCCGCCATCGAATCCGAACCGCTGACCGGCACCTTCCTGGGGTCGGGCCGGCAGCTGCGGGTGCGGTGGTGGCACGCGCTCATCGCGTTCGCCGTTGCGGGACTGGTGATTCCGGCCGTATCCGACGACTACGGCATCTCGGTGGGCACCCAGATCCTGGCCTACGCGATCATCGCGGTATCCATGACGCTGGTCGCGGGTTCGGCGGGGCAGCTCGCCATCGGGCAGGCCGGGCCGATCGCGATCGGCGCGTACACCTCGGCGGTGCTGACGGTCTCGCACGGCTGGTCGTTCCTGCCCGCGATCGTCGTCGCGGGAATCCTGGCCGCGGTGGTGTCGTCGGTGCTGGCCGCGCCGCTGTGGCGGCTCGGCGGGCACTACGTCGCCATCGCCACGCTCGGGATCGGCATCGTGACGGTCGCGCTGATCCGCAACTGGGAGCCGGTGACGCGGGGCAGCTACGGCATCTTCGGTATTCCGGCGCCGGAGCTCTTCGGGTTCGAATTCACCACGCACACCGAGATCTTCCGGCTCGAGCTGGTGGTGCTGGCGATCACGCTGGCGGTGCTGCTCGCGGTGCAGCGGTCGCGGCTGGGAACGGCGATCCGGGCCATCGGCGCGGACGAGGTGGCGGCGCGGTCGGCGGGGGTGCCGGTGCGCGACTACAAGGCGCTGGCCTTCGCGATCGCCGCGTTCTTCTCCGGGATCGGCGGTGCGCTGCTGGCGCACCAGTACTCCTACATCGATCCGACCGTGTTCAACCTGCCGATGTCGCTGCTGGTGGTGACGATCCTGGTGCTCGGCGGCACGGCTTCGCCGTACGGCGCGGTCCTGGGCGCGGTGGTGCTGATCGGGGTGCCCGAGGCGCTGCGGCTGGCTCCCGAACTGCGCATCGTGCTCTACGGCGTGGTGCTGCTGCTGGTCGTGCGGTTCCGGCCGCAGGGCATTCTGGTGAGGAGGGAACGTGTCGAAGTCACCGTCTGAGACCGCATCCGGACCGCGTGGCGAGCCGGAGCCGGTCGGGCAGAGTGATCTGCCGGTCGGGCAGCGCGATGCGGCGGCCGGGCCGATCACCTCTGTAGCGGGGCCGAGCGACGCGGTGCTGTCGGTTCGGGGTCTGCGCCGGGCCTTCGGCGGCGTCCGAGCGGTCGACGGCCTGGACATCACCATCGCGCCCGGGGAGTTCGTGTCGATCATCGGGCCCAACGGCTCCGGTAAGTCGACCACGGTCAACCTCATCTCGGGGGTGCTGAAGCCTGACGCGGGCGAGATTCTGGTGCACGGCAGGCGTATTCGGCCCGGCAGGCCGGAGGCGGCGGCCAACGCGGGCATCGCGCGCACCTTCCAGAACGGGCGGGTGTTCGGCAACATGACGGTCCGCGAGAACGTGGACGTCGGCTTGCAGACCACCCTGCGCGCGTCCCGACCGCTGCGCGCACTGGCGGGAATTCCGCTGCTGCGCTGGGTATCCCTGCTCGCGGAGGTGGGGGTGGCGCTCGTGCCTACCCCGGCCGCGCGGGCCGAGCGCAGGGCGACCGCCGCGCGTATCGACGCCCAGCTGGCGCGATTCGGCGAGCGTCTCACCCCGCGCGCCGACAACTTCGCCTTCACCCTGTCCTACGCCAATCGCCGGCGCACCGAGATCGCGCGCGCCCTGGCCCTGGAACCGCGCCTGCTGCTGCTCGACGAGCCCGCGGCGGGCATGAACCAGACCGAGACCGCCGAAATCGGCAGGCAGCTGGCGGAATTGAAGGCGCGGGGCCAGACGGTACTGCTGGTCGAGCACAAGATGGATCTGGTGCACGACCTGTCCGACCGCGTGCTGGTGCTGGACGAGGGCCGGGTCATCGCCGAGGGCACACCGGACGAGGTGCTCGAGGATCCCCGGGTGATCGAGGCGTATCTGGGCAGGAGCCGCGGTGGCCGGCGTGCGGTCGCGGCCGACGTCAACTCCGGAACCGGAGCCGGGCTAGAAGCCACTGCCTCCGAGTTGGAATCCGGCACCGCGGGTGCGGCGCAGCCCGGGGTGCCGGCCGGTTCGGAGAAACCTGACGACGCAGACGTGAAAGGGAAGGTGACCGCGGATGCCGGCCACTGATGCCGCCGGCGCCGGGACTGTCGCGGCGGTGGTCTCCGAGCTTGCCGGTTCGGCCCGCTTCGACGAAAACTCCGCGCCCATACTGGAATTCGACAGGGTAGTCGTGCACTACGGCGCGTCGCGCGCGCTGGACGAGGTGTCGCTGCGGGTGCGCCCGGGCGAGATCGTGTCGCTGCTGGGCGGTAACGCCTCGGGCAAGTCCACCACCATGAAGACCGCGCTCGGGCTGTTGCAGCCGACCTCCGGCGCGGTGCGCATCGACGGGGTGGACGTGAGCAGGACGCCGCCGTCGGCGCGGATCGCGGCGGGGCTGGCGTCGGTGCCCGAGGCCAGGCGGGTGTTCCCCGCCATGACGGTGCAGGAGAACCTGTTCGTCGGCGGCTACATCCGCAAGGAGCGCCGGTCGGTCCTGGCCGAGCGGGCCGCCGAACTCTTCGAGCACTTCCCGCGCCTGGCCGAGCGCCGTGCCCAGCGCGCGGGCACCCTGTCGGGCGGCGAACAGCAGATGCTGGCGTTCGCGCGGGCGCTGATGAGCAAGCCGCGGCTGATCTGCATGGACGAGCCCACCATGGGCCTGTCGCCGCTGTTCGTGGATCGGGTGCTGGACGAGATCGCCCGGCTGAACCGGGAACTGGGGCTGGCCATCCTCATCGTGGAGCAGCAGGCCGAACTCGCCCTGAGCATCGCGCATTCCGCGAATGTGCTGCGCACCGGTGAGATCGTGTTGCACGGACCGGCCGCCGAACTCATCGACAATCCGGCCGTGCGCGATGCCTACCTGGGAAAGGCGATGGTATGACCACACGACGGCTCGGCTTCTTCACCCGCCTGGTCCGCTCGGATCAGGATCAGGACGCGGCCACGGTGTACCGGCACGCCCTGGAACAGTTCGACGCGGCCGAACGGCTCGGCTACGACACCGCCTGGGTGGCGCAGCACCACCTGGACCCGGACGAGGGCGGACTGCCGTCGCCGTTCGTCTTCCTGGCGCACGCGGCGGCGCGAAATCCGAAGTTGCGCTTGGGAACCGCCATCGTCACGCTCGCGCTGGAGGATCCGGTCCGGGTCGCCGAGGACGCCGCGGTGCTGGACGCGCTCAGCGGCGGCCGGCTCGAACTCGGGTTCGGGGCGGGCGGTTCCCAGCACGCGTTCGATCTGTTCGAGCTGGGGCAGGCGGATCGGCAGCAGGTGTACGCGGACAAGCTCGCCCGGGTGACCGCCGCCCTGACCGGGACGCCGCTGGTGGGCGGTCGCGGTCTCAATCCGCCCGCCCCGGAGTTGCGAAACAGGTTGTGGCAGGCGACTTTCTCGGCCTCCGGGGCCCGCCGGGCCGGCTTGGCCGGTGACGGCCTGCTGCTGTCCAAGGCGCAGCCGCGCGACGCCGCCACCGCGAACTCCGCGCTCTGGGAGATTCAGGAACCCCTGGTCAACGCGTATCTGGCGGCGCTGCCCGCCGGTGCGGAGCCCCGAATCGGCGCCTCCCGAGGCGTTTTCGTCGCCGACGACGGCGCCACCGCCCGCACCCTGGCCGAGCGCGGTGCGCAGCGGTTCCTGGATCAGTTCCGCCGCAATCACGACGCCGGCATCGCGGGCTCGGTCGAGGAGATTCTGCGCGACACGTACGTCGGCACCCCCGACGAGGTGGCGGCACGCCTGTCGGCCGACACCGCCGTGCGGCGGGCCACCGACCTCATCGTGCAGGTGCATCCGGTCGATCCCGGCCACGAGGCCACCCTGCGCTCCATCGAACTCATCGCCACGAAGGTTGCCCCGCAACTGGGCCGGCGGGAAGGAAACACACAGTGACCGACGTGAGCGACCGCGCTCCCGACGCGACGGCGTCTGCGGTGAGCACCGAAACAGTCGGCGGCGCACCGACGTACGCCGACGTGATCGACACCGTGCTGGGCGACCGCGCGGCCGCGGTGCGGGAGTTGCGGCGGGCGCGCCCGCCCGTGGTCGAGCACACCCAGGGCGTGTTCGAAGCCCTGCTGGACGGTCCGGCCACCGTGGCCCTGGGTCGTGAGCGCGTCATCGCGGCGGCGGTGGCCGTCGCGGAACTGGCGGGCGCACCCGAATTGGCCGCGCACTACGCGGGTTTCGGCACGGTGCCCGCGGCCGGTGATCCGGTGCTGGCCGCCGTGCTGAAGCACGCCGCGCAGGTGAGCACCGCGCCCGCCACCGTCACCCGCGCCGATATCGACGCGCTGAGCGCGGCCGGTCTCACCGCGACCGACATCGTGACCGTGGCCCAGCTGATCGGCTACGTCCATTACCAGGCCCGGCTGCTGGCCGGTCTCACCCTGATCGGAGCCGCACATGAGTGACACCCCGACCTCCGAGGTACGCAGCGTCGATACCGACCGCCGCCCAGCGGGTTTCACCCAGGCGCAGTTGGACTGGGTGCCCTGGGTGGAACCCATAAAGCCGGCCGACGCCGATGAGCGCCAAGCTCCTTTGCTGGCGGGTGATCGGGGCGTCGGACCGTATTTCCGGCTTTTGGCGCGCAATGTCAATGTGCTCGAGCATCGCAGCGGCAACGACAAGGAGATCTTTTACGGTCGCGCCGGGGTCGGCCGCGCCGAAAGGGAACTCGCCGCCACCGTCACCTCGCGGCACAACGGCTGTGAATATTGCGCCTCGGTGCATTCCCGATTCACCTCCGCGCTGTCCAAGCGCGAAGCGGACGTACAGCGATTGCTGGACGCGGGAAATGGCGTTCGGCTCGATGAAAGATGGGACGCCATAATCGATTTCGTGGACGCGCTGGCAGCCAATCCGCCCCGGGCCGAGCGGTCGCACATCGACCGGCTGCGCGAGCTCGCTTTCAGCGACACCGAGATTCACGATCTGGTGCTGTCCGCGGCGTCGTTCTCCTGGGCCAACCGCCTCATGCTGACCCTGGGCGAGCCGGAGGTGCCGGTCACCGGATGAGGCCGGCCGGCTCGAAACCGGCCCGATTCGGGGGTTGCGGGGAGGTCGCGGTAACCGGAGGATGTGACGGGTCCGGCGCGTCGCTCGGCGCGGCGTGCGAGACCGGGTTCCGGTAGTGAAACCGCTGGTGGGGGCCGATTCGAAGCCGACCGGTATTTATTCTAGATTTTTCCGGTAAAAGCTTCCATGCATGGCCCGCGGCTGGGTAACGTCCGGTTGGCAAACAGTCAGTGACGGCACTGGCGACCCTGTTGAATCGGAGCACCCCCATGACCGACATCATTTCCGACATCCTGGCCCAGACGATCTTGAAGCTGCTCGCGACCGGCTCGGCGAGCGGCTCCGCCCAGTAGCCGTCCGAGTGCCACCTTTCGGCTACTGCGCGGACGCCGAACCGGTGCCCACGGGGCCCGATCCGTGATTCATGGATCGGGCCCCGTGTGATGTCCGGGTCGAGTGGGTACTTTGCAGGAGATTCCGGGTGGGCGGCGGCCGCCGCGACCGAGGTGAGCGGGGTTCCGCGAATAAATCTGAAAAAACTCCTTCAAAAGTATTCCGTCCAGTTCGTCCGCTCTGTATCGTGTTGAGTGGCAAACGATCAGTGACTTTCGGGCCAATGCGGCATCGGAACGTGAATCTCCCCCCGGATTCGCGTTCCGAACCTGGGACGGTTCCCCTGCCTATATCCGCCGTCCCCGGTGCGCCGCAGTGGCCCGAGACACTGAGCCAACTTTCGGCTATCGCGCGGGATGTCGAAGGTGCAAACGAAGGGCCCGATCCATGACGAGGGGATCGGGCCCTTCGGTATTGTCTGGCGCAATGTCACAGGAAACGAACGCGGGAAGAATGTACGCCGGGCAGCCCGTAGAAGACCGGCAACGGCAGCGTCGTGCGCGTTTTCTGGAGTCGGGGCTGACGGTCTTCGCGCGAGACGGTTACGCGAACAGCTCCGTCGGCGCCATCTGCAAGGACGCCGGCCTCTCGTCGCGGCAGTTCTACGAGGAGTTCACCGGGCGCGAATCGTTGCTGCTCGAACTCTACGAGCAGATCGACCGGGAGTCGCGGGAGGCCGTCGCGGCCACCATCGCCGAGCAGTCCAGCGCCAACGCCATCGATATCATCGACGCCGCCGTGCGCGCCTATATCGAATCCATCGGCCGGGATCCCCGCAAGGCGCGGGTCGCCCTGGTCGAGGTGGTCGGCGCGGGTCCCAAGGTCGAGAAGTTTCGATTGGAACTGCGCCGGGCGTGGGGTGCGCTGCTGGCCAGTGCCGCCGAGGACGCCGCGATGCACGGGGAGATTCCGCCGGGGGACTACGAGATGCGCGTGCTCGCCATCATCGGCGCGGTGAACTACGTCGTGGACGCCTGGAGCGGTTCGGATCCGCGCCCGCCGCTGGACGAGGTCATCAGCGTCCTGCGCCGCGTCATCATGGGCGCCGTCAGCGCCTGAATCGTCAACCGTCATCGGTCGCACCGGGTTTCGCGCCCGAGTCGAGCTGTGGCGGTCGCTGCCGTCGAAACGCCCGGGTGGGTCGAGACCTCACCCGGGCGCTTCGGGCGCGCCTGCGGCCCGGTCAGGGCACCGAGCGGGCGGCTGCCGGGCGGGGATGGTGTAAGCGGGTAGGTTCGGCGCATGGAGACGGTGCCCATTCAGATGCCGGACGGTTCGGCCGTGTCGGTGTGGCTGCTGCCCGCGCGGGGGCCGCATCGGCATCCCATCACCCCGGACGCGCCGCGCCCGGTGGTGGTCATCGCGCCGGGGCTCGGGGTGCCGGGGGAGTTCTACTCGCTGTTCGGTAAGCCGTTGTCGGACCGCGGTTTCGACGTGGCGCTGCTCGAATTGCGCGGCAACGGGGGACGGCCCCGGGGCTCGCTCGGCTACCGGCCGAACCCGGGCAGGGGGTACGGATACCAGGAACTGGTGTCGGTGGACTTCCCCGCCATGTTCCAGGTCGTGCGGCAGCGGTTCCCGGACAGCACGCCGTACCTGCTCGGGCACAGCATGGGCGGGCAGCTGGGGGTCATGTACGCCTCGCGCATCCGCGGCCGGCTCGGCGGGCTGATCCTGGTGGCGTCGGGGACGCCGTATCACCGGGGAGTGCGCGGATTGTCCACGCCCGGTTTCCTGTTGAACAGCGCGGCGCTGGCGATGGCCGGGAACCTCGCCGGGCTCTGGCCGGGCGACAAGATCAACGCGGGCGGGTTCGGGCCGCAGTCCAAGGTGCTCATCGCCGACCTGGCGCGGCTGGCGCGCACCGGGCGTTTCGAACCGGCGGGCGCGGACATCGACTACGAGGAGCGCATCGGGCGGCTGAAACTGCCGGTGCTCTCGATAACCCTGGCCGGGGACGAGATGACCCCGCCGAGGTCGGCCGCGCACCTGCTGGACAAGCTGCCCCGGGCGGACATCACGCGCTGGCACAATCCGGAACCGCTGGGGCACAACGGCTGGATCAGCGACCCCGCCAGCACCCTCGACTATGTCGAGAAGTGGTTGCGGGACCGCTGATTCCGGTCTTCGAGGGCCTCAGGCGCCGCGTTCCATCAGGGTGCGGGTGAAGAACTCGTAGATGAGCGCGGCCTGGAAAGCGGACTGCTTGTTGTCCGCCGCGCCGCCGTGCCCGCCCTCGATGTTCTCGTGGTACCAGATCGGATGCCCCTGGGATTCCAGGAGCGCGGCCATCTTTCGCGCGTGACCGGGGTGCACGCGATCGTCGCGGGTGGAGGTGGTGAGCAGGATCGGCGGGTACGCGCCGTCCGGATCGGTGTTCTGGTACGGGGAGTACTTCGAGATGTACTCCCATTCCTCGGGCTTGTCCGGGTCGCCGTACTCCGCCACCCAGGACGCGCCCGCCAGCAGCAGGTGATAGCGCTTCATGTCCAGCAGCGGCACCTGGCACACGATGGCGCCGAACAGCTCCGGGTACCGGGTGAGCATGACGCCCATGAGCAGGCCGCCGTTGCTGCCGCCGACCGCGCCCAGCTGCTCGTGCGTGGTGATGCCACGCGCGACCAGATCGCGGGCGATGGCGGAGAAATCCTCGTACACCTTGTGCCGGTTGGCCTTCTGCACCGAGGTGTGCCAGTCCGGGCCGTATTCGCCGCCGCCGCGGATATTGGTCATGACCCACGCGCCGCCGCGTTCGAGCCAGCCCATGCCGGACGCGCCGCTGTAGGCGGGGGTGCGCGAGACCTCGAACCCGCCGTACCCGGACATGACGGTCGGGACCGGCCCGCCCAGGTGATCGCGGTGCCGGATGACGAAGTACGGCACCCGGGTGCCGTCCGCGGAGGTGGCGAAGAACTGTTCGGTGACCACGCCGTCGGCGTCGAAGAACTCCGGTTCCCGCTTGAGCACCTCGGTGTGCCCGCCGACCGAGCTCGACATGAGCGTGGTCGGACTGGTGAAACCGCTGGAGGAGAGCATGAATTCGTCGCCGCCCTCGAGCGGGTCGAGGTTCATGACGCTGGTGGTCGCCATCGGCGGGGTGTCGGCGAGCGGCTCGCGCGTCCAGCCGTCCGGGCCCGGGGTCAGCACGTGCAGCTTGGTCTGCACGTCTTCCAGGGTGATGAGCAGCAGGTGGTTCTCGGTCCAGCCGTAGCCGTGCAGCGCGGTGTGCGCGTCGGGGGCGAACAGCACCTCGAAATCGCGTGCGCCGCCGAGGAATCGCTCGAAGTCGATGGCCAGCAGCGCGCCGGTCGGATGGGTGACCCCCGCGATCTCCCACGGCGACTTCAGCTGCACCAGCAGCCAATCCTTGTACCAGGATTCGGAGGAGTCGGTGGGCAGCTCCAGCCGGCGCAGGGTGTCATCGGCTTCCAGGAGGTAGACCTCCTCGTTGAAGAAGTCGGTGGCGCGGCCGATGAAATGCCGTTCGTAGCCGGGGGTTCGGTCGTAGCCGGCGGAGACCGCGATATCGGCGGCCTCGCCCTCGTAGACGGTGTCCGCCGCGGTCAGCGGGGTGCCGCGCCGCCAGCGTTTGGCGATGCGCGGGTAGCCGGAATCGGTGAGCGAGCCGGGGCCGAAATCGGTTCCGACGTAGACGGTGTCGATGTCGATCCAGCGAATCTCGGACTTGGCCTCGGGCAGTTCGAAGCCGCCGTCCGCGGGGGCGATGAATTCCTTGGCGTCGATGTCGAATTCGCGGATCACCTTGGCGTCCGCCCCACCGCGCGAGAGGCTGATCAGAGCCCGGGACTGCTCCGGGCGCAGTACCGCCGCCCCGCCCCAGACCCAGTTCTCGTCCTCGGCCGCGGCCAGGTCGTCGAGGTCGATCAGGACTTCCCAGTCCGGGTCGTCCGTGGCGTATTCGGCGAAACTCGTACGCCGCCACAGGCCCTTGGGATGTTCGGCGTCGCGCCAGAAGTTGTAGAGCCAGCGGCCGCGCCGGCCGGGATAGGCGATGCGGGTATCGGTGTCGAGCATGGCCAGAATGCGGGCCTGCAGGTCGGCGAACCGGTCCGAGGACGCGAACCGGTCCATCACCACCTCGTTGTGTGCGCGCGCCCAGTCCAGCGCGCGTTCACCGGTAACCTCTTCCAGCCACAGATACGGGTCCGTCACGCTCTCTCCAACACCGGTCATCCCCATATTGTTGCCGAACAGGTGCCGGAGAGGGGTGCCGTGCCGCTCTGGGCGAACATGGCGCTCAACCCAACCGGACGAGCATCTTGCCGGTGTTGGCTCCGGACAGCACGCCGAGGAAGGCGGCCGGCGCCTGCTCGAGGCCCTCGTACACGGTTTCGCGGGTGCGCAGCGTGCCCTCGGCCAGCCAGCCCGCGGCCTTGCCGATGTACTCCCCGAACAGCGGGAAGTAGCTGTTGACGAGCATGCCGCGCAGCGTGACCTCCTTCGTCGCGGCCAGGTAGAGGTCGGGCGCGACCGCCGCGCCGCCGCCGTTGTAGCCGCTGATCGCGCCCACCAGCGCGATCCGCCCGCCCTGGCGCATGGCCTCGACGGCGACCTTCAGGTGCTCGCCGCCGACGCTGTCGAGGTAGACGTCGATGCCGCCGGGGGCGGCCGCCGCCAGTTGCTCGGACAGGTTGCCCGCCCGGTAGTCGATCGCGGCGTCGTAGCCGAACTCCTCGCGCAGCAGTGCGGTCTTGACCGGTCCGCCCGCCGATCCGATGACCCGGCCCGCGCCCAGCGCCTTGGCGATCTGGCCCGCCACGCTGCCGACCGCGCCCGCCGCCGCCGAGATGAACACGGTGTCGCCGGGGCGGATCGGGGCCACGTCGGTGAGCGCGGCGTAGGCGGTCAGGCCGGTGGTGCCCAGTGCGCCCAGGAAGTGGTGGGCGGCGGCGACGGTGGTGTCGATCGGGGTGGCGTGTTCGGCGTCCACCACCGCGACCTCGCGCCAGCCCGCGAAGTGCGTGACGGTCGTGCCGACCGGGATTGCCGCCGAACGGGATTCGATGACCTCGCCGACCGCCGAACCCTCGAGCGCCGCGCCCAGCTCGAACGGCGGGATGTAGGACTCCTTGTCGTCCATGCGGCCCCGCATGTACGGGTCCACCGACATCCAGGTGTTGCGCACCAGGATCTGTCCCGCGGCGAGCTCGGGCACCGGGCGCTCCACGAGCGCGAAGTTCGCGGCCGTCGGCACGCCGTCCGGGCGCGCGGCGAGCTGGATCTCACGGGCGGAACGAGTCTGAGAAATCATGTCGCACTTACCTTTTCGCTATCCGAGGCGGCCTGTCCGCTTCGTTGTGGATAACGTTATGGCGGTGCGGGGCCCCGTCCCAGGTCCTGCGGTGTCACCGACCGGTCCGCACGTGCCAGGTGTTCGGCACGGCGATCGACCACCCGGCCGCGACTTCCGCCGGAACCGGCTCGGACTCGCGTGCCTCGGTCGTGAACTTCTCGTTGGGACGGGGATTCCGTTCGGTACAGGGGTTCCGGTCGGCGCAGCATCGCTGTCCTGTGCCGATCGCCCGCGGCAGCTGTCCGGGCGTCCGGAGCGGGCGTGCTAGGCGGGGGGTCAGTGGGCGGTGCGGGCGGCGGAGGGTGAGGCGCCGGTCCAGCGGTGGAAGGCCTTGCGGAAAGCGCGGTCGTCGGTGAACCCGAGGCGGGTGGCGATGGCGGCGGTGGTCAGATTGCCCTGTGCCAGCAGGGATTCGGCCTGCTCGTGCCGGGCGCGGTCGACCTCCTGCCGCCAGGTGGTGCCGTGATCGGACAGCTGGCGTTGCAGGGTACGGCGGCCGAGCAGGAGACGGTGGGCGACGGTGTCGAGGGACAGGTCGGCCTCGGCCAGGGCCGCTGTCAGGGCGGTGCGGAAGGCGTCGAGGGGGTCGGCGACGGCCTTCGAGCTGTTCAGCACGAGATCGGCGTGACTGCGCAGCAGCGCGGCCAGGGTCGGGTCGGCGCGCAGCAGCGGGGCGTGCGCGTCCGCGGCGGCGAAGGTGATCGAGTCGGCGCCGGCCCCGAATTCGATGTTCTCCGTGCCGAAGGCGGTGATCAGCTCCGCGTGCCGGGCGGGGGCGGCGTCGGCGAAGGTGACGCGGGTGGGGCGGACGTCGCGGCCGGTGGCCTCGCGGGCGCGGCGCAGGTAGTAGGCCAGGACGTATTCGTTGACCACCGAGACCACGGCGGGATCGCCCGCGGTGGTGCGGAATCCGACGGTGAGGTCGCCGTCGGCGTGCAGGTCGAAACCTTCCTCGGCCGCGGTGACCAGGCGGTGATAGGGCTGGGCCGCCCGCAGCGACTCGGTGAGCGTCGGGCCGGTGGTGACCAGGTAGTCCCAGGTGCTCAGGGTGCCCAGCGGCGCGGCCTCGACCACCGCGATACCTGCGCCCGTGCCGCCCCCGCTGTGGGAGACCAACTCCCACAGGCGAATCAGCGACCCGATGGGGATGCGATTCAGTTCCCCGGACAGGGTGGCGTCGTCGGTGCCGGCGATCGCGGCGAGCTGTCCCGGGTCGGCCCCGGCGCGCAGCGCCGAATCGCGCACGAGCCGAATCAGCTGGGTGGAGACCGTGCCGTTGATCGCTGCCCCGGGTTCCACGCGTCCCACCCTAGTGACACGCGGCCGAGCGCGTTCGACCACGGCGTGTGAGCGGGGGCTCCGTCGTCGTGGTGGTCAGTAGGATTGCTGGTTCGATGCCGTCCGAGCGAGGAGGTTCCGCGGTGCCCGAGAAGTCCGCGCCCAGGCTCTGGGAGCAGCACTGCTGCCTGCCGCTGCTGCCGAGCGCGGATGTCACCGAGCTGGCCAGGTATCCGCTCGGCTCATATCTCTCGGTCAACGTCGGCTACTCGCTGCACAGCACCGCGGACTCGCTCGCCCTGCTGCACCGGTTCCGCCGGGAAGCCCTGGCGGACGGCCGCTTTCACCTCGTGGGGAGTTTCGGGGACGCCTGGCCCGCCACGCCCCGCGACACCCTGGCCCTCGCCTTCGACCTCGAGGACTCCGCCCCGCTCGGCGGTGACCTCGACAACGTCAAGGTCTTCTACGACCTGGGCGTGCGATCGCTGCTGCCCGCCTACAACTTCGCCAACGCCGCGGGCGGCGGCTGCCTCGACGCCGCGGACACCGGTCTCACCGCCTACGGGCGCGACCTGATCCGCACGCTGAACGAGGTCGGCATGTTCGCCGACGGCTCGCACTGCGCCGCGCGCACCGGCCTGGACATCGCCGCCGTCACCACCGCGCCGATGATCTACAGCCACTCCAATTTCGCGGGCGTCTGGGCGCATCCGCGCAATATCACCGACGATCAGGCCCGTGCCTGTGCCGCGACCGGCGGCGTCATCGGCATCAACGGCGTCGGTATCTTCCTCGGCCACAACGGCCCGGACGAGCGCGCCGAACGCGTCGCGGCCATGGCCGACCACATCGTGTACGGCGTGGAGCTGCTCGGCATCGACCACATCGGGATCAGCTCGGACTTCTCCTTCGACGGTGACCAGTTCAATCAGGAGATCGCCGACAATCCCGAGAGTTTCTCCGCGGAGTTCACCCGCTGGGGTCCCATTCAGTGGACGCCGCCCGAGGATCTGCTGGGGCGTTCGGAGGTTCCCGGCCTGGACGAGATCCTCGCCGGGCGCGGCTTCTCCGAGACCGAGCGGGCCGCGCTGTTCGGTGGCAATTTCGCGCGCGTAGCGGCCCGGGTCTGGCGGTAGCCGCCCGCGCGCCGGTGTGATCAGCGGCTTCGAAACCGGACAGCCGGTGCCGTCCGGAATCCCATGGCGGGGATCTCACCGAGGCGGGGAGTGGCTGAGTGCGATTCCCTCGCCGGGGTTACGCTCGGGGCGTGACTTCCCACTACGATGTCGTCGTTCTCGGTGCTGGTCCCGGCGGTTACGTCGCCGCGATTCGTGCCGCTCAACTCGGCCTGCGAACAGCGATCGTCGAGCAGAAATACTGGGGTGGGGTGTGCCTGAACGTGGGCTGCATTCCGTCCAAGGCCCTGCTTCGAAACGCGGAGCTGGCCCATATCTTCCACAAAGAAGCCAAGACCTTCGGTATCTCCGGTGAGGCCAGCTTCGACTTCGGGGCCGCGTTCGACCGCAGCCGCAAGGTGGCGGACGGCCGCGTCAAGGGCGTCCACTTCCTGATGAAGAAGAACAAGATCGACGAGTTCGACGGCGCGGGAACGTTCACCGACGCCAAGACGATCTCCGTCGCGCTCACCAAGGGCGGCACCGAGACCATCACGTTCGACAACGTGATCATCGCGACCGGCACCACCACCAAGCTGCTGCCGGGCACCTCGCTCTCGGCCAACGTGGTGACCTACGAGGAGCAGATCCTCACCCGCGACCTGCCGGGCTCGATCCTGATCGTCGGCGCCGGCGCCATCGGCATGGAATTCGCGTACGTGCTCAAGAACTACGGCGTGGATGTTCGCATCGTCGAATTCCTCGACCGCGCACTGCCGAACGAGGACGCCGACGTCTCCAAGGAGATCACCAAGGCGTACAAGAAGCTCGGCATCACCATCAGCACCGGTGCGGCCGTGCAGTCCATCGAAGACGACGGTTCCAAGGTCACCGTCGCCATCAAGGACAACAAGTCCGGCAACGTCGAGACCGTCACCGTGGACAAGGTGCTGCAGGCGGTCGGCTTCGCGCCGCGCGTGCAGGGCTACGGCCTGGAGAACACAGGCGTGCAGCTGACCGATCGCGGCGCCATCGCCATTGATGACTACATGCGCACCAACGTGCCCGGCATCTACGCCATCGGCGACGTCACCGCCAAGCTGCAGCTCGCGCACGTCGCGGAGGCGCAGGGCGTGGTGGCCGCGGAGACCATCGGCGGCGCCGAGACCATGGCGCTGGGCGACTACCGCATGATGCCGCGCGCCACCTTCTGCCAGCCGCAGGTCGCCAGCTTCGGTCTGACCGAGCAGCAGGCCAAGGACGAGGGCTACGACGTGAAGGTCGCGACCTTCCCGTTCACCGCCAACGGCAAGGCGCACGGTCTCGGCGACGCCCAGGGCTTCGTGAAGCTGATCGCCGACACCAAGCACGGCGAGCTGCTCGGCGGCCACCTCATCGGCCCCGACGTCTCCGAGCTGCTGCCCGAGCTGACCCTGGCCCAGAAGTGGGACCTGACGGTCAACGAGCTGGCGCGCAACGTCCACACCCACCCGACCCTGAGCGAGGCGCTCCAGGAAGCGATCCACGGCCTCGCCGGCCACATGATCAACTTCTGATCGGGCCTGCCCGACCGAGAGCGTACAGAAGGCCCGGCCGCCCTCGAAACGAAAGCCGCCGGGGCTTGTTGACATAGTGTGGCCGCG
>NZ_JBSHMS010000055.1:0-20556 GCF_053645575.1 Nocardia sp. NPDC055321
GCCGTGGTGGGAGAACCTTACGCCGACTTCTCGCGGCGTTCCGGGGACTGGCGCTTGCGCGGCACGATCGTCGGCAGCACGTTGTCGTTCACGGTGTCGGCGTTCACGACGACCTTGGCGACATCGTCGCGGCTGGGGATGTCGTACATCACCGGGAGGAGGACCTCCTCCATGATCGCGCGGAGGCCGCGGGCGCCGGTGCCGCGCAGGATGGCCTGGTCCGCAACGGCTTCGAGCGCGTCCTGGGTGAATTCCAGGTCGACGCCGTCCATTTCGAACAGGCGTACATACTGCTTGACGAGGGCGTTCTTGGGCTCGGCCAGAATGCGAACCAGGGACTCCTTGTCCAGGTTCGTGACCGAGGCGACGACCGGGAGACGGCCGATGAACTCGGGGATCAGACCGAACTTGATGAGATCCTCGGGCATGACATCGGCGAAGTGATCGGCGGTGTCGATCTCGGCCTTCGAGCGCACCTCGGCGCCGAATCCGATGCCGCGCTTGCCGACCCGGTCCTGCACGATGCGCTCGAGGCCGGCGAAGGCGCCCGCCACGATGAACAGCACGTTCGTGGTGTCGATCTGGATGAATTCCTGATGCGGGTGCTTGCGGCCGCCCTGCGGCGGAACCGAGGCCTGGGTGCCCTCGAGAATCTTGAGCAGCGCCTGCTGCACGCCCTCGCCCGACACGTCACGGGTGATGGACGGGTTCTCCGACTTGCGGGCGATCTTGTCGACCTCGTCGATGTAGATGATGCCCGTCTCGGCGCGCTTGACGTCGTAATCGGCGGCCTGGATCAGCTTGAGCAGGATGTTCTCGACATCCTCGCCGACGTAGCCCGCCTCGGTCAGCGCGGTGGCGTCGGCGATGGCGAACGGCACGTTCAGCATCTTGGCCAGCGTCTGCGCCAGGTAGGTCTTGCCACAGCCCGTCGGGCCGAGCATCAGGATGTTCGACTTGGCCAACTCGACCGATTCACCTCGGGAGTCGCGGCCCTTGTCGCCCGCCTGAATTCGCTTGTAGTGGTTGTAGACCGCGACCGCCAGCGTGCGCTTGGCCGAGTCCTGCCCGATCACGTACTGCTCCAGGAAGTCGCGGATCTCCGCGGGCTTCGGAAGCTCATCGAGCTTGACCTCGCTGCTTTCCGCGAGCTCCTCTTCGATGATCTCGTTGCACAGATCGATGCACTCGTCGCAGATGTACACCCCTGGTCCCGCAATGAGCTTCTTGACCTGCTTCTGGCTCTTTCCACAGAACGAGCACTTGAGCAGATCGCCGCCGTCACCGATGCGCGCCATCTCCTGGGTCCCTACTTCCTTGTCCGCGTGCAACCGTCTGTCCCCGGTCGCCGGCGAGCTGCCTTCTTAGAGCGTATGCCAACACCCCGTCGTGGCGGGTGCGGCGAATCGGCTGTTGTAACAAAAGCTGTACCGACAACCACGAGCAAAGGTCCCTAGTGTGACCGTACCCGCTTCGGTCGACCGAGGTCGACAACTTGGGCACGTTTCTCACCGGACATGTGCGTGGACTCACCCCCGCCCTGGTGACGAGGCCGCAATGACCTCGCCACCGGCACGCCTCACTTCTGGGCGCTGAGCTTGCGGTACTGGAACACCGTGTCGACGATGCCGTAGTCCTTGGCCTCTTCGGCGGTCAGGATCTTGTCACGGTCGGTGTCCTTGCGGATGGTCTCCGCGTCCTTACCGGTGTGACGGGCCAGGGTGGTCTCCATGAGCCGGCGCATGCGCTCGATCTCGGCGGCCTGGATCTCCAGGTCCGAGACCTGACCCTGGATGCCGCCCGAGGTGGACGGCTGGTGGATCAGCACGCGGGCGTTCGGCAGCGCGGCGCGCTTGCCGGGGGCGCCGGCGGCCAGCAGCACCGCGGCGGCGGAAGCGGCCTGACCCAGGCACACGGTGACGACGTCGGCGCGCACGTACTGCATCGTGTCGTAGATCGCCATCAGCGCGGTGAACGAGCCACCGGGCGAGTTGATGTACATGGTGATGTCACGGTCCGGGTCCTGCGACTCCAGCACCAGCAGCTGCGCCATGATGTCGTTCGCCGAGATGTCGTCGACCTGGTTGCCGAGGAAGATGATGCGCTCCTCGAACAACTTGTTGTACGGGTCGGAGGTCTTGACGCCGTAGGTGGTCTGCTCGGTGAACTGGGGCAGGATGTAGCGCGACTGCGGCAGCGAACCGGCAGCGGCGAAAGTGATTCCCGCGGAACGCGGATCGATCGACATATGCGTCTCCAAAGTCTGTGGGGTGGTCGGTGACTAGCTGACGCCGTCGGCCTGGCGCGCGTGCGTGATCACCTGGTCGATGAAGCCGTACTCGAGCGCCTCCGTCGGGGTGAACCAGCGGTCGCGGTCGGCGTCCTCGGTGACCTGCTCCACGGACTTGCCGGTGTGCAGCGCCTGCAGCTGATTGAGTTCGCGCTTGGTGTAGGCGAACTGCTCGGCCTGGATGGCGATATCGGAGGCCGAGCCGCCGATGCCCGCCGACGGCTGGTGCATCATGATCCGCGAGTGCGGCAGGGCGAAACGCTTGCCCTTGGCGCCGGCGGCGAGCAGGAACTGACCCATGGACGCGGCCAAACCCATACCGACCGTGCGGATGTCGCAGGGCGCGAACTGCATCGTGTCGTAGATCGCCATACCCGCGGTGACCGAACCACCCGGCGAGTTGATGTAGAGCGAGATATCGCGCTCCGAATCCTCGGCCGACAGCAGCAGGATCTGAGCGCACAGCTTGTTGGCGATGTCGTCGTCGACCTGGCTGCCCAGGAAGATGATGCGCGAGCTCAGCAGCCGCTCGTACACCGAATCACTGAGGTTCAGACCAGCAGTCGCGGATGCCATCTGCACCCCTGCCCGATTAGTTGTCACGGATACCTGCCCTCTCTCACCGGCTCGGTCCCACCAAGCCCTACTGATCACTTAGGAAGTTCCAGCGCTGACACAAACCCTAACGAAGCAGGGCGGCACCGAACTCCCGGTACCGCCCTGCTTCGCTCACAGCGCAAAACTTACGTGGCCCTCGCTCCCGCAAGTTACCCGGCCTGGGCCAGATTTACTTGCTGGGCGCTGACCTCGGTCTTTACTTGGCCTCGACCTCGACGGCCTCGGTGGCGTCGGCGACCTCGGCGAGCTCCTCGGCGGAGATCTCCTCGGCCTCATCGGCCGGGCTGCCGAACATCTCGGCGGTGTCGACGGTCGCGCCGGTGGTGTCGGTGACGACCGCGGAGGTCACCACACCGGCCAGGGCCTTACCGCGGCGCACGTCGGCGAAGACCGCGCCGAGCTGACCGGCCTGCTGGATCTGCTGGATGAACTGATCCGGGCTCATGCCGTAGCGCTGGGCCTGGAAGATGATCCGCTCGTACAGCTCGTCCTGGCCGACCTGGGTGTTCTCGGCCTCGGCGACGGCGTCCAGCAGCAACTGGGTCTTGACCGACTTCTCGGCCGACTCCTTGGTGTCCTTGTCGAACTCCTCGCGCGAGGAGCCCTGGGCCTCGAGGGCCTCGGCCAGCTTGGCCTCGTCGTGGTCGAAGCCGTGGACGGCGTCGTGCAGCACGGCGTCGATCTCGGCCTGGACGACCTTCTCGGGCAGCGGGATCTCGGTGGCCTCGAGCAGGGCCTCGAGGACCTTGTCGCGGATCTCGCCGGCCTGGGTGACCTTCTTGACGCGCTCGACGCGGCCCTTCAGGTCTTCCTTCAGCTCGTCGATGGTGTCGAATTCGCTTGCCAGCTGGGCGAACTCGTCATCGGCCTCGGGCAGCTCGCGCTCCTTGACCGACTGCACGGTCACGGTGATCACGGCTTCCTTGCCCGCGTGCTCGCCGGCGACGAGGTTCGAGGTGAAGTCCTTGGACTCGGTGGCCTTGAGGCCGATGAGCGCCTCGTCGAGGCCCTCGATGAGCTGGCCCGAACCGACCTCGTGCGACAGACCGGTGGTGGAGGCCTCTTCGACGTCGACGCCGTCGACGGTGGCCGACAGGTCGATGGAGACGAAGTCACCGTCGGCGATCTCGCGCTCGACGGCGGTCAGGGTGCCGAAGCGCTGACGCAGCGAGGTGAGCTGCTCCTCGATGTCCTCGTCCTTGATCTCGATCGGATCGACGGTGACGGCGATCGCGGAGAAGTCGGGGAGGGTGATCTCCGGGCGGACGTCGACCTCGGCGGTGAAGGCGAGCTCCTGGCCGTCCTCGATCTTGGTGATCTCGATCTCCGGCTGGCCGATGACCTTGGCCTCGGTGGCGATCACGGCATCGCTGTAGCGCTTGGGGAGGACGTCGTTGACGACCTGCTCCAGCACGGCGCCACGGCCGACGCGCGCTTCGATGAGCTTGGCCGGGGCCTTGCCCGGACGGAAGCCGGGGATCTTGATCTGGCCGGCCAGGGCCTTGTAGGCCTTGTCGAAGTCGGGCTTCAGCTCCTCGAAGGGCACCTCGACGTTAATCCGGACCCGGGTCGGGCTCAGCTGCTCGACGGTGCTCTTCACGGACATGCTCCTTGTTCGTAGTTCAACATTTGACGTTAGGTCCCCCCGAACGCATCCCGACCAGGGTAGTTGACCGGTTCCGGGGGCGTGTAACCGGTCGTGGCAGACGGCACCGCGACGGCTGGTGAGTCACCAGCCGCCCTGGTACAGCGGTCGAGGAGTTAGGAACCGACCTTGACGGCGTCGGTCACGAAGACCAGCGTCTCGTTCGGCTTCATGCCGCCGCGACCGACCGCGCCGTAGCCCAGGTCCGGCGGCACGATCAGCAGTCGGCGCGCGCCCTGCTGGACGCCGACCAGACCCTGATCCCAGCCCTGGATGACCTCGCCCGCGCCGAGGTTCAGGGTGAATTCCTTGCCGCGGTCGAAGGAACTGTCCAGCTTCTTCCCGTCGGACCACGCCACGAGCGAGTAGTTCATCGACAGCGGCTGACCCGCGACCGCGCCGGCGCCCGAGCCCGCGACCAGGTCCTTGACGATGAGCTGCTTGGGCGCGTCGCAGTTGTCGGGGATGGTGATCTTCGGGTTCTCGCCGTACCCGCCGTCGACCTTGATGTCGTCGGCGGTGCACTCGCGGCCCTTGCTCGCGGGCGTCGTGGTCGCCGCGGCCGACCGCGCGGCGGTGGTCGTCGTCGGCGAATCGGCCTTGCTGTCGTCGTCGCCACCGCAGCCCGCCACCAGCAGTACCGCGGCCGCGACCACACCGATCGCACCGATCTTGCCCACCACGCGCATTCCCGCTCCTCGCCGAGTCTCGGACCGCCGCACGGTTTGCGGCATCGGGCCGAAACCTACACGTTGGCGCTCGCGGGCGTGGTATCGACTCGGGGGCGCGCGGACCGGCATCCCGCGCCGCGAAATACGATTGCCGCGTTCCCCGGCGGTGCGGGAGCATCACCGAGTGCTTCTGACCATCACCTGTACGCGACCTGACGGCGCCGCCTGGGCGGCAGACGAACTGGGCTTTCTGCTGCACAAGAACCCCGCGCGCGTACAGGCTTTCGAGCAGTCCTACGGGGTGGCGCACGTGCTCTACCCCGAGGCGACCGCGGAACGCTGCACCGCCGCGCTGCTGCTGGAGATCGACCCGGTGCGGCTGGTGCGCGGAAAGTCCAAGGGCGCACCGGAGTTCAGTCTCGCCCAGTACGTGAACGACCGGCCGTACGCGGCGTCGTCGCTGCTGGCGGTGTCCATCGCACAGGTCTTCGGCTCGGCCATGCACGGCCGCTGCGCGCAGCGCCCGGAACTCGCCGAGACCGCGCTGCCGCTGCGCGTGGAGCTGCCCGCCGTCCCCTGCAAGGGCGGCCCCGAGTGGGCCGAACGCGCCTTCACTCCGCTGGGCTGGACGGTGACGGCCACTCCCCTGCCCCTGGACCCGGCCTTCCCGGACTGGGGCGATGCGCACTACGTGCGCCTGGAGTTGACCGGCACCCTGCGCCTGGCCGACGCCCTGGCGCACCTCTATGTCCTGCTGCCCGTCCTGGACGGCGCCAAGCACTATTTCCTCGACGACGCCGAGATCGACAAGCTGCTGCGCTTCGGCGCGGGCTGGCTCGAGTCCCACCCCGACCGCGAGTGGATCACCCGCCGCTACCTGACGCGGCGCCAGTCCCTGGTCCGCGCGGCCCTGGCCCGCCTGGCGGAGCTGGACGACGCCGATCCGGAGGAGTTCGGGGCGGTCGACCCGGTTGCTGGAGCGGCGGTCGACGGCGATGCGAGCGCGGAGCGCGGACCTTCGCTGGCGGTGCTGCGGCGCGCGGCCGTGCTGCGGGCGCTGCGGGCGGCCGGGGCCGGGCGGGTGCTGGACCTCGGATGTGGCGAGGGAGCGCTGCTGCTCGAGCTGGCGGCCGCACCGGAGTTCGGGGAGATCGTCGGGGTCGACGTCTCGGTGCGGGCGTTGAAGATCGCGGAGCGGCGACTGCGGCGACTGCCGGAGTTCCAGGCGCGGCGGGTGAGCGTGCGGCAGGGGGCGCTGACCTATACCGACGCCTCGCTGCGGGGGTACGACGCGGCCGTGCTGATGGAGGTGATCGAGCACGTGGACGAGCCGCGCCTCGGCGCGCTCGAACAGGCCGTGTTCGGGGCCGCGGCGCCGGGCGCGGTCGTGGTCACCACGCCGAACGGGGAGTACAACGCGCTGTACGAGACGCTGCTGGCGGGCGCCTTCCGGCACGCGGACCACCGATTCGAGTGGAGCCGTGCGGAATTCGCGACGTGGGCCGGCCGGGTGTGCGAGAACCACGGCTACACGGTGCGTTTCGAGCCGGTCGGGCCGGTGGATCCCGAGCTCGGCGCGGCCACCCAGCTCGCCCTGTTCACCAAGAACACACCCGGCACGACATCGGACATCAACGAGAAGAAAGGGGCCGCGTAATGGCTGAACTGACCATCCCGGAGCTGTCGCTCGTGGTCCTGGTGGGCAGCACCGGATCCGGGAAGTCGACCTTCGCCCGCAAGCACTTTCCGGCCACCGCCGTCATCTCCTCGGACTACTGCCGCGGCGTGGTGAGCGACGACGAGAACGATCAGTCCGCCACCGACGACGCCTTCGCCCTGCTGCACCACATCGCCGGTGTCCGCCTGCGGCGCGGGCTGCGCACCGTCATCGACGCGACCAACGTGCAGCCCAAGGCGCGCCAGGCCCTCATCGAACTGGCGCGGGCGCACGACGTGCTGCCGGTCGCGATCGTGCTCGACGTGCCGGACGCGGTCTGCGTGGCCCGCAACGCCGCCCGCGCCGAGCGCGCCCACCTGCCCGAGCACGTGGTGCACCGGCAGCAGCGCGAGCTGAGGCGCAGCCTGAAGTTCCTGGAGCGCGAGGGTTTCCGGCGCGTGCACGTGCTGCGCGGCGAGGCGCAGATCGACACCGCGACCTTCACCTTCGAACGCCTGTGGAACGACAGGCGCGAGCTGACCGGGCCTTTCGACATCATCGGCGACATCCACGGCTGCCGCTCCGAACTGGAGACGCTGCTGGGCGAGCTCGGCTACGAGCTCACCCGCGACGACGCCGGACGCTCGGTGGACGCCCGCCACCCGGAGGGCCGGACCGCTGTCTTCGTCGGCGACCTGGTCGACCGCGGACCGGACACCCCCGGCGTGCTGCGCCTGGTCATGGGCATGGTGCGGGGCGCGAACGCGCTGTGCGTCACCGGAAATCACGAGTTCAAGCTGGTGCGCGCGCTGGACGGCCGCAAGGTCAAGGTGGCGCACGGGCTCGCGGAATCACTGGGTCAGTTCGAGGCGCAGGACGCCGAGGATCCCGAATTCCGCAAGCGCGCACACGAATTCATGCGCGCGCTGGTCAGTCACTACGTGCTGGACGAGGGCAGGCTGGTCGTCGCGCACGCCGGTCTGAAGGAGCAGTTCCAGGGCCGCGCCTCGGGCCGGGTGCGCGAGTTCGCCATGTACGGCGAATCCACCGGGGAGACCGACGATTACGGGCTGCCGGTGCGCTATCCGTGGGCCAACGACTATCGCGGCCGGGCGACGGTGGTGTACGGGCACACCCCCGTCGCGGATCTGGTGTGGGTCAACAACACCCTGTGCCTGGACACCGGCGTCGTGTTCGGCGGCAGGCTGAGCGCGCTGCGCTACCCGGAGCGCGAGACGGTTTCGGTTGCCGCCGAACAGGTCTGGTACGAGCCGACGCGGCCGCTGCTGCCGACCTTCGCCACCGCCGAGGGCGCGGTGCACCGCGATCCCGGCGTCCTGGATCTGGACGACGTCCTGGGCCGGCGCGTGGTGGAGACCACGCACCTGGGCCGGGTCGGCGTGCAGGAGGACGCGGCGAGCGCGGCGCTCGAGGTCATGAGCCGGTTCGCGGTGGACCCGCGCTGGCTGGTGTACCTGCCGCCGACCATGTCCCCCTGCGCCACCTCGACCCGGGACGGCTACCTGGAGTATCCGGCCGAGGCGTTCGAGTACTACCGCTCCGAAGGGGTGCGCACGGTCCTGTGCGAGGAGAAGCACATGGGTTCGCGCGCGATCGTGGTGCTCGCGCGCACGGCCGCCGCCGCCCGCGAGCGCTTCGGCGTCGAGGACGGGAGCACCGGCGCGGTGTACACCCGCACCGGACGCCCGTTCTTCGACGACGCCGCCCGGACCGAAACCCTGCTGGCCGGGGTGCGCGCCGCGGCCGAGAAGTCCGGCCTGTTCGGCGAACTCGGCTCGGACTGGGTGGTGCTGGACTCCGAGCTGCTGCCCTGGTCGGCCAAGGCCATGGGTCTGCTGCGCAACCAGTACGCGGCGGTCGGCGCGGCCGCACGCGCCTCGCTCGGCGCGGCCGCACGGGTGCTGGAGGCGGTGGGCGCGCGCGGGCTGGATGTCGCCGAACTCGGCGAGCGCACCCGGGCACGGGAGTCGGACGCGCACGCCTTCACCGCCGCGTACGGCCGGTACTGCTGGCCGACCGACGGGCTCGACGGCGTGCGGCTGGCGCCGTTCCAGATCCTGGCCGCACAGGGCACGAATTACGCTGTGCGCGAGCATGATTGGCACCTGGCGCACATCGACCGGCTGATCGAGGCCGATCCCGGCCTCTTCACCGCCACCCGGCGGATGCTGGTGGATCTGGACGGCCCCGAGGGCGAAGCGAGCGCCACCGCGTGGTGGACCGAGATGACGGCGGCGGGCGGCGAGGGCATGGTCGTCAAGCCGGCCGGGTCGCTGGTCGCGGACAGCGGCACCCGCAGCGGCAGGCCGGTGCAGCCGGGCGTGAAATGCCGTGGGCCCGAATACCTGCGGATCATCTACGGCCCGGAGTACCTGCGGCCGGAGAACCTGTCCCGGCTGCGGCAGCGCGGTTTGGGCGGCAAGCGCTCGCTCGCCCTGCGCGAGTACGCGCTCGGCCTCGAGTCGCTCGACCGCTTCGTCGCGGGCGAACCGCTGTGGCGGGTGCACGAGGCGGTGTTCGCGGTGCTCGCCCTCGAGACCGCGCCCATCGACCCGCGGCTGTAAAGCGTTGTGGGCCGGATTGTTCCGGCCCACAACGCCGGCGCGCGCGTCAGGACGCGGCGACCAGGGTGGTCAGCCGTTCCAGGAACGGCCGCTGCCCCTTGCCGAGCTTGTCCAGGGCTACCTCGGGGGTGAACCACTCGGCCCGGTCGATCTCGGGGAACTCCTGGATCCGCCCCGAGCGCGGCGGCCACTCCATCTCGAACGTGCCCGGAACCACCTGCGCCGGATCGAGATCCGCCTCCACCGCCCAGATCGCCACCTGTTTGCGCCCGCGCCCGCTCCCGTACTCGACCTCGCCGAGCGGCAGCCACTCCCCGTCGGGCACGGGCAGGCCGAGCTCCTCGGTGAACTCGCGCCGCGCCGCGAGCTGGGCGCCCTCCTCGGCGGGGTCGTACTCGCCCTTGGGAATCGACCAGGCCGAGGCGTCCTTGCGCGCCCACAGCGGCCCGCCCATGTGCCCGATCAGCACTTCCAGCGTGGGTGCGCGGCGGAAGAGCAGGATCCCCGCGCTGTACCTGAGACTCATTCCGGCAGTCTGCCGCCCGAGGCGGGGCCGGGTCCAGCCGGGGCCATCAGCGGGCAATATGCCAGCAAATAGAATTTCTCGGTCAAAATACGCAATTCACGCGATCTTGTTTTCTCCGGTCATTACTCCGCCGAAACTCCCTCGTGCACTGGTCTTTCCCATTAGGCTTCCGGATTTGTTCGGCCCTTACCTGATGACGGATTGGATACCGCATGGAATTCCGCAGCGTCACCGCGGCCGCCGCCCTGACGATCGGTGCACTGACCGCTACCACCGGTGCGGCGTACGCCGAGCCGGCTGCCCCGGAGAACATCGCCTACTCGGCGAAGCTCGTGGACAAGTCGGTCGTGACCACGCTCGAGAGCGGCACGTTCGAACTCTCCAAGGCGCGCGGCGCCGACCTGGCCGCCGGTGTCACCACCCGGCTGACCGAGCGCGACGGCGTCCTGATCGCGGCCGACGGCTCGACCGTCGCGGCCGCCGACGCGGTCGACGTCCTGGACGTGAAGGATCCGCGGGGCGGCGTTCTGCTGACCCTGCCGCTGAGCTTCCGCGTCGGCGCCCTCACGATTCCGGTCACACCGCTGCTCGAGCGGAACAACACGGTGCTGTCCCTCACCCCCGACAAGCCCGCCGGGCTGGATCTGTCCGCCCCGCTGGCGGTGAAACCGGTTGCCTCGCAACTGGAGAACGATCGCGCGCTGAACGCCTTCATGACCCAGTTCGGCCTCGCCACCACCATCGGCACCTTCGTCGGCACCGCGATCGGCGCCACCATCGGCTGCATCGCCACCCTGGTCGCGGGCTGCATTCCCGGCCTCACCACGGGCGCGGCCGTCGGCGGGATCATCGGCAGCATCGCCGTCGGCGGCCCGACCCTGATCGCCGCGGGCATCGACCTGCTCAGCACCATGAACGCGCCGAGCGACACCACCAAGTGGTCGGATAGGCAGCAGATCCCCGCCGCCGAACCGCAGCCCGCAGCCCAGCCCGGCGTATCCACGCAGCCGAACTAGCCGGGGGCAGGAGCCGCCCCGGGCACCGGGGCGGCGCACCCTCAGCCGGGCAACGGCAGGCAGCCGAACGAATCCGCCGTGCCGTTCTGGAGACCACCATCGGGTCGGTTAGATCTGAGTGTGCCTTCGAGTAGTTGGCCAAACCGGCGATGCAAAAAGCGCCGCCAGGACGCCCTCGCCGTACAGTGTGGATTGCGGTCGGCCGAAACCACCAGACCTGGCTTCGGCCGACCGCTCGACGATCCAGACTGGTCAGGAACGCTTGCCGCGGATCTTGCGCCCCATCTGGGTGTCGGGGTAGAGGATCGCCTCAGCCACCCGACCACCGGAGTCCTTGACACCACCCGCGAAACTGATGCCATCATCCTTGCCAGTCGCCTTGCCCGCGATGCCGTCCCAGTAGGTCGCGGTGCGATTCCACTGAATGTCAACGAGCAGGTTTCGGAACTGCGGAATGTCGAGCCGCGGTCCAGCGGCAGCCCAAGGAAGCGCCTGGTGACCAGCGACGCCGAGGCCTGCAAGTACGGCAGGCGTGGAAACCGCGGACCGGTCGGCGAAGTGTGGAAACAGATCCACAAGCACCGCCGTCAACAGGTCAATGACGGCATCAGCAGCGTCGTCGGGCTTCACGCCCGCGGGCAGATCACTCTCGTCGACACTGGCCGACGACTTCTGAATTCCGATCCGCCCAAGCAGAGCCGTCACGACCAGTGCCCGCAGACCAGACAAGGTGATGACTTCGGGATCAGTCTTCCCGAGCTGCCGCTTGCGCGACTGGACCAGACTCGAGAACTTGACCCGCTTCCCGTTGTGATCGACGATCACCTTGTCGGCAATACGGTGTGCCAGCTGAGTAGCGAAATCCCGCTGATCCATACTCATCGCCAAGTTCTTGGCGACCGGAACGCCCTTCACATTGCGGTCGTAGAACACCTGTCGCGCATCCTCGACCGACAGGTTCCAGTAGAGCTCAAACGGAACCCGCACTTCGCGGAGCTTCCTCGGGGTCAACCCGAAGGCCTCAGGCGCGTCGTTAAGCTCGTGAAGCGCAGTAACCTGGGTTTCCCCGTCGATGGCGATGACCGGCGTCCCGCTCGGAATGGTGATGTTACGGATTCCCGTATTGGGTACCAGCTCATCCGGAGCAACAAGCACCACTTCGCCGTCGTCGTCTTCAGAATCCGACGGAATCCACAGCGTAACCGGGGGGGTCGACCATCCCTCACCGAACTCTCCGTTGATCGCCGAAGCGATGTACTGCGCATACTCCGGAACGTTCTTGCCTTTCTGCGTGGCCTTGATCGTCCGTTGTACCAACGCACGAATCTCCGCGTGACGACGAGTCGAGCCGTCCTGGTACTTGATCGCCCGGGGATCTTCTTCGCGCTTCGGCGAATGAACCAACCTCAAGAGAGCTGGCAGGCTCAGCGTACCCACCACCCCAGTGGGCCGGAAGGGCATTACGGGCAGCGTGATGCCTTCCACCGCCGCCGTAGGCATAGCCATGGTCATCAGTGTTCCCTATCTATCCGCGGATGCCTTCTTGCGTCCGATACGGCAAGAGTACACGCAAAACTTCATCCGCGGATAGGTTTTCTCGAACTGCGAATGAGATTTTTGCCGGTTTCAGTCACGAACTGGCTGAATCACGGCCGATATCCGGGCCGCCCGCGGCGCGGGGATCATCACCGGCCTGCCGGACGCGTACGGGCGCGGGCGCGTCATCGGCGACTACCGCCGGGTCGCGCTGTACGGCGTGGACCGGCTCATCGCCGCCAAGCGCGCCGATCACGCCGCCCTCGACGCGCGCTGGGCCGACGACGAAACCATCAGGCTGCGTGAGGAAGTCAGCGAACAGATCCGCGCCCTGGACGAGCTGAAGCACATGGCGGCCGCGTACGGCTTCGACATCTCGCGTCCCGCCGCCACCGGCCGCGAGGCCGTCCAGTGGCTGTACTTCGCGTACCTGGCCGCGGCGAAGGAGCAGAACGGCGCGGCGATGTCGCTGGGCCGCGTCGCCAACTTCCTCGACATCTACCTCGAACGCGACCTGGTCGCCGGGCTCATCACCGAGGAGTACGCCCAGGAGCTGATCGACGACTTCGTGATCAAGCTGCGGATCGTGCGCTTCCTGCGCACCCCCGAGTACGACGAACTGTTCGCCGGCGACCCCACCTGGGTGACCGAGTCGATCGGCGGGCTCGGGACGGACGGGCGACCGCTGGTGACGCGCACCAGCTTCCGCCTGCTGCAGACCCTCTACAACCTGGGCCCCGCGCCCGAACCGAACCTCACCGTGCCGTGGTCGCCGCGACTTCCCGAAGGCTTCAAGCGCTTCTGCGCCCAGGTCTCCATCGACACCAGTTCGATCCAGTACGAATCCGATGAACTGCTGCGCCCGAGCTCGGGCGACGACACGGCCATCGCCTGCTGCGTCTCGGCCACCGAGGTCGGCAAGCAGACGCAATTCTTCGGCGCGCGAGTCAATCTCGCCAAGACGCTGCTGTACTCCATCAACGGCGGGCGCGACGAGCGCACCGGCGAGGTGGTCGCGCGCGGCTTCGCGCCGATCACCGCGGACGTGCTCGACTACCACGAGGTCGACCTGGCACTGGACGCGATGATGGACCGGCTCGCCGGCACCTATGTGCACGCGCTCAACGTCATCCACTACATGCACGACAAATACGCCTACGAGCGCATCGAGATGGCGCTGCACGACACCGCCGTTCGGCGCACCCTGGCCTGCGGGATCGCCGGACTGGCGGTGACCGCGGACGCGCTCTCGGCCATCCGGTTCGCGAAAGTCCATGTGCTGCGCGATGACACCGGTCTCGCGGTGGACTACCGGATCGAGGGGGACTTCCCCGCCTACGGCAACAACGACGACCGGGTCGACGCGATGGCCGCCGAACTCGTACAGCGGTTCATGACCAAGCTTCGCCGGTACCCGGCCTACCGCGGCGCCGAGCACACCCAGTCGGTGCTCACCATCACCGACGCCATGGAGCATCCGGAGAAATACCCGCGGTTGACGATTCGCGTCTCGGGCTACGCGGTGAACTTCGTGCGCCTCACCCGCGAACAGCAGCTCGACGTCATCAACCGCACCTTCCACATGAGTCTGTGATCGGCGGGTGGCCGACGCGGATCGCCGCGCCCGATCCCCGGCTCGAGCCCTGTGAACTGCGAGGATGACCGGGTGGACAGCTCAGGAAAGATCCGGGTCTTCCTGCTCGACGATCACGAGATCGTGCGGCGCGGGCTGCAGGATCTGCTCGAGGCCGAGGGCGATATCGAGGTCGCCGGGGAGGCGGGCGGCGCCGCCGAGGCCCTGCGCCGCATTCCCGCCGTCCGGCCCGACGTGGCGGTCCTGGACGTCCGGCTGGAGGACGGGGACGGCATCACCGTCTGCCGCGACCTGCTCGCGGAGCTGCCGGACCTGAACGTGCTCATGCTGACCTCGTTCTCCGATGACGAGGCCCTGCTGGGCGCGGTGCTGGCCGGGGCCAAAGGCTATGTCCTCAAACAGCTTCGCGGACCCCAACTGGTCGACGCGATTCGCCGGGTCGCGGCGGGCGAAACCCTCATAGACCCGCGTGTCGCGGCGGAACTCACCGCGCGCCCGCCCGCCGGCCCCGCGGCTCCCGGCCCGCTCGCGACCGCCGAACTCACCGATCGCGAACGCCAGATCCTGGCCCTGATCGGCCGGGGCCTGAGCAACAAGCAGATCGCCGCCCAGGTGTTCCTGTCCGAGAAGACGATTCGCAACTACGTCTCGGCCCTGCTGAGCAAGCTGGGCCTGGCCCGCCGGTCCCAGGCCGCGATCCTGGCCGAGCACCTGCGCCACGAGCGCGGCGACGGCTGGGCGCACGACTCCTGATACCCGTTGCGGCGGGCCGATCCCGACGCGCCGTGCGCGACATGCCGAACGAGCTGTCGAGATCCCTTGCAGCGGCCGTGATCTCGAGCACACCGCAGCCTCGAAAAACACCCTAAATAGGGCAGTTCGGGCGGCCATCCGAGCGGGCCGCGAAAACCCTCTGACACCTGTTCCCGGAATGAGTGAAAGATGGTCGGGGTGACAGGATTTGAACCTGCGACCCTCCGCTCCCAAAGCGGATGCGCTACCAAGCTGCGCTACACCCCGTAACCCGTCCGGCCGAGTCGGCGGGACATCCCCGCTGGACGGGAGAAGAGCGGGTGACGGGAATCGAACCCGCGCTATCAGCTTGGAAGGCTGAAGTTCTACCATTGAACTACACCCGCGTGCGCACCCACCGGAACCCGGTGCGGCTTGCGAGAGCACTGTACCGAACCTCACTCCGCATATGCCAATCGGGCCGCGTCGACCCAGGTCGCCGCCGCTCACGCGGGGGCTCCGGCGAGTCGCGCCAGCGCGCCGAAAAAGTGTGTAACACGGGGGGCCC
The DNA here is from genome assembly GCF_053645575.1 of Nocardia sp. NPDC055321. Classification (NCBI taxonomy): domain Bacteria; kingdom Bacillati; phylum Actinomycetota; class Actinomycetes; order Mycobacteriales; family Nocardiaceae; genus Nocardia; species Nocardia sp. NPDC055321. The sequence continues at coordinate 15,439 of NZ_JBSHMS010000055.1, forward strand.
GCGAGCGATATCGCATCCGATCGCCATTCGCGAGGCAACGGGAACCCGTTCTGAAACAGGGTATTTCGATGCCGGGTGGCTTGCTAGGATCCTTTTTGTCCGGACGCGGGGGTGTATCTGGAAAGGGGGCGGTGAGCATGCACCGAACATGCCGACCGCAAGGTAGTCAGTTCGATCTGAGAGGCGTCACCGGCTCGACCGCTGGCTCCGACCGTATGCACGACGCAGGGTGAGCGCGCATGCCCATCCGAATCGACACTCGAACCACGATCGTTGTCACGGCCACCATCCGCGAATGGGTGCGGGCGGTCCACCCGAACGGCGCGGGCGCCGGGCCCGAACTGCCACCCGAGGACATGCACCGCATCTTCGGCCGCGTCATCGATGACCTACTGGAACTGGCCGGGTCCGAACCGTTTCCGGTGCCCGCCGCCCGCGCCATCGGGCATCGCCTCGCCGAGTCCCCGTTCGACCGGACCCGCATGCTCGCGCCCGCCAGCCGCGCCCTACTCGGGCTCGCGCCCGGGGAGCCGGGATCGCTGATCGCCACCCGCTGGCCGTTCATAGCCAGCCAGGCCATCGACAGCTACGCCGAGGCGCTGCAGCAGCGCGCGCTCGCCCAGCAGGAACGGAGCCTGTCCGAAGCGGTCTCGGTGCGGGTGCAGGAGATCGCCGCGCTGCAGAGCCGGCTGCGTCACGACGCCACCCACGACGCGCTCACCGATCTCGCCAATCGCTCCCTGCTCAAGGAACGGGTGCGCATGATGGCCACCGACCCCTCGCGCGGGGTCGGGCTGCTGCTCATCGATCTGGACGATTTCAAGCAGATCAACGACGGCTACGGGCATTCGGTGGGCGACGAGGTGCTCGTCGCCATCGCCCAGCGGCTGCGCGCGGCCTGCCCACCGGAAACGGTCATCGCCCGCTACGGCGGGGACGAGTTCGTGGTCGCGCTGCCCGCGCGCCGCAACATACTGCCCGAACTGGCCGTGCGCGTGCTCGCGGCGCTGTGCGAGCCGGTGCTCACCGCGGCGGGCCCGGTTCCCGCCTCGGCCAGTGTCGGGTCGGCGTTCTGCCCGCCCGGACGCGAGTGCGACTTCGCGGATCTGCTGCGCAGCGCGGACAGGGCGATGTACACGGCCAAGACCGCGGGCAAACGCCAGTTCGCCATGTCCGACCTCGACGAGGAGGTCGATTCAGAGAACCCGGGGGCACGTTTCGCGGCAGTGGCGGGCTGACTCCCCGTCGATCGGCAACCGGCTCGAGCAATCTGTCAGTTATCGCTGCCGCGTAAGCTGATCAACGTGGCCACGGTCGTAGTACTACTTCTCGTCATGGTCGGCGTGCTGCTGGCGGTACTGGTGGTGAGTCGCGGGCAACGATCCCGCGCCGACACCCGGCTCGCCGACGCCAAGGCCGACGCCCGGCGGGTCATCGAACGCCTCGGCGGGCAGGTGTATCAACTCACCGGCTCCGACGCCCCCTCCAGCCAGGCCCTGGCCGATGCCGCCGAACGCTTCACCGCGGCGGGCTCGCAGATCGAGCAGGCCGCGACCCCCGCCCAGGCCCGCCTCGCGAAGGAGACCGCCCTCGAAGGGCTCTACTACGTGCGTGCCGCGCGGACCACCATGGGCATGGACCCCGGACCCGCCGTTCCCGAACTCGACGGGCAGCGCGCCGCGGGCCGGGTCAGCGAGGAGCGGGTCATCGACTACGACGGCCGCGAGATCGCCGCCTCGCCCTCCCCCTCGGCCCGGACGCCCAACTACTACCCCGGCGGGCGCGTGGCGGGCCGGCCGGTCCCCGCGGGCTGGTACTCCGAACCCTGGTGGCGCACGGCCCTGGTCGCGGGCGCCTGGGGCGTCGGGTCGGCGCTGCTGTTCAGCTCGCTCTTCGCGGGGATGTCCGGGGTCGGGTACGACTCGGCGGCCTTCGAATCCGGCTACGGCGACGGCTATCAGGACGGCCTCGACGCGGGCGCCGGGGACGGCGGCTACGCCGCGGCCGACGCGGGATACGACACCGGCTACGGCGATCAGGGCATCGACCCCGGCTCCGACATCGGCGGCACCGACTTCGGCGACTACGGCGATATCGGCGGGTTCGACGGGTTCGACGGCGGCTTCTGACCCGGCCCTGCCGACTCCCCCGCCCGCCACACCGGGATGACGCGCTCCGCCACCGTCACCTCGGCGTTTTCCCTCGGGACACGCTGGGCGGTGTGTCCGAGTTCTCCCGGCGCTAACCGGAATTTGTGCCTCCGTTTGCCCTGTGTTAGGGATTGACGGTGCTGGTCGACCCTCAGGTGAACACGGCCGGCGAGGCGCCGTCCGGCGAGAAAACGGATCCGCGGGTGATCCCGATCGCCGCGCTGGGTGTGGCGGCGGCGCTCCTGGCGGGATCGCAATACTGGGCCTCGACGCACGGTCATCTCGGGCCGCTGCTGAGCCTGCTCGCCGATTTCCTGGGTAATCCGCAGTCGGCGTTCGTGTCCTGGGCCGGGCTCGGGCTCGCGTGCGTCGGCGTGCCGGCCCGGCTGCGCGTCATCACCCTCGGCGCGGCCGCCGCGCTCGACGTCGCGACCCTCGGACTGCAACTGCTGTGCGGCTGGCACGTCTCGATCGGCACCGGGCCCACCCTCGCACTGGCCGCCCTGACGGTGATCGCGTATCGCCTGCCCCACGGCCCCCCGCGGCGAGCGGCCATGCGCGCCATCGCCTTCGGGGTGCTGCTGATCATGGCGTCCAAACTCGCCGACACCTGGCTCATGATCAGCATCGCCGCCGGGCCGAACGTGCTCGACCCGTATCTGCTGCTCGCCGATCGCGCGCTGGGCGAACCGGCCTGGGTGGTCGGCGACCTGCTCGAGGCCGGCGGCGTGATCCCGCGCGCGGTGCTGCACGTGATCTACATCCAGTTGCCGCTGGCGGCGATGGTCGTCGCGGTGTGGCAGCTGCGCGGGGTGACGACCGGGCCCTGGCCCCGGCACACACTGCTGCGCACCTTCCTGGTGCTCGGCATGATCGGCCCGCTGACCTACGTGCTGTTCCCGGTGGTCGGCCCGGTGTTCGCGTACGGCCCCGAGGGCAACGGGCTCCAGCTCGGCGACTGGCCGAACGTCCTGCCCACCCTGAACTTCACCCCGTCGGCGCTGCCCTTCGACACCGAGACCGCCCGCAACTGCATGCCGTCCATGCACACCGCCTGGGCGCTGGCGCTGTTCGTGCACTCACGGGGCGGACCGCGCTGGCTCCGCTGGGCGGGGTCGATCTGGCTGATCGGAACCCTGCTCGCGACACTCGGGTTCGGCTACCACTACGGCGTCGATCTGGTGGCGGGCGCGGTGCTGTGCCTGACGGTGGAATCGGCGCTGCGCGAACCCGGCCGCGGCTGGAACCGGTATCGGATCCGGGCGGTCGCGCTCGGAACCGTCGTATTCGCCGGGCTATTGCTCTCGTACCGATTCCTGGCCACCACGATGGCCGATCATCCGGTGCTCGCGGGCGCGGCCGTGCTGGGCGCGCTGGCGGCGGTGGTGTTCACCTTCCACGCGACCTGGTTCGCCGCGCCGGGGAGCAGGGCGGGCCGATGGGGTGGCCGTACCGGCCAACTGCTAGCCATCAATTAGCCACTCACACAATGCAATCCGGACAACTTATGCGAAAGCCGAAAGGTTAGTGTCGGCCGAATGATCACGATGCGCACGGGGCGGGGAAGCTTGCCGCGCACACCGAAGTCCGTTGAACACAGATACATCCCGCGCGTTCCGATCGCACTCGGCATCGCGCTCTCGATAGCGATCGTCGCCCTGGTCTCGGGGCTGCACGGATTCCTCGACCTGCAGGTCTATCAGGTCGCCACCCGGGCCTGGCTGCACCACAGCGAACTGTACGGCCCGATCCTGCCGGTGGCCGGGCACACCAATCTGCCGTTCACCTATCCGCCGTCCGCCGCCGTCCTGATGATCCCGCTCGCGCTCATGCCGCTGTGGCTCGCCGAGTTCGCGGTGACGGCCAGTTCCCTGGGCAGTCTCGGGGTGACGATCTGGCTGGTGCTCTCGCGCATCCGGCCCGATCTCGACGCCCGCGCCAAGGCCACGGTGAGCACGGTCGCGGTGGTCGCGCTGCTGGCGGTGGAACCGGTCCGCACCACGCTGTGGTTCGGGCAGATCAATCTGATCCTCATGGCGGCGGTCGCGCTGGACTGCCTCAGCGTCAAGCCGCGCTGGCCGCGCGGGGTGCTGATCGGCATCGCGGCGGTGACCAAGCTGACCCCGGCGGCCTTCGTGCTGTACTTCCTGATCCGCGGCGACTTCAAGGCGGCGGGGCGCGCGGCGCTCACCGCGGCGGCCGTGGTCGGCGCGGGATTCGTGCTGTTCCCCAGGGAATCCCGCGCGTACTGGTTCCACGCCGTCAAGGACACCAATCGGATCGGCTCGCCGCACTACGTCGGCAATCAGTCGATCAAGGGCACGATCTTCCGGCTCGGGCTGCCGCACACGATGTCCACCGTGCTGTGGCTGGGGCTGGCGGTGGTGGTGACCTGTCTGGGGGCGGCGCTGATCCATCACCTGTTCGGCCTGGAACGGCTGGCGGCGGGCGCCTCGGTGACGGTGTACTCGGTGGTCGCGCTGTTCGTGAACGCGGCGGTGCTGCTGCTGATCTCGCCGGTGTCGTGGACGCACCACTGGGTCTGGGTGGGCCCGGCGCTGGTGGCGGCCGCGGCGTGGGCGAGCACGAAATCCGGGCGGGCCTCGTTCGGCATGATCGCGGCGTTCGCGGCGCTGTTCCTGATCGGGCCCGGACTGGTGCCGAACGGGAACGATCGCGAGCTGAGATGGGCGTGGTGGCAGCACATTCCGGGTGACGGCTACTTCATCGCCGGGACGGCGCTGCTCGGGGCGGGGCTGTATCTGCTGCTGGCGCGGCGGGCGGCGGCCGTCGCCGCGCCCGTCACCAGCCCGGGGTAGACCCGGTCACAGCGGGCGGAAGCCGAGCTGGACGCCCAGCTCGTCGGTGCCGCCCGCGATCTCGCCCAGTACCGCTCGAACCGCCGCGGCCAGGTGCGCGCCCCAGCGCGCGGCCCGGTCGCGGTGGTTGGCCGGTCTCTTTTAAACAA
>NZ_JBSHMS010000056.1:0-16760 GCF_053645575.1 Nocardia sp. NPDC055321
CTCCTCCGCTTCGCTCCCCCGCTCCACTCAGTCCAGAACCGGGCGGGCCGCGAACTGCGAGGTTGGGGTCCGGACACTCGACGTTATGAAGTCTCATGGAAGGAAGTAATCGCGATGGCCGACAAGATGGCCCCCTCCGCGATCGACGACATTCTGGCCGAGTACTCCGGGCTCGAGTCCCAGCTCGCGGACCCCGCGCTACACAACGACCCGGGCGCGGCCCGGCGCGTGGGCAAGCGCTTCGCCGAACTGGGTCCGATCATGTCGGCCTACAACAAACTGACCTCCACCCGGGACGATCTGGCCGCCGCCGAGGAGCTGGCCGCCGACGACTCCTCCTTCGCCGCGGAGATCCCGGGTCTGCGCGCCCAGGTCGAGGAGTACGAGAAGGCGCTCACCGACCTGCTCGCCCCGCGCGACCCGCACGACGCCGATGATGTTGTGCTGGAAGTGAAGTCGGGCGAAGGCGGCGAGGAATCCGCGCTGTTCGCCTCCGATCTGGCCCGCATGTACATCCGCTACGCCGAACGGCACGGGTGGAAGGTCGAGATCCTGGACGCCACCACGACCGATATGGGCGGCTACAAGGAAGCCACCATCTCGATCAAGGCCAAGGAGCCCTCCCGCGACGGCGTGTGGTCCAAGCTCAAGTTCGAGGGCGGCGTGCACCGCGTGCAGCGCGTGCCCGTCACCGAATCGCAGGGCCGCATCCACACCTCGGCCGCCGGCGTGCTGGTCTACCCGGAGCCCGACGAGGTCGAGGAGGTGCAGATCGACGACAAGGATCTGCGCATCGACGTCTATCGCTCCTCCGGCAAGGGCGGCCAGGGCGTCAACACCACCGACTCCGCGGTGCGCATCACCCACCTGCCCACCGGCATCGTGGTGACCTGTCAGAACGAGCGCTCGCAGCTGCAGAACAAGATGCGCGCCATGCAGGTGCTCGCCGCGCGCCTGCAGGCCCTGGCCGAGGAGCAGGCCGATCAGGAAGCCGCCGCCGGGCGCGCCACCCAGATCCGCACGGTCGACCGCTCCGAGCGGATTCGCACCTACAACTTCCCGGAGAACCGCATCGCCGATCACCGCATCGGTTTCAAGGCGCACAACCTCGACGCCGTGCTGCAGGGCGGTCTGGACGACCTGTTCACCGCCCTGGGCGAGGCCGATCGCGCGGCGCGCCTGGCCGCCGAATAAGGCACGCCGGGACCCCGCGCGACCGGCGCTCCGGCGGGCGGAATCCGTGAGAACATGGGTAACTCCCGGTGCGTCCCGGGACGATTTCCGCACCTGTCGCGGCATGTGTCGGCGCCGGGCGGCGGCTCCCGGGCCATCCGGTCCGGGCCCGGGACGGCGAACCAGAAGAAGCGAGGCTGCCACGTGATCGGCAACAGTTCGGGGGAGCCGGCGCATACACGCGCACCCTTGCGTCCGGCGATACGCGAGGCGGTCGACACGCTGCGCGCCGCGGGGGTGCCCAGTCCCGAGGCCGACGCCGAACACCTTGCCGCCCATGTGCTCGGCGTGGACCGCATGCGCCTGGTGCTGGTGCCCGCGGTGACCGCCGACCAGCTCGAGGAGTTCCGCAAACTCGTCGATCGTCGGGCCGAACGCGTTCCGCTGCAACACCTTACGGGTACCGCGGCGATGGGGGAGATCGATCTCGCGGTCGGGCCCGGCGTTTTCGTGCCGCGCCCGGAAACCGAACTCGTCTTCGCCTGGGCGCTCGCGCAACTCGAAGCGGCGGGGCACGAGCATCAGCCGATCGTGGTCGATCTGTGCACCGGGTCGGGCGCCCTGGCCCTGGCCATCGCGCACGCCCGCCCCGACGCCCAGGTGCACGCGGTGGAACTGGACACCGAGGCGCTGGCGTGGGCCCGCCGCAACGCCCTGCAACTGGCCGACGAGGGCGACACCCCCATCGACCTGCACGCCGCCGACGTCACCGATCCCGCCCTGCTGGAACATCTCACCGGCCGGGTCGACGTCCTGGTATCCAATCCGCCCTACATTCCCGAGGCCGCGATTCTGGATCCCGAAGTGGCGGACCATGATCCGCACCGCGCCCTGTTCGGCGGCCCCGACGGCCTCGACGTCATCCGCCCGATGATCCCCAACATCGCCCGCCTCCTGCGCCCCGGCGGCGTGGTCGCGATCGAGCACGACGACACCAACGGCTCCGGCGTGGCCGCGCTGCTGACCGCCGCGGGCTTCACCGAGGTGGTCGAACACCCCGACCTGGCGGGCAAACCCCGCTTCGTCGTGGCCCGCGCCGCCGTCCTGCCGACCGCGCACTGAAACGAGCGGTCGCACCGTGGGCACGGTTCCGCGCATGCCCTGTTCTCCGACCGGATGCCCATCCGGTCCGAAATTCAGGAACGAACGGACCAGCCTCCCGGAGTGCGCTCGCACCGCGCGGATCCCGGATTCGATCGCGAAACCCGGCGGCGGCGATGGCGTTCTCCGGCGTTCGTGCCAAGATGTTGCGCGTGAGTACCGTCTACGACTGTGCCGATTCCGATTCACGAGCCGCCGGACTGATCGCGGCCCGGAGTGCGCTGAAATCGGGGCGGCTGGCCGTCATTCCCACCGACACCCTCTACGGCCTGGCCGCCGACGCGTTCGACAGCCAGGCGGTCAGCGCGCTGCTCGCCGCCAAGCGCCGGGGCCGGGACATGCCGGTGCCGGTGCTCGTCGGTTCCTGGACCACCATCGACGGACTCGTCTTCTCGGTGCGCCCGCAGGCCCGCGACCTCATTCGCGCCTTCTGGCCCGGCGGCTTGAGTCTCGTTGTGCAGCAGGCACCTTCGCTCGCCTGGGATCTGGGCGACACCCGCGGCACGGTCATGCTGCGCATGCCGCTGCATCCGGTGGCGCTCGAACTGCTGCGCGAGGTCGGCCCGCTGGCGGTCTCGAGCGCGAACGTCTCCGGGCAACCGCCCGCCAAGACCGTCGACGAGGCCAAGGCGCAACTGGGTGAGCTGGTCGGGGTGTACCTCGACGGCGGCCCGGCCGATCACGCCGTCGCCTCCACCATCGTCGACCTCACCTCGGACGCCCCGCGGGTCCTGCGCGAGGGCGCGATCCCGGTGGAGAAGGTCGCGGAAGTCCTGGGCATGTCGCCCGAGGAACTGCGCTCGCCCGGTGAGCGGTGACGGCCGCCTAGATGCTGTTGAGTCAGGGCGTATTCAGCCAGGGCGCGGTCGTCCCACTGCGCGAGCTGCTGTTGGTGCTGCTCGTCGCCTCCGTCATCACCTTTCTGCTGACCGGTGGAATCCGGGTCATGGCAATCGGATTCGGCGCGGTGGCGGTGCCGCGCGAACGCGATGTGCACGTGAAGCCGGTGCCGCGCATGGGCGGATTGGGTATTTATCTGGGCGTCCTCGCCGCGGTCATGTTCGCCCATCAATTGCCCGCGCTGCGCCGCGGCTTCGAGTATCCGAAGGACATTCCGGCGGTATTGGCGGCGGGCACGCTGATCGTGCTGGTCGGCATCATCGACGATCGCTGGGGTCTGGACGCGCTCACCAAATTCGTCGGGCAGATCACCGCGGCCGGCGTGATGGCCGTCATGGGCCTGAGCTGGGTCGCCATCTACAACCCTTTCACCAATGAGACGGTCGTACTGGATCCGCTGCAGGGCGGCCTGGTCACCGTCGGCATCACCGTGACATTGATCAACGCCATGAATTTCGTGGACGGTCTCGACGGTTTGGCCGCGGGCCTGGGGTTCATCGCCTCGGTCGCGGTGTTCGTATTCACGGTGGGCCTGCTCTACGAGGTGGGCGGCGCGACCGACACCTATCCGCCCGCGCTGCTGGCCGCCGCGCTGGCCGGCGGCTGTCTGGGATTTCTCCCGCACAATTTCCAGCCCGCCCGAATTTTCATGGGCGACACCGGCTCCATGCTCATCGGATTGATGCTGGCCGCGGTGTCCACCGGCGCGTCCGGCCGAATTCCGCTGCAGGGTTACGGCCCGCGCGACATCGTCGGCCTGCTGTCGCCGCTGCTGCTGGTCGGCGCGGTCATGTTCATTCCGGTGCTCGACCTCGTGCTCGCGATCGTGCGCCGGGTGCGCGCCGGTGTGAGTTTCTCCACTCCGGACAAAATGCACCTGCATCACCGTTTGCTGCAGATCGGGCATTCGCACCGCCGCGTCGTGCTGCTCATCTACCTGTGGGTCAGCGTGCTGGCATTCGGCGCCGTCGGGACGTCATTGATGGATCGCACACTGGTGGTGCTGCTGTTCGCGGCCGGGCTGGTTTTCGCGCTCATCGTGACCGCGGTCCCATCGTGGCGCGGACTGACCGGCCGGGTCGGCGACAGAACCGCCGGGTAAGGTTTCCGGACGTGAGCAAGCCTTCCGAACCAGATCCCGACGCCCCACTGCGGGCCGCGCTGCGCTACGGCATCGCCGGTTTGGCTGTGCTGGTTGTGATTTCGTCGATTGTGTCCTCGATCGTCGCCGGCATGCCCGGCCTGTGGGGCGCCTTGCTCGGCGCCGCCATCGGCGGCGGGTTCATTCTGACGACCGCCGCCTCGGTGCTCTTCAGCGCGAAGGTCGAGTCCGGATTGCAGGGCATCGTGCTGCTCGGCAGCTGGGTGGGCAAGCTGCTGGTGGCCCTGGTGGTCGTCGCGGTCCTGCGGCGTTTCGACTTCTACAGCCCCGGCGCCCTGTTCCTGACGGTTGTCGGCGCACTGCTCGTCGTGCTCGGTGCGGAGACGTACGGCCTTCTGCGCCAAAAGGTTCCGACCGTAGAGGTCGACCGCGAGCTGTAGTCGCGGGGCAGTTCACCGCTTGTTCAGACGGCCCCCTACACGCTGTCGTAGATAACTTGATAAAGTCTTTACCTGTAGCCAACCGAAGCACTAGGGGGGGTCACCTGAGACCCACCTGAGAGCAGGTTATGCTTACTGCCGTACCGGACCCGCAGGGTCACGGTTCTGCACCGTCGACGATGTCGCCGACGCGCGTACAGACGCCCGGGCTTGGCCCGAACAGCTGCTGACGAACTTCGAGCCGACCTGAGTCGACCACCAGATCGTCAATGTCCGATCGAACCGCAGGGAAGAAATCTCTTGCGGCCCGACCACGGGAGAGAACGCTGAGCGTCACCATTCTTGCGGGCGAGTTCCACGCGCCGTCGCTTAACGACTTCTTCCCTCCAGCAGTGCTGTTCGAGGGGACACTTTTTCAGCTCGATCGGCTGATGCTCATTCGCATCCTCATGTCGGCCGTTCTGCTGGCCGTCATGTTCGCGGCATTCCGCCGGCCGCAGCTGGTTCCCCGTGGGCTGCAGAATGTCGCGGAATCGGCGCTGGTGTTCGTCAAGGAGCAGATCTGTGACGAGATCCTCGGCAAGGAAACCGGCCGGAAGTTCTTCCCGCTCATCGCGACGATCTTCTTCTCGGTGCTGTTCCTGAACATCTCCGGCATCATTCCCGGATTGAACATCTCCTCGAATGCCCGCATCGGATTCCCGCTGGCCCTGGCCGTGCTCGCGTACGTGACGTTCAACTACGTCGGCATCAAGAAGTACGGCTTCCTGAAATACATGCGTTCGAGCATCGTCGTCCCGAACGTGCCGCCGGCCCTGCACCTGCTGCTGATCCCGATCGAGTTCATCTCGACCTTCGTGCTGCGCCCGTTCACCCTGACCGTCCGACTCATGGCGAACATGCTGGCCGGTCACATCATGCTGGTGCTGTTCTTCAGCGCCACCCAGTTCTTCCTGTTCGACGCCGCCTCCTGGATGAAGGTGTTCTCGCCGTTCTCGCTGCTCGCGGGCTTCGGCTTCACCCTCTTCGAAATGCTGGTGGTCTTCCTGCAGGCGTACGTGTTCGCGCTGCTGACCGCTGTCTACATCGGTCTCGCCGAGCACGCCGACTCCCACTGACCGACCGGTACCAAATTTCCACAAACCTGCTTCACACGCCGACGGCGGGTGGGCGACAGAAAGGGAAAACAACACCATGAGCAGCACCCTCTCGATCCTGGCGCAGGCGACTGAGACCAAGTCCACCGGCTTCGGCGCCATCGGCTACGGCCTCGCCGCGATCGGCCCCGGCATCGGCGTCGGCATCGTCGTCGGTAAGGCCATCGAGGGCATCGCGCGTCAGCCCGAGCTCCAGGGCACCATCCGCACCACCATGTTCCTCGGTATCGCGTTCACCGAGGCCCTGGCGCTGATCGGCCTCGTCGCCGGCTTCATCTTCTGATTCCGGATAATCAGCGATGAGCAACCTGACTTTGCTCGCGGCTGAGGGGTCCGAACAGAACCCCCTCATCCCGGAGCCGTACGACATTTTTTGGTCTGCGGTCTGCCTCCTGGTCATCGGTTTCGCGTTCTACAAGTACGTGGTTCCGCGTCTGACCAAGGTGCTCGACGAGCGCACGGAGAAGATCGAAGGCGGCATCGCCAAGGCCGAGGCCGTGCAGGCCGAGGCGCAGGCGACCCTGCAGCAGTACCAGGAGCAGCTGGCCGAGGCTCGCCTCGAGGCCGCGCGCATCCGTGAGGAAGCGCGTACCCAGGGCCAGACCATCCTGTCCCAGATGCGCTCCGATGCGCAGGCTGAGGCCGACCGTATCGTCGCCGCTGGTCAGACCCAGCTGGAGGCGCAGCGTCAGCAGATCGTGACCGAACTGCGGTCCGAGCTGGGCCGCACCGCGGTCGATTTGGCCGAGAAGATCATCGGTCAGTCGGTGGCCGACGAGGCCAAGCAGTCGGCGTCGATCGACCGGTTCCTCGCGGAGCTGGATTCGAACGCCGGCATCGGGGTCGGAAGGTAACGAACCGAAAGTGGGAAGCATGTACGCAGCGAGCCGCGAGGCGAGCTCCCGTGCGCGGGAAGCTCTTCGGGCCGCTCTGACCGGAAGCGACACCGTCGCGGCCACGACGGGCTCCGAACTGTTCGCCGTTGTCGCCGTCCTCGACGACCAGCGCTCGCTGCGTGTGGCGCTCGCGGATAAGTCGGTGTCCAGCGCGGCCCGCGCCGAGCTGGCCGAGCGCCTCTTCGGCGGCAAGATCAGCGCGGCCACCCAGGCGGTGCTGACCACCGCGGTGGCACAGGACTGGTCCCGTGCCCGCGACCTGGTCGACAGCCTGGTTCTGCTCGGCCGCGAGGCGTTGCTGCGTGCCGCGGAGGATCGCGGCCGCCTCACCGCCGTCGAGGACGAGCTGTTCCGGCTGGGCCGGATCGTCGACGACAACCCCGCGCTGGAGCAGGCGCTGACCGATCACGGCCAGTCGCTGACTGCCAAGCGTGACCTGGTGCAGCGTCTGCTCGCGGGCAAGGTCGAGGAGATCACCCTCGAGCTGGTCCAGCAGGCCGTCGCTCGCAGCAAGAAGGGCGACATCGGCGAGGCTTTCGACCACCTGTCCGACCTGGCGGCGTCGCTCCGGGATCAGATCGTGGCGCACGTGCGCGCCGCCTCTGCCCTGACGACGCAGCAGCGCGAGCAGCTCGCTGCTTCGCTGCAGCGCATCTACGACAAGCCCGTCACGGTGCATGTGCAGGAAGACCCGAGCCTGCTGGCCGGCGTCGTCGTGCGCGTGGGCGACGACCTGATCGACGGCAGCGCCGTCGGCCGACTGCAGCGCTTGCGCCAGTCTCTCGCTTGAGACACGGCCGAGAAGCGCACTTACACACCGACTTACGAGACCACAGCGAGAGCAGGAAGAACATGGCGGAGCTGACGATCTCCCCCGATGAGATCCGTAGCGCGATCGAGAGCTACACCCAGAGCTACACCCCGGAAACCTCCATCGAGGAAGTGGGCGTGGTCACCGACACCGGCGACGGTATCGCCCACATCAGCGGCCTCCCGTCCGCGATGGCCAACGAGCTGCTGGAATTCCCCGGCGGCAAGCTCGGCGTCGCGTTGAACCTGGAGGACACCGAGATCGGTGCCGTCATCCTGGGTGAGTTCGACACCATCGAGGAGGGCCAGCAGGTCCGCCGTACCGGCGACGTGCTCTCGGTCCCCGTTGGCGACAAGTTCCTCGGTCGCGTCATCAACCCGCTGGGCGCCCCCATCGACGGCCTCGGCGACATCGAGGCCGACGAGCGTCGCGTGCTCGAGCTGCAGGCCGCCACCGTGCTGGAGCGTCAGCCCGTCGGTGAGCCCCTCGCGACCGGCATCACCGCGATCGACGCCCTGACCGCCATCGGCCGCGGCCAGCGTCAGCTCGTCATCGGCGACCGCAAGACCGGCAAGACCGCGGTCTGCATCGACGCCATCATCAACCAGAAGGCCAACTGGGCCACCGGCGATCCGACCAAGCAGGTGCGCTGCATCTACGTCGCGATCGGCCAGAAGGGTTCCACCATCGCGGGCGTCAAGGCCGCGCTGGAGGCCCACGGTGCGATGGAGTACACGACGATCGTCGCCGCGCCGGCTTCTGATTCCGCCGGCTTCAAGTGGCTGGCGCCGTACACCGGTTCGGCCCTGGGCCAGCACTGGATGTACCAGGGCAAGCACGTCCTGATCGTGTTCGACGACCTGTCGAAGCAGGCCGAGGCCTACCGCGCGATCTCGCTGCTGCTGCGCCGCCCGCCGGGCCGCGAGGCGTACCCGGGTGACGTCTTCTACCTGCACTCGCGTCTGCTCGAGCGTTCGGCCAAGCTGTCCGACGAGCTCGGTGCCGGTTCCATGACCGCGCTGCCGATCATCGAGACCAAGGCCAACGACGTCTCGGCGTTCATCCCGACCAACGTCATCTCCATCACCGACGGTCAGGTGTTCCTCGAGTCGGACCTCTTCAACAAGGGTGTCCGCCCGGCCATCAACGTCGGTATCTCCGTCTCCCGTGTCGGTGGCGCCGCGCAGACCAAGGCCATGAAGCAGGTCGCCGGCTCGCTGCGTCTGGAGCTCGCCTCCTACCGTGAGCTCGAGGCGTTCTCCGCCTTCGCCTCCGACCTCGACGCGGCCTCCCTGGCGCAGCTCGAGCGCGGCGCGCGCTGGGTCGAGCTGCTCAAGCAGGACCAGTACGCCCCGGTCGCGGTCGAGGACCAGGTCGTCTCGCTGTTCCTGGTCGACGCCGGCTACTACGACTCGGTGCCGGTCGGCGACGTCCGTCGCTTCAACTCCGAGCTGCTCGAGTTCCTGCACAGCTCCGTGCAGGAGTCCTTCGACGCCCTGCAGGGCGGCGCGAAGAAGATCGAGGGCGACACCGCCGACGCGATCAAGGCCGCGACCGACAAGTTCAAGCAGGGCTTCCTGGCTTCGGACGGCAGCCGCGTGGTCAACGAGGCCGAGGCCGGCGCGCTCGATCACGAAGAGGTCGAGTCGCTGTCCGTCACTCGCAAGCACGTCGAGAAGTAAGAGCGGCGAAGCTGATGCGAATGACTGTCTCGAGTAACGAAGGGAGTGTGACTGATGCCTAGCGTGCGCGAACTGCGCTCCCGAATTCGTTCCGTGAGCTCGATCAAGAAGATCACCAAGGCGCAAGAACTGATCGCGACATCGCGAATCAGCAAGGCGCAGGCCCGGGTCGCGGCGGCCAAGCCGTACGCGGAAGAGATCACCAAGGTGCTCGCCGAATTGGCAAGCGCCAGCGGCAATCTCAACCACCCGCTGCTCACCGAGCGTCCGAACGCGAAGCGTGCTGCGGTGCTGGTCATCACCAGTGACCGCGGCATGTGCGGTGGCTACAACTCCAACGTGCTCAAGCGCACCGAGGAGCTGCTGACCACCCTGCGCGCCGACGGCAAAGAGCCCGTGCTGTACGTGATGGGTTCGAAGGGCCTGACCTACTACACCTTCCGTGGTCGCGAGACCAACGGTGCGTGGACCGGGTTCTCGCAGTCGCCGAACTACGCCGATGCCTCCGCCGCCTGCAACCACCTGGTCGAGGCGTTCATGGCGGGCGCCGACGGCGAGGTCGCGGCGCCCAACGGACTCGGCACCATCGCCGGCGTCGACGAACTGCACATCGTCTACACGCGTTTCGTGTCGATGCTGTCGCAGGTGCCGGAGGTTCGCCGGCTGGCTCCCATCCAGGTGAGCTACGTAGACGAGAACTTCGAACTGGGTGAGGACAGCTTCTCGGACGGCAACGCCGAGGCTGCGGCTCAGTACGAGTTCGAGCCGGATGCGAACGTCCTGCTGGGCGCGCTGCTGCCGAAGTACATCAACACTCGGATTTACTCGTCGCTGCTCGACGCGGCGGCATCGGAGTCGGCTGCGCGCCGCACCGCGATGAAGGCGGCCACCGATAACGCGACGGATCTGGTGAATTCACTGACCCGTACCGCGAACTCGCTGCGCCAGGCCGGAATCACGCAGGAAATCACGGAAATCGTCGGCGGCGCCAACGCGCTGGCTTCGAGCTCGGACCGCGACTAGAGCCAGGAAGAAGAAGCAATGACCGCAAGTGTCACCACAGAGACCCGGGTTGGCGCCGGCACTGGCCGCGTCTCCCGCGTCATCGGACCCGTCGTGGACGTCGAGTTCCCGCGCGGTTCGATCCCCGAGCTGTACAACGCGCTGAACGTTGACATCGCGCTGAAGTCCGTTGCCAAGACGCTGACCCTCGAGGTCGCACAGCACCTGGGCGACAACATCGTTCGCACCATCTCCATGCAGCCGACCGACGGTCTGGTGCGTGGCGTCGAGGTGCGCGACACCGGCAAGCCGATCTCGGTTCCGGTCGGCGATGTCGTCAAGGGCCACGTGTTCAACGCGCTCGGCGACTGCCTCGATTCCCCCGGCCTGGGCCGCGACGGCGAGCAGTGGGGCATCCACCGCCAGCCGCCCGCCTTCGACCAGCTCGAGGGTAAGACCGAGATCCTGGAGACGGGCGTCAAGGTCATCGACCTCCTCACCCCGTACGTCAAGGGTGGCAAGATCGGTCTGTTCGGTGGCGCCGGTGTCGGCAAGACCGTTCTGATCCAGGAGATGATCACCCGTATCGCTCGCGAGTTCTCCGGCACCTCGGTGTTCGCGGGCGTCGGTGAGCGTACCCGTGAGGGCACCGACCTCCACCTGGAAATGGAAGAGATGGGCGTCCTTCAGGACACCGCCCTCGTCTTCGGCCAGATGGACGAGCCGCCGGGCACGCGTATGCGCGTCGCCCTGTCGGCCCTGACCATGGCGGAGTACTTCCGTGACGTGCAGAACCAGGACGTTCTGCTCTTCATCGACAACATCTTCCGCTTCACCCAGGCCGGCTCCGAGGTCTCGACCCTGCTGGGTCGTATGCCCTCGGCCGTGGGTTACCAGCCCACCCTGGCGGACGAGATGGGTCAGCTCCAGGAGCGGATCACCTCGACCCGTGGTCGCTCGATCACCTCGATGCAGGCGATCTACGTCCCCGCCGACGACTACACCGACCCGGCGCCGGCGACCACCTTCGCCCACCTCGATGCGACGACCGAGCTTTCGCGCCCGATCTCGCAGAAGGGCATCTACCCGGCCGTCGACCCGCTGACCTCGACCTCTCGTATCCTCGAGGCGTCCATCGTCGGCGACCGTCACTTCCAGGTGGCCAACGAGGTCAAGCGGATCCTGCAGAAGTACAAGGAACTGCAGGACATCATCGCCATCCTCGGTATGGACGAGCTCTCCGAAGGCGACAAGGTCCTCGTCGGCCGTGCGCGTCGTCTGGAGAAGTTCCTCGGCCAGAACTTCATCGTGGCCGAGAAGTTCACCGGCCAGCCGGGTTCCGTCGTGCCGCTGGAGCAGACCATCGACGACTTCGATCGCGTCTGCAAGGGCGAGTTCGACCACCTGCCCGAGCAGGCGTTCAACTCCTGCGGTGGCCTGGACGACGTCGAGGCCGCTGCGAAGAAGATCGCCGGGAAGTAGTCACCCATGGCAACTGTGTCTTCTGATTCAAGGGACATGTCCGTTGACCTGGTCGCCGTCGAGCGACTGCTGTGGTCGGGCCGGGCGAAGTTCGTCTCGGCCCAGACCACCGAGGGTGAGATCGGCATTCTGGCCGGCCACGAACCGCTGCTCGGTCAGCTGGTCGAGGCCGGCACGGTGACCATCGTGTCCGACAGCGACGAGCGCATCGTCGCGGCCGTGCACGGCGGATTCTTCTCCGTCACCGGCACTTCGGTGCGGGTGCTGGCCGAGACCGCCGATTTCGCCGCCGACATCGACGAGGCGGCCGCCAAGGCCGTGCTCGCCGACGCCGACGCGAGCCCGGCCGCACAGGCCAAGGCGCAGGGGCAGATTCGTGCCCTGGCGAAGGCTGCCGAAGCCTGATCGCTGTAAAGGCAGGCTTCCGAGTCTGATTCGAGTTTCCACTCGGCAAACGAGCGGCGATTCCGGGAAATGTCCCGGGATCGCCGCTCTTGTCGTTTACACTCGGGCACCGGCGTCGAATGTGATCTGAAACATTCGCGCAGAGCCGAGCTATTCCTGGACTTCCAGTTACCTCTGAGTTTTTCGGCATTACCTCAACGAGTTGGCGCAGCGTGGTCGCCTCTGGTTTCGGTGGAGTGCGGCCTCGCGACGATGAGCGAGGGATGAATGAACGTATTTCGGATCGGTCGATGGAGTATCACCGCGGCCGCCGCGATAGTGCTCGGATTTCTCACGCCGGGAACCGCCGCGGCGGATGTCACGGTGGCGCTGCCGGATGGTCACATCGAGCGTCCCGGCGTCCGGATCACGAGTGTCGGTGAGCGGGCGATCATTTCGCCCTCCCTGGCGGCGAACGGCGCCGGCCGCACGGCCTGGGTGACCGGCACGGTGAGTGCCGAGGTGGAGACGCCGGACGGGGTGATCGGGCCCAATAACGGCGCCCAGAATCAGCCGGGTACCAATGGTTCCTCGACGCACGGCGCGTCCGGTCTGACGGTCGGCTATATCGTCGGCTGCCAGGTCGCGCTCGGCGCGCTGGGCGCCAATGAAGCGGTCACGCTCGGTGCCCAGCCGATGGTCACCGCGGGCTTGAATTTCCCATTGTCGGCGGGGCAGGTCGCATTTGTCGCGATCGACAATATCGATATGCCGAAGAGTGGCACCTATCACATTCAGTATCAGGACGCGCCCATGGAGGTTCAGGGCTGTGCCGGATACGCGCAGGCCCGGCAATTCTCGGTGGTCGAAATCATCGGCGCGGATTACAAGAAGATCAGCCTGTACGGGCAGCCGTTCAGCCTCGGCTGAGCGTGCCCGCCTCGATTGCGAAGGGATCGTATGTTCGGGACGGGAAAGATTGTGGGCGGCAAGGCTTTCGGAGTCCTCACCGGTGGTCTGGCGGTCGCGTCGCTGGCGGTGCTGTGCCCGGTCCAGCCGGGCCGGGCGCACGCGGACACCGACATTCCACTCCCGGGCGGCAGCATCAGCCGCACGCTGGTGGACGGTTCGGTGGTGACCGTGCGGCTCGAGGAGGAGTCGGCGCGCATCAGCCCGTCGATGGGCTCGACACCGGTGCATCGCAACGTATGGGTGTCCGGCCGTGGGGTGGTGGACGTGTCCGGCCCCAGTGCGCAGAAGAGCACGATCAAGATCACCCCCGGCTACCTCGTCGGCTGCCAGGTGGACATCGGCACGATCAGCGGGAACAACAACGGGCAGGGCGTGGACGCCGACGGCGACCCGACCACCCCCATGGCGCTGGCGCAGTCCGTCGGCACCGGCATCACCTTCGGGCCCGGGCAATCGGTGGCCCGCATGATGCTCGATCTCGAGCAGCCCGACGACTACGGCAACGAGATCCACTACCGCCGCAACAAGGTGCCGGGCCCGCACGCCAGCGTCACCTGGTTCGACGAGACCTTCGATGTGAACGGTTGCGGCGGCTACGCCCAGGCGCGCGCGTTCGTCGTCGCCTCGGTGGGCACCGAGACACAGATCGGCGATGTCGTGCTGTGGGGCGCCCCGTTCTCCATGGGCTGAAGCCGCAGGTGAGCTGAGCAGGGCATACGTCACATTCGGTGGATGGCCGGACCTCGTGTCGGAGCGGTCGCTACTATCGACCAAACACGGGGCCCGGCTTTTGCCGGCCGAGCTCGACGGCCACGCGGATGTGAAGAGACGGAGCAGCATTGCGAACTGGGATGGTGGTCCTGATCATTCTGGTGCTGCTGCTTGTCGGTTTGGCCTTGGCCTCGACCTATCGCCTGATCATGCTCCGCCGCGGTGGCACCGCCGCGTTGCTGCGGGTTCTCCCCGCTCGCGGGCATGGTGGGGGCTGGCGGCACGGTCTGATCCGGTACGGCGAGGACAACCTCGTCTTCTACAAACTCTCCAGTCTCAAGCTCGGCCCGGACAGTGCTATCCGCCGCCTGGACATCGAGGTGGGCAACCGCCGCAGTCCCCAGGGCGACGAGTACGACATCATGACCGACGAGGCCATCGTCATGATCTCCGACAGTGACGGCAGCTACGAGCTGGCGCTGGATCGTGGCGCGCTCGCGGCGTTCCTGTCCTGGGTCGAGTCCCGGCCGTCCGAGCGCATCCGCCGCCGCAGGTAGCCGCGCCGCATCGGGGTTCGCCGCCGTCCGTGCGCGGCTAGTCTGGGCCCTGTGAGTGTGCACTTGACGAGGATCTACACCCGTACCGGCGACGACGGGACCACCGGACTCAGCGACTTCTCGCGGGTGTCCAAGACCGATCCCCGGCTGATCGCCTACGCCGACTGTGACGAAGCCAATGCGGCGCTCGGCGTCGCCATCTCGCTCGGCGATCCGGACGAGCGGATCCGCACGGTGCTGCGCGCCGTCCAGAACGACCTCTTCGACGCCGGCGCGGACCTGTCCACCCCCGTGGTCGAGGACCCGAAGTATCCGCCGCTGCGCATCACCCAGCCCTACATCGACCGCCTCGAAAAATGGTGCGATGAGTTCAATGAGCCTCTGGCGCCGTTGAATTCGTTCATTCTGCCCGGCGGCACCCCGCTCGCGGCGCTATTGCACACGGCGCGCACGGTGGCGCGGCGCGCCGAACGCTCGGCGTGGGCGGCGGTGGACGCGCACCCCGAGGACACCAGCGCACTGCCCGCGAAGTACCTCAACCGGCTGTCCGACCTGCTGTTCATTCTGGGCCGGGTGGCCAACCCGGATGGCGACATCCTCTGGCGGCCGGGCGGAGAGGCCACGAGCGCGGAGACGGCCACTAGGCTGACCCCCGTGAGTGAACGGTTTCTGGTGACCGGGGGCAGCAGGCTCGTCGGTGAGGTCGCGGTAGGCGGCGCGAAGAACAGCGTCCTCAAGCTGATGGCCGCCGCGCTGCTGGCCGAAGGCACGACGACGATCACGAACTGCCCGGACATCCTGGATGTGCCGCTGATGGCAGACGTACTGCGCGGCCTCGGCTGCGATGTCACGATCGTCGGCGGGACGGTCGCCATCACGACGCCGCCGGAGCCCAAGTACCACGCCGACTTCCCGGCGGTCACCCAGTTCCGCGCGTCGGTGTGCGTGCTGGGTCCGCTGATGGCGCGCTGCAAACGCGCGGTGGTGGCGCTGCCGGGCGGCGATGCCATCGGATCGCGGCCGCTGGACATGCACCAGCAGGGGCTACGGCTGCTCGGCGCGACCAGCGAGATCGAGCACGGTTGTCTGGTGGCGCGGGCGGAGGAGTTGCAGGGCGCCCGTATCCGCCTGGACTTCCCGTCGGTGGGCGCGACCGAGAACATCCTCATGGCGGCGGTGCTCGCCGAGGGGGAGACGGTCATCGACAACGCCGCGCGCGAGCCGGAGATCGTGGACCTGTGCACGATGCTGTCGCGGATGGGCGCGGTCATCTCCGGTGCCGGCACCTCGGTGCTGACCATCCAGGGCGTGGACAAGCTCGCCCCGATCGAGCACCGCGTCATCGGCGATCGCATCGTCGCGGCCACCTGGGGTATCGCCGCGGCCATGACGCAGGGCGATGTCCGGGTCACCGGCATCAATCCGAAGCATCTGTCACTGGTCCTGGACAAGCTGCGGTCGGCCGGTGCGCGAATCTCGTTCGAACCAGACGGTTTTCGTGTCGTGCAGTCCGATCGGCCGCGCGCGGTGAACTTCTCGACGCTGCCGTTCCCGGGGTTCCCCACCGATCTGCAGCCCATGGCCATCGGCCTGGCCGCGATCGCGGACGGCACCTCGATGATCACCGAGAACATCTTCGAGGCGCGGTTCCGCTTCGTGGAGGAGATGATCCGCCTGGGCGCCGACGCCCGCACCGATGGGCATCACGCTGTGGTGCGCGGTATTCCGCGGCTGTCGAGCGCGCCGGTGTGGAGCTCGGACATCCGGGCCGGCGCGGGTCTGGTGCTCGCGGGTCTGGTGGCCGACGGGGTGACCGAGGTCCACGACGTGTTCCACATCGACCGGGGTTACCCGGATTTCGTGGAGAACCTGCGGTCGCTGGGTGCGGAGATCGAGCGTGTCGGCGCGGCGGACTGATCGACGCCGGTAGTGCCGACTAGTCGGTATTTCCAGGCGCGCGAACCGGTTTCGCCGGCGCGCACCGGGGTAATCGACGGGCAGCTGAACGGCAGGGGTCGGGAGCGCTTCGCGAAAACCCCTCCTGAACAGGCGATTTGACATGCGAACAACCACCACGTAACTTATTCCAGGTCAGAGCGACACGGACACCGACCAGGGGCCGAGCCGCCGAGCCGAGAGGCTCAGCGCGGGAACCGGGTGAACGAGGTTGTACGAGGAGCGCCTGATGTTCACATTGGCTCCACCTAGCAGGCGATTTTGTTTCTGCCAGGTTGCGAGCTAAGCTTTGGAAGCAGCCACGGAGACCGACCGGGACAAAGAGCCCGCGAAGTTCCGTGTGCGTGTGTTCTTTGAGAACTCAATAGTGTGTC
>NZ_JBSHMS010000057.1:0-16399 GCF_053645575.1 Nocardia sp. NPDC055321
GGATGACAGCTAATGGTTCAGGGGATACAAGAAGCCGTAGAAGCCCCCAACCAGCGCTGCCACGACCCGTACTTCGGTAGCGACCGTCGCTGCCACGACCGTGCCGAGCACGGTGCCTGGCACCGTGGACGCGCCCGTGATCTCCAAACCGGTTCCTACGCCCAAGGCACCGGCCACCGGCACACCTCGCAGAACCCGGTAGAGAACGAACGGATCAAAGGCCGACACTGACCGGTACCAAGACCGACGGGTCCAAGCTCATGCCTGGGCCCGTCGCCCCGCTCCCGGGTCATCGATCGTCACCAGGTTTCCGGCCTACTTCTGTGACCGAACAGCCCCGGGCAGAGAAGCAGCAACGAGAGCACCAACGTCTCAGTCCACCAATACTGTCCCGACCAGCTCAACAGCGGACCTCGACAAACACCCGGATTCCTCACCCCGTCGGAGCACTCGAGGAGGTGTTGCGATTGCCGCATGAATCTGCACTCGTACGGGATGTTCGCTGCGAGCTCGGCGACACCCCGCAGCACATGAGATCTGCCGCAGGGTTGTCGCTTGGCCGAGGCGCACTTGTCATGGGACCCGTACGGCAGCCGCAAGTTTAGACCGGTTGGTTTCATTTGATCGAAACTCCCCCTGTCAGAGTTCGGTGAATACAACACCCCGAGCCTGCTCCGAGCATGGCATTTCCTGTCGGCACCGCCCTCTTCGATGTATCGTACAGACGAAACACATTCGCCATTGGGAGCGTCGCCCTTGTCATCTATCAACGGCATCTACTTGCCCGGCTGGGAGTTCAACCGCCTACTTGCCGACGATCCTCTGGAACCACGTATCAGCGCCTTGCCTGGGGCGGCATTGTGGAACGGTGCCGCACAATTCTGGATGTTCGAAAAAGTATATTGCACCAAAGAATCGTTCGATAACGAAGCGTATTCCGCGCAGGAACTTGGTTGGGCAACGGGAGATGTCTTCCGTAAGCTCGCAGAGGGCATCGATGACAGTGGGCCGATACTTGAGCCCGTCGACTGGACCACACTGGACCCCTCTGTGCAGGAGGAATTTACGACCCGCTGCTCAGGATTCAAGGCAATTTCGCCAGTGCAGGAATGGATAGATCAGGCCGACGACTCGAAATTGCAGAAGCTCAACGATGAAATCGTGAAGCCGATCGCCCAAGCCAAGAACAGTATCATAGCGGGCGGAATGAGCGGGCTTCGCCAATGGATTGATCGCCCCCAATCCGGGACCTCTATCGAAGATGACGATTCCCTGAACGAAATCATCAGGAGACTTCTCTCTCAACTGAGCGCTCCCTTGGAGAGCCCAACTATTCCGTCCGGAATCCAGCTACTGGGACACCCGGGTACCTGGGATAAAAGAGCTGTCGCGAAACAAGACGATGCGAAAAAGCGCGTCGAAACACCGCATATTCGCAACCTACAAGCAGGCAAGGGTGAATTTGTTGGCGCGAATGGATATATTCCATATATTCAGCGAGTCAAAACTGAACGCGAAGCGTACACAGATATCAACGACGCCCTGCTGGACGACTGGAAAGCCAACCATACGCGCCTTATCAGGTTGCGTGAGCAGGCCAGTGTGCACCTGTGGCCGAAGTTGCACGGTGAGTGGCTGCCGGCCCTGGTCGCGGGCAATTCTGACGCGATCGAAGATTTTCCTCGATGGATCAACCGAGCGCTCAAACATAAACGCATTGCGGAATTGCTCAACCTGTCAACGGCGCACATCTACTACGCCTCTCTCGCAATATTATCCAGCGGTTTGGCGCTTAGGCAACAGCTGACACCCCAGGAAGTGGCCTTGGTGGTGTCGGTCGGTGCCGGCGCTCTACCCGCGGTACAAATGCTTCGCGTCGAGCCACGGTTCGATTCATTGGCTATCTTCTACCAGAAGGCGTTCAATACACTATCCTGATTCGGCTTCACTTTGGCACACCACCCCTGGTCGAGCAAGATTTACACTCTACCATCAGAACAGTGCAAAGAACGCTCGCATTGCTGTCATGCATCGCATGGAAAGATGAATGCCCGGTCAGCTTCTGCCGAGGCTTCAATTATTTAGTCGGAGAACTCAGCAGCCAGTGTCGATACGTTTCATGCACGAACTGATAGGAAGTGACATTCACGCGCAGCAAGCCTTTTGCTCGTGCTCGATCCAATAGAATCTTGGGACGTGGCGCGAAGTCTTTAGTGAATCTGAAGATCAGAGCTGCGATGAAGTATCTCTCGGCTGCTGAACCACCCAGATAACCGGAGGCGAGCACTGCAGTGAGCCCAACGACAACTCCACCGAGAAGCCCTCCCACCACACCCAGGGCAATACCGGCACCGAGACCCAGCAATCCTCTGAGCAAAAGCCCGGATACGAAGTCGTCGCGAATAGATCGCTTCTCATCGAGCACGACGGGCGCCTCGTGTCCGCCTTCAACGGTGAGGGCAATTGCCATACCGTAGGGAAGCACCGCCAAACCGAGAAAGATCAATACGAAAGATCGCCCTGCTGTCGCGCCGCCGATCCACCAAACCACACCGCTCGCCGCGAGTCCGGCTGCCAGAGCAGTAAAGACGGCCTCGGTGCGCAAACGAAACCATCTCGACCGGCCGTCAGACACCCGGTGCTCCTTGTGCTTTCGCCGCACATCGATCCGTCTCGTCGAGACGGTGCGACGCGAGGACGACAGGCCAACTGTCAGACCGGCCGCTATTCCCACCGCCAGACCCACCCCCAGGCCGAAGCATGCGACACCTGTGAGACCGATCGCGAGAAAGGCGACAAGACAGGCTGCGAGCCCGTGTACAGCGCGGCAGCGAGTCACGCCTGCGAGTTCCCAGATCTCATCGAGGCGAATCGCTGCGCTGTCCTTGTGGGTCCCACGACGGCGTTCCAGGTGAGACGCCAGCGATCTCAACCATTTCCGCACTTCGTCACTGCCATAGTTGGGACTGCCAACGGTGCTGATCGCAGCAGGAATCAAACGAGCGAACACGATGTTTTCGACTTCACCGGTACTGGCGCACCCCACCAGCTGCTCACCGATTTCCTCGTCGGACGGTCGGAAAGTCGAGGCGGGTGGATGTAAAGCGTTCACCGCCAGGGCGAGCATCAGAGGAGATCTGAGCACAGCCGCCAGCGGACCATGCTTGTTCTCCGCAAGATGTGTGATGACTTCGGACCAACCCGGGCGGGTAGATCCCGTCGCCACAACCGAGTCGCTCAGCTTCTTTAGGACATCTTCATGAGACAGCGGTTCAAGCGTGCTCGTCGCTGCCCCATGAAGTCCGATGTCTTTGCCTCGTCGACGCAGTTCTTGAAATCTGCTCGTACGACACACCACGACAACCGATCGCTGTACCCACGGTGTTCCGTTCAGTTGATCGAGCAGTTGCCGGGCGAACACTCCTCGATTTTCGAGGGTGTCCATCTCGTCGAGACCGTCGATGACAGGCAGGATGTGATTCTGTTCTACCAGTTGCCTGGCCAACACTGGCCGTAGGTGGGGATAGTCCCAGCTCAGCCGGGTGCTCAGCCATCGTTCGAAAGGGATCGCACCGTCCCATCCTGTCGCGTTGACCCGCACCGGAACGGGGTGCTGCCGACGAACGGCATCGTCCTTGCTGCGCCGGTTTTCCAGCAAACCTAGGACAAGTTGTTTCGCGGCAACCGTTTTGCCGCTTCCCGGTTCGCCGAGTATGACCAACCGCGGTACCTTCGACCCGAGCGACTCGAAGTAGTCTGACAGCTCGGAGGCGCTACCTGACTCAATCAGGTCCTCAGGCAACGCTCGCACTACGCCGGTGAATTTGACAGCGAACGTACTGCCCGAACTCGCACAGTGAGCCTCGAGCCCACGTTCCTCCGCCTTTTGAACCCACGCTGCCAATGACTCGGCAGCCGCTTCCAGCGACGGCGGGTCTGTCGATGGGTACAGCCGTTTCCAGAGCGACCACGATCCCTTGACGGCGGGGACAGCAGTGCGAATCAACGCGGTTTCAGCTCCCGACACATGAATCAGCCTGCCATAGCACGAGTGTCGCTGCATGGACACTCTCGATCCGAGATGATGACACAGTCACCTGAGCCGGATGGGCGAGTGCAGCGTGTGAAAGACAGCTCGGGCGAACCGCGCCGAGCTGACACCGGGTCCAGTGGGGCGCCGATGCTCGGAGGTGGGACTGCGGCTGCGGGACTTGCCGCTCCGCATGATCGTCACGATCCCGGAAGTTCATCGATCGGCTGGCCTCCAACGCACAAACGCAACGGCACCAACACCATTCGGACAATCCATGCGGCCAGCTATCGGATGTACTCGCCTACGCCCTGGCATCGGAGACCAATCTCGGCGGACCACCATCGTGCCTTCAACGCGCTGGAGCAGTCGCGTTTCGAACTATCCGCGTGCCGATTGCCCGCGCTGCTTGAGACATCCGAAATCCGCACGGCACGCGTGATAGAGATCGACCTCACGGATCGTGCAGGTGGGCGACAGCATCGAGGAACCGTTCGCCACCATGGCCTTCTTCCGGTTCACGGTTCGCACCAATCCTGGTGGCGCGCAACGCTGACGCTGCCAGGGCGGGAGCCACACCGACTGCACGACAGCAGGATCGGCACCTGTCTCGGCGTCCCAGCAGATGTTTGCGAGACCGCTTGCCGATCGCTTCACACGCGGTCCGCGAGCAGTGCCGCAGATCTGCGCGACGGCCGCCTGGCCGCGCCCACACCGGTGAAGTCTCGACCCCGTGCAAGCCGTTGCGGGGGAACGGCTGTGAACCATCCCGGATCAGGCGCGCCGATGGAGCGGGAATGCTCGGCTCACTGGTCGAGTCGGCCGGACAGCCACCACCCGAGCGTGGCGACGCCCACCAAGATCGCGCCACCGACGATGAATCCGCGCGCGGGATCGGATGCGATCGACGCCGGCACAACGGCCATGCCGAGGGTGCCGGCACCTCGCATCACGCTGTACTGCACCGACAGCATCGGTACCCTGTCCGCGGTCGCGAATCCGGCCAGGTGCACACCGAGCGCGATGCCGATGAACGGGGACGCGAACCCTGCCAGCACCGCTGCCGCGACCACCCAGCCCACCGACGGCGCGACACCGGTGGCCACCAGCAACACCCCGGTCGCAGCCCACCCCGCACACAGTCGCCCAGGAAACCCGGTCTCGGGACGCGCCCGGGACGCGACCATGTTCCCGGCGACCGCCGCGATCCCCGCTCCGGTCAGCATCCACCCGTACTGTGCCGGACCCGCTGTGAACTGGACCAGCAGCAGCGGCAATCCGATGGCAGGCAACGCATTACAGAAGAACCCGGTGCCGTGGACCGCGAACGCGATTGTCAGCGACGGAGATGCGTGCAGCAGCGCCCGTGCCCGGGCCGGGCGCGTCGGCGTCGGAGTCGACGGGCCCGCGCCCGGGACGCTGGCACGCGTGGCGGTGCGGGCGAGCCATGCCATCGCCGCTGCCGAGACCGCGAAGGTTGCTGCGTCCATCACGAACAGCACCGGCAACGGCGCGAGCATCAGCAGCAACCCCGCTGTCGCAGGTCCCGCGACGCGCGCAATCCGCCCGGTCAGGTCCATCAACGCGACCAGCCTCGGGCGTTCGGACTCCCCGACCAGGTCCGGAACCAGTGCGCCCAAGCCGGGATCGAACAGCGCCCCGCAGATCCCCAGGACGGTCACCATCGCCAGCATCGCGATCGTGCCTGCCCCAGCCCAGGCCGCGACCAGCGTCACGGTCAGCACCGCACGCACCAGCTCGAGACCTGCCAGCGCCGACAAACGCGCAGCCAGGGCGACCAGGCGCTGTCCGAACAGTCCGACCAGCACGTACGGCACCGATTCCGCGATCGCCACCGCGCCCATGACCACCGGCCCCGATCGTTCCAACGCAACCCACATGATCGCCAGCGCGAAGAACCGGTCTCCCATTACCGACAGCAGCTGAGTCAGCCACACCAACAGAATTCGACGGCGACGCAACAGCATCAGCGCAGGCACAGTCGCGCACCGTACCTGAGTATCGGCAGCGGCCGCGCGGTTCGCGAATCCTTGCGCGGTGTGCACCATCTGGCGCACAGCACGAGAGCCTGGACCAGTCGACCGGCAGTTCCGACGGCCCAGAACTCCCAGTTCGTCAGCCCCTCTCCGGATACGCTGACGGCCGCACTCCGTGCCTGCCTGTCGCCCCGCCGCGTTTCGGGGCATCGCCCCCGAGGCGACCGGACTCGACACCGCCACTGGATACCCAGACCAAAGGACCAACAGCTCGCCCTCGCCCAACCACCCCTCGGCGGCACCACCCGATGCGGGCCCTGATCTGTCGGACCGTGCAGCTAGGTTGGGTCGATGACTTCGGCGGGGATCAGATATGTGATCGGAGATGCCACGGCCCCTTCGGATTCCGGAGCGGCACTTGTCGCGCACATAGTGAACGATCGAGGACGTTGGGGGCGCGGTTTCGTTCTCTCGATCTCCCAACGGTGGCCCGAACCCGAACGTGCGTATCGCCAGTGGTTCGCCGACCGCGAGAACAGCGACTTCGCATTGGGATCGGTGCAGCTAGGGCTCCACAGCACGATGACGTTTAACAGCGTACACGCGCCGATAATCTATCTTATGTCAAGTTAGGTAGATGTGAACTTGGGACAATCGATCTCGTTGCCATTGCACCGCATCCCCTCGATGCCGGCATCCCGCAGACGAGCCACCGCTCCGGCCGCGTACTGTGCAGGGCTGCGCAGGACTGCACTGAGGTCGCCGAGCGTGCCCGCGAGTATGTATGTGCCGCCGGCAATCTCGTCGTCCGTAGGGATTTCCACGATCAGTTCGTAGCAGCGTTGTTCGCCAATGTGGCGAACCACGAGCGCCGCCGACGTTCCATGGATCCAGGTCAGTGACAGGGGCTCGGTATCCGGGGCAATCGCCGTTCGGCGGGCGACCGCGGTGGCGAGCGCCTCGAAGCAACTCCCGATCCCCGCGCCTTCAGGTGGCCGAGTGACGGCGAGAGGCCAGTAGCGGCCGCGTGATTCGCTACGTGGTTGGTAGAAGTCGGCGAAACGTGGATTGCGGTAGACGGTTTCGACCCGAGTGCCTTCTCGATCGATCATCGATACCCGCAGTCCCCGGTACCGGATACGGAACGAGACCCAGTCGAAATCGACGGGGACCGCGAGGGTTTGGCCGGTGCTGTCGAGGAAGCAGGAAAACAGCCAGTGTGGTGATGGCTCGTCAGGGTCCGCGTCAGGCCCTTCACTGAGGTAGAAGTGATCGATTCGGGGCAACAGAACCGTCAGCCATGCAACCGCTTCCCCGTAGCTCAGCACCGCGTTCGATACGCCGGCACCGACGACTGGCGCGTCGACCGCAACGAGCACGCTCAGCATGTGCACAGGGCCGGAGCCATCGAAGGTTCCGAAGTCCTGGACCGGACGGCCGCCGACCTCGGCCACTACCCCGAGCTGCGGGTCGAGGATCGAGCGGGCTCGAATGCGATGGCTGCGTCGCAACCCGAAGCTGTCCAACTCAGCGATGTCGTCGTCCAGCGCTGCAGACCACACGGCCAAGCGGCGTGCCAGTTCCTTCCTTATGTGTTCGGCCGGGGTATACGGCGAAGTGGCCATCGTCGAATCCTAGGTTGTCAGCAATGATCGGCACCGGGCCTGAGTGTCGGACATGTCCGTCGCCTGTCCCCCATCCTGCACATCGAGCACGCGTCCGACGACCTCACTTCCGCCTCACGCGAACAATGCGGGGGTACACCAACTCCCCTGGCATGACGACGTTTCCGTCTCCGGCCCTTTTGTAAGAGCGGTCTTTTTTCCTTATGGCCACTTCCCTTCGCGACGATGTGAACCAACCACCGGTGAGTCATTCGTAGATGCGCATATTCCCATGTAGGTATTTATAGGCAGGATCATCGACGAGAGGCCATGCCCGAACTGAGCGAAGGCTCCCAACCGAGCGGACTGTTAGGATTCCTATTATGAAAACGAGTACGTCGATCAGCATCGACCCCGGCGTGCTCAACGACGCCCGAGAGGCGGCGGCAGCCGCAGGGGAAACGGTCAGCACGCTCACCGAGCGGGCGGTCCGGAGAGAGCTGCTGCGCATCGCCGCCAAAGCGGCCGCGGAGTGGGAGCGCAGCCGCGGCACCGACACCGCGGAGTACGCCGAGCAGTTGCACGCCGAACAAGCCGCCAACATCGCCGCCGCTTACGGTGCTGGAACGGCGAAGTGATCTCACGCGGCGAAGTCCGCTCGTATCTGCCGAACGTCGCGGGGCGTAACCAGCCCTCCAGCATGGCCGGGTCGAAGGTGCTGATCATCTCCAGTACCGACGCCAACGAATGGCTGCCGACCGTGCTGACGTTGCCGATCTACACCGACACCGCGGACATTCCCCCGCAGATGATGAGTCTCGCCGTCCCGTTCGGCGACCTCGATCCCCTCCCCCGCGCCGCCGTGCTCGTGTACCGGCCGCTCACGATCTTCCGCGGCTGGCTGACCGAGCCCGAAGGCGTCGTGTCCCGGGCGACCATGCGGCAGGTCTTCGCGGCGATGGTGCGATACATCGACGAATAGGCGAGCGATCGTGCATGTCCGACGGTCGCTCACGTCACCGCTCGGCGGCCACGGCCGATCCGGTTGCGCGCCAATGCGTTACGACCCCTCGGCGAGCTTACCCAGGAGCCCCCTGAGATCGGTGGCTCGGTCGGCGTCGAGAATCGTGTGCAGGAACTGGTCTTCCGCGCCCCTGACTTGATTCTTGACCTTGGCATACAAGGTCCGGCCGTCATCGGTCAGACCGACCGTCCGCTGGCGTTGATCACTGGCGCGGGCCCGCACCACGAGTCCGCGGGTGCTGAGCGCGTCCAGATGCTTACCCAGGCGTGTGGGGTCCCGGCGTGTGCGGCGTGAGAGTTCAACCTGGGATACGACCTCGGCCGAGGCCAGTTCGCTCATGATCGCGTACTCCCACATGGACAGGCCCGCGTCGCGCAGGATCGGTTCTTCCAGCGCCGCCAATCGCGGCAGCACACGAAAGATCAACGCGGCCAAATCTGGCTCATGTTCCGTTCCGCCCATTCTGGTCATGGACACCCTTCTACAATTCGTCTACCGTGGTAGAGGATCTGGTCGGCCGGCTGTCGGCGCGTTCAGTATCTCCGACCCCATGCCGGGGTCCTCCGATCCCGAGAACCCTGGCCGTTCGCGACCGATCAGGCGACAGCGAAAGCGAGATGCGCGGTGGATGTTTCCCTGTTACACGACCTGACCGAAGAGCTGGCATCATTTTTGTCCGAGGCCACCCGAGCCGACCTCGCGACATCGATACCGAACTCGCCACACAACCTCGGCGAGCTGGCGCTGTGGCTGATCACCCAGAACCTCGACATCGCGGATGTCGTCGCGGTTGCCGATATCCTGGGCGAGCGGAATTTCGATTCGACTATCGAAGACCGCCTGGACTTGCACCACGGAAGTACCGGACTCGACGTGCGGTATCGGCATACCGCCGGCCTCATGGAAGATGCGTTCGCCGCGGTGAGCGACGTGAGCGAGCCTCGTCGGCTGCAGGTCCAGAAAGTTGATGCGGAGTCGCTGTACGAAGACCAGATTCGAAACGTTGTCGTCCATACCTGGGACATCGCGCAGGCACTGGGCTTGGCCTACGAGCCCTCCGCCGAGGTCATTCGTCGAGTTCTGCGGACCACCGTCTCGGTGGGAGCGGGCACGCTCCCACCCGAACACGGTATGCGGAACGAATCCCCCACGGCCACCGATGTATTCGCGATTGTGCTCACGCTGTCGGGGCGCGTAGCCCAGAGGTAAGAACTACCGCTTCCCGTTCACGCACACCATGGCTCGCCCGGCGGAGCTTCCGATCGGCTCGGTTGACGCGGACCGTGGAAGAACGCCCGAACGCCAGCGGCTCCAGCGCGCGGCAGCGAGGGCGTCCAGGACTCGAATCGCGTTCAGATGGGCTCTGCGAACGGCACTGTCGGTGATCTTCGCGCCGGACCTGCGATCGATCACCCGTGGCGAGATTTCGACACGATCACCGCTCCCCCATCGGTTACCCGATCGCGCCCGCACGGAGTCGTACAGTTGCGGCCGCGGCAATCATCTCGCCGATCCCGAGACAATCTCCAACCGAATCCGACGATCGAACGTCTCCAACGACCTCTCGATCCCTGCTGATCTCCCGATGCGGTGCTGACATCGACGAAAGGGAAAGGCTTGTCGCAACGATCTCGGCCACATGCGGAGTGCCACTGCCGATTTGCGGCGGGGTTGACGCGGCGGAACTTCCTCGCCGCGCTCGGAGCGGCGTCGATCGCCACGCTGACGGCAACCTCCTGCGCGTCCGAGGAGTCCGGATCGGCGGCTACCACCAGCGCGGCGCCCGCGCCGGTTCGTAAGCCGGACAGCCTGTTCCGCAACGTGCGCGTGCTCGACGTCCGACAGGGGCGGCTGGGTGACCCGACCGACGTTCTGGTTCGCGGCAATACGATCTCGGCCATCGGCATGGGCCTGCCGGGCACCGAGCAGACCGAGATCATCGACGGCCGCGCCCGCACACTGATGCCGGGGCTCATCGACAACCACGTGCACCTGGTGTTCGGCAGCGCCACGATGGCCGATCTGAACGATCCTGACAAGGACCCGGAGTTCTAC
This sequence comes from Nocardia sp. NPDC055321, assembly GCF_053645575.1. Taxonomy (NCBI): domain Bacteria; kingdom Bacillati; phylum Actinomycetota; class Actinomycetes; order Mycobacteriales; family Nocardiaceae; genus Nocardia; species Nocardia sp. NPDC055321. The sequence goes on from NZ_JBSHMS010000057.1 coordinate 10,711, forward strand.
GCCCGCGCCGCACTCACCTCGGCGAACGAGATGCTGATGCGCGGATTCACCTCCGTCCGCGATATGGGCGGTCCTATCTTCCCGCTCAAGGCCGCCATCGACGCCGGTAAGGCCATGGGCCCGCGGGTGTGGCCGTCCGGGGCGATGATCTCCCAGACCGCGGGGCACGGGGATTTCCGCACACCGCAGGAGAAGTCACGCCGATTCACCGGCAAGCAGTCCCGGGCCGAGGAGATCGGCGCGACCTTCATCGTCGACGGACGCGACGAGGTGCTCACCGCGGCGCGGGAGAACCTGCGCATGGGCGCGAGCCAGCTGAAGCTGACCGCCGGCGGAGGCACCTCCTCGGCCTACGACCCGATCGACGTCGCCCAGTTCACGCTCGACGAGCTGCGCGCCGCGGTCGACGCGGCCAGTGATTGGAACACCTACGTCGCCGTGCACGCGTACACGCCCAAGGCGGTGCGCCGCTCGGTCGAAGCCGGCGTGCTGTGCATCGAGCACGGGCAACTGCTCGACGAACCGACCATTGACCTGCTGGCCGAACGGGGCGTGTGGCTCAGCGGCCAGTACCTGCGCCCCAACTCGGACAGCATGTCCCCCGAGCGCCGCGCCAAACGCGAAGGCATCGTGGCGGGCAACTCGATCGTGTGGCCGATGGCGAAGAAGGCCGGGGTCAAGCTGGCCTGGGGAACCGACTTCCTGTTCGAGCCCGAATCCAATGTCGAGCAGAACAAATTCCTGCTCCAGCTGAGCGAATGGTTCAGCCCGGCGGAGCTGGTTCGCCTCGCGACCGTTGACAATGCCGCCCTGCTGGCACTGAGCGGGCCGCGCAGTCCGTATCAGGGGCGGCTGGGCGTGGTCGAACCCGACGCCCTCGCGGACCTGATCCTGGTCGACGGTGATCCGCTGGCCGACGTCAAGGTGCTCGGTGATCCTGGCGGGACATTCGACGTGATCATGAAGGACGGCGTGATCTACAAGAACACCTAGGGCGTGCGGGTTTCCTGTTCCGGCGAGTGGCCACACCGGAACAGGAAACAACTCCCTCTCCCCTGGTTCAGAGGTTGATATCCACTGCGGGCACGTCCTCGGGCACTGCGGATGCCGCACCGGTCCCGCTGAATCCGCTCCCGGGCAGTCGATTCCGAGCGTGTAGGCGGCCATCGACAGCGAGCCCAGTGGGTAGCCAAGTTGCATCTGACGCTTCGATCAGAACCCTGTCTGGTGTGCGCGATCGCAACTGATCGATTCCCCAGATATGATTCGGACTCCCAAACCTGGAAGAAGGTCCGATGACCGACGCACCCGCCTCGCCCACCCGAACCGATCGACGCCGCGAGCGCACACGCAACGCGTTGCTCGCGGCCGCCCGCGGGTTCCTGTCCGAAAGCCGGTCGTCGGTGAGCATCCAGGAGATCACAGACGCAGCCGACGTGGGCTTCGGAAGTTTCTACAACCATTTCGATTCCAAGGAGCAGCTCTTCGACGAGGCGGTTCGCTCGGCATTGCTGGTCTACAGCGAGATGCGCGACCAGATCGTGGCGCCCTACGAGGATCCGGCGGAGGTGTTCGCGGTCAGCTTCCGGATGACCGGACGATTGCAGCGCAGGATCCCGGAGATGGTGAAGGTGGTTCTCAACTCCGGAATGAGCGTCATGCTGCGCGATGAAGGACTCGCTCCGCGGGCTCGGCGCGATATCCGCGCCGCGCAGGAAGCCGGCCGGTTCGAGCCGATGGACTTGGAACTCGCCGTCATGTCCGCAGGCGGAGCCCTGCTCGGCCTGCTTCAGCTGCTCGACGCCGACCCCGACGCAGACGCCGACACCCTCTCGGACGAGATGGCTTACCGCATGCTGCGGATGTTCGGTATGAACAAGCGCAGCGCGGAAAAAGTGAGCACGGGACCGCTTCCCGAAATACCAGCCCTGTAGTGGGCGAAAGTATCACATTCTCTTGCTCGGCGAATTGCTCTGAGGGGAAACTGATTCATTTACCACCTGACGGCGCCGACACGGAAACTCGACCGAGAGTCATCGCAATCCTGTGGCATTCAGGACGACGCAACCTTTGATGTGCTCGATCGTGTCAGGCCCCGCCGGTCGTACAGCATCGTGGCTCCGAGCCCCAGTACCAGGCCGATTCCCAATCCGAGCACGGCCATCAGGATTCCGCGTCCGAGCCCCGCGCCGAGGTCGGCGTTGAAGTAGAGAATCGCTCGCACCCCCAGATAGACCTGGTGCATCGGCTCGAAAGCGGAAAGCCACTCGACCGAGCGGGGGGTTGCTTCGATCGGAACCGTCCCTCCCGAAGACGGCAGGCCCAGCACGATGAACAAGATTGTGTTCAGCATGAGGCCGGCGGTCCCGAACGCGGCCAAGATCGCCAGGGCGGTGACGCCGACTGCGAAAGTGGCCAGCAGTGTGTAGAGAAACAGCGCCCACCCTCGATCGATCGGAACATTCAGTGCGGTGGCCACTATTAGATAGAGAGCGGACACGATCGGCGCGGCGACAGCCATCACGCCCCATTTCACGAGAAGAGTGCGGGTGCGAGAAATCCCGACGGGCGGCTTCTCCAGGTAGAGCGGGCCGAACTCGGCGGGCACAAAGCCCCAGGCGGCATCAACCATGGTGTGGATGATCATCGCCCCGATGAATCCCGCCAGCAATACGAGCAAGGTGTAGAAAAACGCGATCAACCCGTTACCGGTTCCACCAGCCAACGGCGCGAACTGCGTGAAGTTCACCTCGATCGGATCGGCGAGGGTCACCAACGCCGCCCCGGACAATGTCGGCGAGGCAACGTCGGCGGGAGCGGTCGCCAGCTGCGATTGCACCGTGTCGACAAGGGTTTTCCCGACAGCCTCACTGGCGCGCGGCATCGCCTGCTCGGCGATCCGGCCGACGATTTGTGCAGCGAAAGTGCTTGCACGAGGGTTGGTTTCGACGACGATCTGTGGCTTTTCGACCTCACCGGCGACAACAGACGCGGTCCCCAAGATGCCGAGGCGTTTGGTGAAGTCGCTCGGAATGATGATGGCACCGTAGATCTTGCCGAGCTGGAGTTGCTGCCGGGCTTCATCGATCCCGATCTGCCGTAGGTCAACCTTGTCGGAAGGGATGTTCGCTACAAAGGCCTCGGCGAGCTGATTTCCGACATTGGTCGGCCTTCCACCCAGCACGTCGCCCTCGTCGCGATTGACGAGGGCGATCGGGAAGTCGTGCAGGTTTTCTTCCGGGTTGGCGACATAGGACATATACAGTGTGGCAAACAGTGCCATGAACAGCGACAGGACCACAACGGGCGCGACCCAGGTCCGGACCGTGCGGGCGCGGCGTGCGTTGTTTTCGTCCTGACCCGCAGGGCTATTCATCGTGACAACCTCCAGCTGGCGGGGATTCTCATCGCCGTGCTGGTGCCGACGACGTCGAGCGGCCGGTCCGGAAAAGCTCACTTAGATGAGGTATTAAAACACGAAAGTAAGGTGATTGCTCCGACAGTATCGGCAGCATGGGCCGGACGAGCGAGCATCGTTCTATCGAAGTAATCCAGTTTCGTGGGCACCCAGCGCGCTGTCGAGTTCGTCGAAGCCGTGCTCGAGGTAGTGCGCCAAGCGTTGGACGTGTGGGAGCGCATCGTTGCACGCGGTCAGCCCGAAGTTGAGCCGCCCGGCCAGCGAAACCGCCGTGATGTTGAGCGCTTCGCCGCGGAACAACAGCGACAGGGGATACAGCTCAACCAGGGGGGCGCCATCGAGGTATAGCTGCTCTCGCGGGCCGGGCACGTTGGAGATGATTACGTTGAACATCGGCGCGAGTACGTTGAGAGCACCCGGAATCAGTTGCCGCAGCGTGTGCGGGGTCATTGCAAGCACCGCATCGAGCAGCCGTACTTGTGCCGGCAGAGCTGCTTGGCGGGCCTTGCCTGCGCCGACCGACCGCGCGATGCGGTGGAGTCTCTCGATCGGGTCGTCGATATCGGTGCCCAGTGTCGCAAGCATGATGCCGACCGAGCTTCCAGCCCCTCGGTCGTGAGCGATCGATACCGGAACACCCGCGATCAGTGCCTTGTCCGGAAGGTCGCCGGCCTCGCTCAGGTACCGGCGTAGCGCCGCCCCGCAGGCGGAAAGGACGACGTCGTTGACGCTGGTACCTGTGCCCTGAGCGATGGCAGCGACTCGAGCGAACTCGATCGACGCGGTGCACACCCGGCGCTGCGGACTGATATCGACATTGATCATCGAGTGCGGCGCGGCCCACGGGGCGATCAATCCGGAGGATTCCGTTGGAAGGGCGGAGAGGGCTGAGAGGGTGTTCGTGATACCGGAGATCGTCACGTGGGCGCGCTGTGTCGGGCGTTCTTGATGGGCATCGGCCGATTTCGGTACATTGCCCTTCGCCCATGGGGGTGGCGGGATCGGGTCTCGTCGATCATTCGAGAGTCCTCGCTCCAGCAGTTTGATGGCCTCGACCCCGTTGATCAACGCGTGATGAACCTTGATGTAGATCGCGAATCGGTTCCCGTGCAGCCCTTCGATCACGTGCATCTCCCACCGTGGGCGGTAGGGGTCGAGCGCTATCGAGTGCAGGCGCGAGATCAGCTGCGCCAGTTCGAGTTCCCCGCCCGGAGTCGGCAACGCCTTGTGGCGCAGATGGAAGTCGATATCGATGTCGTCGACGACCCTGTGTTGACCCGGACGAGGGAAAAGACCTCCCACCAGCCTGGAACGAAATCGCTCATCGGTGGGTGTGTGGCGACGGAATTCGGTCACGATTCGTTTGGCGACGGTGGCCGCTGGTTCGGTTTCCGGGGCGAAGATCGCCAGTGCCGCAACATGCATCGGCGTCTCTGGCGACTCGAGCCACATCCAGAACGACTCGTCGATCTCCAACGTTCTGCCTCGACTGGATCCCACTATGCCCTCATCTCGTGTGCCTGAATTGATCACGCGACAACACTGGCGCCGGTTTTGGTTGTCGACCCGAGCCGGTCGAACCCATGATGATGAGCTCATCAGAATGATCACTTGCTCGCCTGGGTCGTTCTGTGGCAAGAATTACGGTGGGTACGGCGAGAGTCACGCCTTCTCGCGGGTCGACCGAGCCAGGCGTACCACTGCCCTCTATCAGGTCGATGAGATGGCCGATACCGCCGCAATACTCGTAAAGATGGCGCACAACACCGCTGTGACCACGACCGCAAGGCCGACCAGGCCGCCGGCGACTGTGATCTGCGGCCAAACCACCACCAGGACAATGAGAGTGACGAGGGCAAGCAGCCCGTCGGCGATCACCGCGACGAACACCCGACGGTCTGCGTCGGATCGATCGGACGAGTTGCCGACCAGCACGCTTTGAACGAGGAAGATCAGTGCGGCGCCGGCCAGGACGAAGTGAATAGCGTTGGTGCCGAGCACGATCGGATTGGCGATCGCTCCGATCAGCGAGCCGACGCCGGCCACGATCGAGACGACACCGGCGAAAACCAGCGGCCTCTTCCTCGAAGCGCGCTTCGAACGCTGGACCACCTTGGCGGTGTTCTGGCTCATTGGATATTCCCTTCTTCTGCTCGATCCGCATCCGATCGAGACATGCCCCGCGAAATCAGCGGGAAGAGCAGGGGTACTGCGTCGGGGTGGTCCCCGCCCAAAGCCCCCGCCCCAACCAGAGGGGCAAAATCAGCGAAC
>NZ_JBSHMS010000058.1:0-14841 GCF_053645575.1 Nocardia sp. NPDC055321
GGTCCGGAAGTGAAGGATCATGCCGAGGAGCATCTGACCTCTTATGCCCGCGAGGGTGATCCGAAGGGTGTGACCAAGCTCGGGGTGCATATCCTGGCGCACGTCGACCCGGATGGGCGTTTGACCGAGGACAGGGACCGTCAGCGGGTCCGGTGCATCAAGATCGGGCATCAGGGCATCGATGGCATGTACCCGATCTCGGGATACCTCACCCCGCAATTGGGGGCGGTGATGATCCCGATGTTCGAGAAATTCGGGCGACCTGGCATGTGCAACCCCGATGATCCCGAAAGCCCATGGACCACCGCTGAACTCGGGCTCGATACCGAACTCGACGACGGCGACGAGAACGCCGACGCCGACGCAAACGACCCCTCGCTGACCCCGGCCCAGCGTGCCCGCGCCGTCGTTCGCGCGAAGCTGCGCGCCGCCGCCAAACGCGATCACCGCACCGCCGACCAGCGCAACCATGACGCTCTGCTGGTGTTCTTCCGCCCGGACATGGGCCCCACGAAGCTGGGATCGCATCGTGGACTGCCGGTCTCGACGATCATCACCATGAGCATCGAAGACCTGGAGAAGCGCGCGGGCGTGGCGACCACAGCCACCGGCGGCACCATGTCCATCACCCAAGCACTCCAGGTCGCCAGGAACTCGACCCCGTACCTGGTCGTGCTCGATCGCAACGGTCGCCCACTGCACCTGTCCCGCGGACAACGTCTCGCGAACCCGGCACAACGGTTGGCGCTGACCGCCACCGAGCGGGGCTGTACCCGCCCCGGATGCGACGCGCCAGCGAGCCGCTCCGCCGTACACCACATCCGAGAATGGGCCGATGGCGGTGAAACAGACATCGAGAACCTCACCCTCGCGTGCGATGCCTGCCACGCCCAGATCAACACCGGCCCGAACGGGTGGCAAACCGTTGTGATGGGCGAGGATTCGGAGAATCCGGGCAAAACCGGCTGGATCCCTCCACCACACATCGACCGAACTCGTAGGCCACGTGTGAACTTCCGTCATCATCCCCAGTTTCCGGGTATCCCCGCACGATGGCGCTGTTAGCCACCCGGTCTTGGGTATCGAGTCTCACCGCTGCTTTCGAGTCTGCCTCTTCGGCTTTCCCATGCCGAAGGGGCTCCTCGCGTGCCCAAACCCTGGCCCGGCGCTTCACACCCAGGCAGTCGGCACGACCACACGCATCGGTGTTCACGCCCGTGGCCGACGTAGCCCAACCCCACACCCCTACGTCTTCCAGCGGGGTTCGGGAGAGCAGGCAAAACAGATGCGACCGTGCTGGTTACCTCGTCTGCTGTACCCGACTTATGGCTCCCCAGTTGGGAGCGGGTTCGCCCTTCCGGCCTGGCTGGCCGGCCGTGGGCACCTTTTCGAGACCTACAGACAAATACTCGTCATCAGCACAACAGGGTGATGTCTCTGGTGGTGATAGTCGTGTCCGGCCCGGGGTTGGGAACTCGGCTACGCATCCGACGGCTTCGATCCCGTTGATCGGCTCGGGAGGGCTGGAACCGTAGGCGAGGCACCCAACCGGCTCCGGCTGGTACTCCGTTATCCAGGCGTCCTTCCCCCGGTAGGGCACCCAACCGCCGTCGAGTCTCCCGACGTGCCCCCGCCGGTACTCCGTTATCCAGGAATCTTTTCCAAGCCGGGCACCCAACCGCCGCCGAGGCACCCGACATGCCCCGCCGGTACTCCGTTTTCTAGTCGCCTTTCCTGCGGTAAGGCTCTCTACCGCCATCGAGGCTCCCAATCCGCCCCCGCTGGTACTCCGTTACCTAGGCATCTCTGCCCCCGGTAGGGCATCCAACCGCCGTCGAGGCACCCAACCCACCCCGGCTGGCACTCCGTGTTCGGCATCTCTTCTCCGGCAGGGCACTCGACCGCGATCAACGCGCACCCAATTGTCCCGACGAAGATCAAGTGCGCGAGTAGCTCCAAGATTCGGCACCACCGACCCCGCACCATTCCGAAATGCGACCTAGTTATTGGCCCGCTGAATAGCCCGCCGAACCAATCCGCGAATGCCCGGAAGCTGGATAGCGCGCAGCATCAGATCGCCCGCCACCACATGCGCGCGTGTGGGTGGAGCGAATCGGCCGATTCCCCTACGCGCCAGCGCCTGTCGCTTCTTCACCTCCGGCCGAAGCTCCGTCTCCCAGGCATCGAGCGCGGCGGGAATGTCGTCGCCGTGCGCCGTCAGCGCGTCAGCGAGCCGGTCGGCGCCGTCGAGGGCAAGAGCGGCGCCGTAGCCGGCGAATACCGTTACGCACCACGCCGAGTCGCCGAGCAGGACGACTCGGCCCTGGCTCCAGCGGTCCATGACGATCTGGCCGACCGAATCGAAGTAGGCGGCACCGGGTTCGGCGTCGAGTTGCCGAAGTGCTTCGGTGACATCACCGCCGAGGTCGCCGAATGCTCCGGTGAGTGCGGTCGCGGCGCCAAGGGCGAGTTCGGCGCCGGGGGTGGGGCAGCGGTAGGCGAAGAACGCCGAGGACCTGTCCGGTCCCGTGTGCATGACCGCGGCCGTGCGCCCGGGACCGATGTAGGTGGTGCCGAATCCATCGGGCAGATCGGCAGGGGGTGTTGCCAGCGGGAACGCGCCGACCATGTGGCCCAGATCGACGAAATATTCCGACTCGGAGCCGAATACGAGTTCGCGGACTCGGGAGTGCACGCCGTCGGCGCCGATCAGGAGTTCGGCGTTGAGCCGGGTGCCGTCGCCGAGGGTGATCTCGACGTCCTCGGGGGTCTGGGCGATGGACCGTACCGTGGCTCCGAAGCGGAAGTCGGCGAATTCGGCGACGGCGTCGTACAGCGCTGATTCCAGGTCGCCACGGAATACGCTCACGGCCCGGGTTCCGACGGCGGCTTCGGTGACCGCGGCGGGAATTCGGAGTTTCTCCCGGCCGTCGGCGTGGACGAGGATCGAGGTGAAGAATCCGATGTCTCGCGGTGCCAATGCCGGGATCAGTCCGAGGCGTTCGGCGGCGTCGTATCCGGGTCCGTGCAGGTTAATCAGGTAGCCGCTGCTGCGCCGGGCCGGGGCCTGTTCGATCACGATGACGTCCCAGCCCTGCCGATGTAATCCCAGGGCGGCGGCCAGGCCGGCGATTCCGGCGCCGACGATCGTTGCGCGCCTACGTGATTCGGCGGCTCGGGGTCGGGTGGGTTCGAAGGCTTCCAATGCGAACTCCTCGGCTCGATGTGCTGTCGGCGAAAATCCACTCGCGAACTGTCGCCGTGCGTCAACTAGTAGTTGACGCACGGCGATTCGTCAACTACTAGTTGACTCGTGAGTGAGGGAGAGGCGCCGCGATGGCTGCGGTCTATCCAAGAGGTCGCCGGGCCGTCCATCCCAGGCTGATCGGCGGTGTTCCGGGCCTCGGAGGTGGTGTCGCGGCCATGATCAAGATTTCGGTGCGGGAGGCCCTCCTGGGCTCGGTCGAGATTCCCTAGGCAGCAGTAACATTCGAGTGGACGTGGTCCGGTGTGAACGCGCCGAGGTTCGTGGCAGTCGGTGCGTGAATACGATGGACTCGGCCGCATTAGTCCTGGCGGGGGAGCCGATCAAATGGGGGTTGTATGAAACCCAGTGCCGCAGAAGTGGTTGCGGACGGCGGCTGGAGTCCGCTGCACGCGCGGGTGCTGTTCGTCGCCGGGAACGGGGTCAGTGCGTTAGCGATCATCGATAGCAATGGCGATGGCCGCGAGATCACTGCGGAGCGATTCTGGCGTCACGAGGATGGGCGGTGGCGTAGCGGCCACAGTTCCGGTGGGGTGGCCAGCACGCCGTCGTCCGAGCCGATCGGAATTCAGAGGGACGACCGGGGTGTCAGCTGTGCCTTTGGCCGTGCTGAACGACCGGGGCCGGTTGTTGTCGAGATCGACGGCCGGGAAGTCGAAGTCATTGCGGGCGAGGGCGGTTGGTGGTGTTGGCTGCGGCCTGTAGTTGCGTCGGAATAGATCGAGGGCCGGTCGCGGGCAGCCGGGTGGGTATCGCCGCTAATCGACGGGCGAAGCGGCTTGGGCGTCGTTGACGGCGTTGGCGTGGTCGATCTCGGCCATATGGTCCTCGGCCCAGGTACGCAGCGCGGCCAGGGGAGTCTCCAGTGACAGACCCAGCGCGGTGAGGCGATAGTGCACGCGCGGCGGGACGGTCGGCTCTACACGCCGGGTGACCAGGCCGTCTCGGACCAGGCTGTGCAGGGTTACCGACAGCATCTTCTGGGATACGCCCGGCATGCGGCGGCGGAGGTCGGCGAAACGGACCTCGCCGGGAGCGGCCTGGGCAAGGACCTTCACCGCCATGGACGTCCATTTCGTGCCGAGGCGATCCAGCAATTGGCGTGTGGGGCATTGGGAATCGAACAGGTCGCCGCGCGCCGGCGGGGTCGTTCCGGTCGATCGGGTGGTCACCTGGACCTCACCACCTGTGCTGAAAGTGCCTTCTTGGCCGCGTTCGGTCTGTTACCTACGGTTTTCTGGTAACCAATCGTAACCACCTGGAGGTCCCATGGCTCACCCGGCATCGTTGGCTGCCGCCTCGGTCGAGTTGCACCGGATAGCCACCAACGGCATCCACGCGAACGTCGCCGTTGCCGGGTCGGGCCCGGCACTCGTTCTGCTGCACGGTTTTCCGCATACGTGGCGACTGTGGAGCGAGGTCATCGGCCCGCTGTCCGAGCGCTATCGGGTCATCGCCCCGGACATGCGCGGGTTCGGCGCCACCAGCCGGGCAGCGGACGGGTACGACGCAGAAACGCTGGCCGCCGACGTCACCGGGATCCTCGATGCTCTAGGCGAACCCACCGCGATGGTCGTCACGATCGACGCGGGAACCCCGGTGGCGGTCCTGCTGGCCCTGCGCAATCCCGATCGTGTGCGCAGGCTGGTGGTCATGGAGGCCCTGCTCGGCAGGCTCCCGGGCGCCGAGCACTTCCTGTCTGCGGGTCCGCCGTGGTGGTTCGGCTTCCACTCCGTACCCGGCCTGGCCGAGACCGTTCTACTCGGCAACGAGGCCCGCTATATCGACTGGTTCCTCACCACCGGCACCCGCGGCCAGGGTGTGCGAACCGACATCCGCGAGGCGTTCGTCGACGCCTTCACCGGCGCCGAGGCCCTGCGCTGCGCGTTCTCCTACTACCGCGCGCTCCCGACCAGCGCTCGCCAGCTCGAGGATGCCGTGGCCGCCACTCGCCTGACCGTGCCCACCTTGGCGATCGGCTCCCACCCGGTCGGCGATGCCCTGGAACGCCAGCTCCGCCCCATCACCGACACCCTCGAAGGGCACCTCATCCCGGATTGCGGTCACATCATCCCGCTGGACAGACCACGCGAGCTGCTCGCGCTGATACTGCCCTTCCTTGCCGCCCAGCCCGAATCGGGTGCCACGCTGGAGGAGTGGCATTCTTCGTGAACGGATATCGCTTGGCGAGCCTGGTGAAAGACCCTTCGGTTGTCGACTCGGCACTGGTCCGACTCACAGACGTTCTCGCCACCAGTCGTCCCTATCCGGAGCGATTCGAAGAACATGACCTTGTCGATCGGCTCGACGGGCTCGCGGATCGGCTGCGGACGATGGGTCCCGCTGTCGATGACGGGTTCGATTGTGACTTTAGGGCGTTCGCCGACGAGGCTGCGGCGATGTGCGAGAGCAGAATTGGATCCGGTGATATCGGCGAGTCAGATGATTCATCGGCGCGCTCTACTGGGTCCTCGCTTGGGCGCCCGTGCATCTGGTCACCGTACGCATCGGCGGCGTCGGCGTGATCGAACACCCCGGTCCTGGTCCAGCCGTTTCCTGATCAGCGTGGCCTGCGTTCGACGAAATGGTCGTCGTATCGGAGCGGCCATACGGTGTCGGGCACCAGCCGAAACTACAAGATCAACGGCTGCGGTGGGAGGGCGCTCGCGCGTGTTCGCTACGCTCGATCGGCAGGCTCGCGCTGGTTGATCCGTCGAACGAACGGAGTTCTCGGTGCACACCCACGCTCAGTCGTACCCCGTGACCGGTGGCCGCGAGTTTCTGCGAATGCGGTCGGCGGCGCGGGCCGGGATGGAATCGGCGGCGGTGTTCGTGGCCGCGGCGGTCGCGGTGCTGGCGATCATGCTGCCCATCAGTTACGACGCGCTGTCCTCGACGCTGCACCTGGATCTCATGGTGTTCAACGTCCCGCGCGCCATGGCCATGGGCGCGTTCTTGTCGGTCGTCGCCGCGATGGTGCTGTGCGCGTTCGGGAGCGCGCGCGTCGCCGCGTGGACGGCGCTCACCGCCCTGATCGCGATTCTGGCCAATCATCTGCTCCTGCTGCCGTCGGTCAACACGAGCCGGGGGCCGTCGATGACGACCCTGAACTTCGTGGACGCCCTGCTGGCGGGCGTGCTGCTGGGTGCGCTGGCGGTCGCGGTGTGGAGCGAGCAGATCCTGCGGGCCGCGTATCTGTTCGGGGCGTTCTCGGCGAATCTGCTGGGTGATCTGACCCAGACCCCGGACGACGCGGCCGGCACGCACGGCCTGCACTGTGTGCTGCGCGGGGCGCTGCCGGTGTGGATCCTGGGCGCGACGGTGATCGTGCTCGGGTATTTCGCCGGGCTGCGCGGTCCGCTGCGGGTGCCCGGCACCGATTTCGCGATTCGGCTGGCGCCGATCATGGCCGCGCTGATCGTGTATCCGGCGATCCTGCTGACGTCCGCGTCGCTGGCCACCACCGAAAATCCGGTAACCCTGATCGTGGCGCCGGTCATCATCGTGCTGGCCGCCGCGGTCGCGGCGTTCATTCTGCCGGGGCGCGACGGTGTGCTGTTGCTGCTGTTGACGGGATTCGCCGCTGTCGGCAGCCTGGTGACGACGTTGCCGCGGTCGGGGTGGATCGAGCTGGTCGCGGTGCTCGGCGTGGTCGCCGGGTTGCTCGCGGGGCTGTGGTGGCCGCGCGTGCTGGTCGCGGCGGGCGGTGTGGTGCTGTTGGGGGTGGGTGTCATGGTCTCGGTCGTGATCGATCTCGATCCGGTGGTCGCGGCCCCGCTCGGCTGCGTCGCGCTCGGGGTGCTCGGCGGGTTCTGCCTCGGCTCCGCGGTGCCGGTGCGGGCGAGTTCGGCGGTGGTCGGGCTCGCGGTGCTGCTGATTCCCTCCGCGGGAATCGCGTTGAGCGACAGGACCTACGGGCATCTCGCGTATTCGCCGGCCTGGTACCGCACCACCGAGGTGTCTCGCAGTGTCGTCGCCGTCGGGGTGACATTGGCCGTCGCGGTCGGTTGCGCGTTGATGATCGCGCTGCTGCTGAGCAGGCGAACCACGCTCCAGAAACGGTAGGTGCGCGTTGTGCGAAATCTCTTGACTCCGAATGGTATATGCGTGCACCGAGGAGATACACGGATTTGTCGCTCGCGATAATTCGATTGCGGGTTCAGCCGGTTGCTGCGAATCTTGTTTCACCGCACTCCCGACGGGGCGGCGGGAAAGGAAAGTTCCGGCCTGTGGAGGTCAGCCGGTCTTGAAAACCGGAGGAGGGCATAGTGTCCCGGGGGTTCGACTCCTCAACTTTCCGCTGTGTTCCTTCGGGAATGCAAACCGATAGCGGTGTGGCGCAGTTAGGTCAGCGCAACGGGCTCATAACCCGTAGGTCGTCGGTTCGAATCCGACCACCGCTTCCAATTACATACCCGCCCATACATTTCGGGCGGGAATCGGTCCGTAGCTCAGTTGGCAGAGCGCTTGGTTGAAGCCCAGGAGGCCGCAGGTTCGAATCCTGCCGGATCGGCGAGCGGCAGCACGCGATGGTGCCGCATGCCCCTATAGCTCAGTTGGTAGCAGCAGCCGCCTTTTAAGCGGCGGGTCCCAGGTTCGAGCCCTGGTGGGGGTACTTCACGGCTGTGTCGCCGACCGATCCGTCGGCCCACACCGGTTCCCATGAGCCGTCGGCGAATTGGATCCAGCCTCGCGGGCGCGTGAACTCGAAGTGTTCGAGCGCGGAATAGTCGTGGTCGCCGAGACTCATGCCGCATCGCCCCCGAGGTCGCTGTCGCGGTAGTCGCTGTACCGACGCGCAGTGATGAGCGCCCATCCTCGAGCCGTTGTTCGCCAGCCGGCAGGAGTGCGCCGGTCACACCGTGCCAGACCCGACGCAGCCAAAGCGCCGACCATCCTTCGGATGCTCGAGCTCGTGAAACCTGTTCTGTCGCACAGCTGTCGGACGGTGAGTGTCTTCATCGGTTCTCGGGCGGCCAACGTGGCAAGCACTATGGCCTGTGACTCGGTGAGTGGCATACCCGCCCCTGTTGTCGTTGGATGAGGCAGTCCGGAGCCGCGACTCCAACGGCCCCGGACGCCTGGGATCGACGCTAGGAGTCTGCGGGCGCGACGGTCTATGAAGTTTCTCGAAGTTTCTTCGATTGGTCCGAAACGTTGACCACCCGTCGCACATAGAGCCACCATGTATATGCGAAGAAACTTCGCGAAACACCTTGGACAGGGAGCAAACCCATGCGTCTGACATTCCTCGGTAAGAACACCACCGGCACCCAATCGCCCACGCTGTACCTCTCCGACCGCGACACCTACGTGTGTCAGGGCTGGCGGACGGACACCCCGGAGCAGATCGAGATCCCCCACCGGCTACTCGAGTTCCTCGCGCCCGGCACGTGCTTGGGTACCCTGCTCGCAGACACCGGGCATGGCACGTTCGTGCTCACCGGGGTCCCGGTGACCGACCCCGAAGCGCTCGCTCAGATGGACACGCCGGAGCATGAGATGAGCATCGAAATACCTGTAGGACAGGAGATTCGCAGGGATGCTGCTGCACCACGGTGAGGACGCGAGCCGACTGTTCCGTGCGGAGTGGTCCGTAGCGGTTCATCTCGAGCTGGAGGACACCTACAGCACCCCGGAGGAGGACGAGCCGTTCCGCGTCTTCCTGGCGGGCGAACCGGACGACTACGCGTGGTTCGCCGACTGGTCGAACGTCGTGCGCGAGGCGACGGCGGCCGGGAAGAACATGCGGCGCGTCCGGGTCGTCACCGAACCGCACACCGACTACACCCGGTTCGCGCTGCACATCGCACGCCTCAATGCCCTGGCCGGCGAAGAGATTCGGTACGTTCCAAGGCATCTGGTCGATCCGTCATTGCTCGGTGGCGACGACTGGTGGATCTTCGATGACAACCTGGTCGCGTTCAGTGTCTTCACGCCGACCGGGGCGGGGGCCGGATTGGCCACCACCACCGACCCGGTGATCACCGCTCATATTCGATCGATTCGAGATCGAATCTGGCCGTCGGCGATTCCGCTTGCCGACTACGTCGCAACCGCTGCCGGACGGTGACCGATCCGGCACAGGCGGCCAGGCAAGCGCTCGGCGGTCAGCTCCGCGAGATCCGAAAAGACGCGGGGCTGACCGCCCGGGCGCTCGCCGATCTGCACGGCTGGCCGCGTTCGAAGATGTCGAAAATCGAACTGGGGCAACAGACACCCGCCGATAGCGACATCATCGCCTGGTGCGAGTCGTGTGGCGCCGCCGATCAGGTACCCGATCTCATCGCCTCCCTGCGCAACATCGAAGCCGCGTACCTGGAGATCAAGCGCATGCGGCTACCGGTCCGGCAACGGCGGTCGATCGCCTGGGAAGCTGAAACCAAGCTCATGCGCTGGTACGAACCCTGGGTGGTTCCCGGCCTGCTGCAGACACCCGACTACGTGCAGGCCCTGATCGGCCGAGTCCTGGACTTCTACCACGGAACACGCGGGGACCTCGACGCCATGGTGGCTGCGCGGCTGGAACGGCAACGGGTCCTGTATCGCGGTGACCATCGGTTCCACTTCCTGATCGCCGAACAGGTGCTGCGCACGACCGTCGGCGACAACGACGTCATGATCGGCCAGCTGGATCGACTGCTGATGGCCATGCAGTTGCCGAGGGTAGTGCTCGGAATCATCCCGGCCGATACCGAATATGTTGTTCCGCAGTCGAATTTCTGCATGTTCGATCGTCGCAAGGTGCTGGTGGAGACCATTACCGCCGAGCTGACCATCACCCAGCCGCGCGAGATGGAACTGTATGAGAAGACGTTCCGCACACTCACCGAACAGGCTGCGATCGGGGCCGCCGCACGCGAGCTGATCGTGACCGAGCTCGAGCGGCGGCGGAAGCTGTAACCCTGGCCGGGTTCCTATCAGGGACCGGGATGATCGGGCAACCAGCGAGATCCGATACTCCTGCCTCACAACCACTTACTGCGCCGGAAGAACACCAGTAGGGCCCCGCACAGGACCACCATCGCAACCAGCACCGCGGGATAGCCCCAGGGCTGGCGGAGCTCGGGCATGTGGGTGAAATTCATGCCGTAGACGCCGGCGAGCATCGTCGGGACCGCGAACATCGCGGCCAGGGCGGAGATCTTGCGGATGTCGGTGTTCTGCTGGACGCCGGTCTTGGCCACGGCAGCGGTGATCAGGGCGGACAGGGTCTCGTTGAAGTCGGTTATCCGTTCGGCGACCGCCGTGTGGTGGTCGGCCACATCGCGTAGGTGGCGGCGGATCTCCTTGGGGAGGGGAGTTTCGGGTCTGCCGAGCTGGTGCAGGGGGAGGGCCAGGGGCAGGACCGCGCGGCGCATCTCGACGATCTCGCGTTTGAGCTGGTAGATCGGTTCGATCGCGATCCGGGAGGCGGGGGTGAAGATCTCCTCCTCCATCGCGTCGACATCGAACTCGAGCGCATGCGCCACCTCGACGTAGGTGTCCACGACGTAGTCGGCTATCGCGTGCAGCACCGCGCCGGGGCCCAGGGCCAGCTGATCCGGGTCGGCTTCCAGACCCCGGCGCACCCCGGTCAGGCCGGAATGCTCGCCGTGCCGGACCGCGACGACGAAGTTCGGGCCGGTGAACACCAGGATCTCCCCGGTCACCACTATCTCGCTGACACTGTGCATTTCGTGCTCGACATAGGCGACGGTGCGCATGACGGTGACGAGGGTGTCGTCGTAGCGTTCGAGCTTGGGACGCTGGTGTCCGCGCACGGCGTCCTCGACCGCGAGCGGGTGCAGTCCGAAGGTCTCGGCGATATCGGCCATCTGCGTGGCGTCGGGCTCGTGCAGACCCACCCACACGAATCCCGTTCCCCGCGAACGTACTTCGCCTAGCGCGGTGACGTGGGTGAACCGGCCCTTCAGGCGCCGGCCGTCCACGTACACCGCGCAGTCGACGATCGCGCGCGCGGTCGGGACCGGGATCTTGCGCAGGCGGGCGCGCTGACGGGCGGACCTGAACGGCGGCGACGGTGAATCGGACGACACCGCACGATGCTAGGAGGCCGGGCGGTCCCGCGCGAGGGGGATGCGTCCGGTCGGCCGCGGGCCGCTGATCCGGGCGGTATTCTGCCCCCATGCTCACCTCGTCCGTCATCGCGGCTCGGCTGCGGGGCGCGATGATCGGCGCGCTGTCCGGAGCGGCTGCCGTGGCGGCGCACGGGATCGGCGGCGGGATGGTTCCGCACCAGGACGCGCTGATGTTGCTGGTGGCCGTGTGCGCGCTGCTGGGGTGCGTGGGGTCCGGGCCGGTCGGCGGGCGACTGCCGGTGGTGGTCGTGCAGCTCGGGCTCGGGCAGATGCTGGGGCACACGGTGCTGTCGGTGACGTCCGGGCACCATCCGATGGCTCCGACCGCGGGGATGCTGGGCAGTCATCTGCTGTTCGCCGTCGGCGCCGGTCTCGCGGTGTGGTCGGCGGAGCGACTGGTGCGTTCGGCCCTGGGTACGGTCCGCCGCTGGCTGGTGCTGCTCGTGGCCGTCGCCGATCCCGGTGGCGTCGCGACTTCCGCGGTGTGCGAACCCATTACGGCGGGGGCTCGTCGACCGCTGTCGAGTTCCGGACTCGGCAATCGAGGCCCGCCGGTGCTGCGCGCAGCCGCCTGACGCGGATTCTCGCCCCGGAGTACACGAATCACTCGGGCGGACGCCGGGGAGCACACACAGCACCATGTCTGTCCGTCGATGCCGGACAACAGCTCGCGCCGTCTCCATCACCTGCGAATCAGCACCCGGTGGGCTCTGGCGCGGGCGACTTCGCGATGACGGTCGCGTGACAGCCGTCAACCGCCGTTCCCGCACCGCGTGGAACGAGCGTCGTTTCATGCCCGGAGAGGGCCCCTGCGTTTCATGTCTACAAGCACCGGGATCGGCGATCCCCCGGGATCGCCGTCCGACGACGCCGCCGCGGCGGCGACCACCCCGACAACACCACACGCGCCGGTGAATTCGGCTGCCGTGCGAGATCCCGCCGGCCCGGCCGGAACACGACGATCCGCGCGCAGTTGGCGGCCCCTGATCCTGCGCCTGCACTTCTACGCCGGCCTGCTGGTGGGTCCGTTCCTGCTGATCGCGGCGCTCACCGGCGCGCTGTACGCACTGGCGCCGTCCATCGAGAAATTCGTCTACGCCGACCTGCTCACCGTCGAGCCCGCCGACGGTACGGCTCTTCCGCTCGCGCAGCAGGTCGCCGCCGCCCAGGCCGCCCATCCCGATCTGACGGTGGCCGCGGTGCTCCCGGCCGCCGACCCCACGTCGTCGACCCGGGTGCACTTCGCCGACCCCGGCCTGGGCGCGGAGGAACTCCGGGCGGTCTTCGTCGATCCCTACACCGGCACGGTCCTGGGCAGCGAGACCTCCTGGTTCGGCTCGCTCCCGTTCAGCACCTGGGTCGACGTCCTGCATCGCGACCTGCATCTCGGCGAGACCGGCAATCTCTACAGTGAGCTGGCGGCGTCCTGGCTGTGGCTCGTCGCGCTGGGCGGACTCCTGCTGTGGTGGAACAAGTTTCGCCGGGACCGCGTTCGCGGCCGGCGAGCGCGGCTGGTCCGGGTGGACCGGTCCGTTCCGGGGCGGGCGCGCACGCTGAACTGGCACGGCGCTACCGGCGTGTGGATTCTGGTGATGCTGCTGTTCCTCTCGGCGACCGGGCTCACCTGGTCGCCGTACGCGGGGGAGAACGTGACCGAGCTGCGCGAGGCGATGTCCTGGCAGCGTCCGCAGCTCGACACCGCGCTCACCGGGCCGGCATCGGCGGGCGGCGAGCACGGTGGACACGGCGGCGCACCCGCCGCCGGCGCATCGTCCCCGGCCGGTATCGATCTCGACCGGGTGGTCGCGGCGGCGAACAGCGCGGGAGTCCAAGCGCCGGTGGAGATTACACTGCCCGCCGAGCCGGGACAGGCGATCGGTGTCGCCGAATCGGCGAAGGCGTACCGCCTCACCACGGATGCCGCAGCCGTCGACCCGGCCACACTGAGCGTGACGAGCGTTCTCGACTACGACAGCGCGTACCCGTTCGCCGCCAAGCTCGCGGACTGGGGCATCCGCATGCACATGGGCACCCTGTTCGGGCTGCTCAATCAGCTGCTGCTGGTCGCGGTCGCGCTGGCGCTGATCACGGTGATCGTCCGGGGTTATCGACTGTGGTGGCAGCGCCGCCCGACCCGGGGTACCCGCTGGGCGGCAGGACGCCCGCCCCCGCGCGGCGCGGTGCGGCGAGCACCCCTGCCCGGTGTTCTCGCACTGGCCGCCGCCGCGATCGCGATCGGCTGGTTCCTGCCCCTGTTCGGGATCCCGCTGCTCGGGTTCCTGCTGATCGACGTGATCATCGCGGGGATCGGGCGCCGGTCCGGCCGCGCGCCCGCCGGGACCTAGCGACGACAGCCACTGGCCAGGGTGCGTGTCCTGGGCCACAGTGCCCACTGGGCGGCGCGTCGGCGCGGGTACTGTCCCGACCGTCGCATCATGCTGAGTCATCACCATGGCAGACACCCCGAACGAGCCCCGGACCGACGCAGACCGGTCCGGGGCTCGATCGGTGCCCGGGCCGGGCGATTCGCCGAAATCGGCGATGTCGGCCGGTGAGCGGACCGCTGCCGGAAAACGCTGTGGCAGAACGTATTCGGACCGGATTTCCGGCATATCCATTCACGCCCCCGCCGACCCGATCCGCGTGAATCGCGACACGGTTGTTGGTGGATCCCGCGGATTTCGCTATATTCGCCACGCAGCTGGTTCGCCGGCGGCGGAGTCGAGGAGCCCCTGATCCGTCCGTTGGCGTCGAAGTCCAGGGCGTGTTCGCGCGCCGGGGACGAGAGGGAACCCGGTGAGAATCCGGGACTGTCCCGCAGCGGTGAGTGGGAACGACAGCCGTCACCCGCACTGGGCGCATGAATCATGCCTGGGAAGCGACGGTCAGTAGGACCAGCCCCGGGCCCGAGCGCCGGGGGCCGACCCTTTCCCGGGTCGATGCCCACGAGTCCGAAGACCTGCCCGTTGCGCCGGATACGCCGTATCCGGCGGTCGTCGCCTCGTGGATTGGGCGTTACGCCGAGTGGAACCCGGGCACGGGATCGATGCTTCCAGGGCTCCATTGGTGTGCGCTCCGTATGGGTGGCGGTCATCTGCTGCTGACCATGGAGTTCATTCAATGTCGAACCCACGTACCGCCTTCACCGCAACCGTCTTGGGGCTCCCGCGCATCGGGCCCAACCGGGAGCTCAAGCGCGCCATCGAGTCGTACTGGGCCGGACGTCAGGACGCCGCGAGCCTGCACGCCGTCGCCGCCGACCTGCGCACCGCCCAGCTGACCGCCGCGCGGGACGCCGGTCTGGACTCGGTGCCGGTGGGCACCTTCTCCTACTACGACCAGGTGCTCGACACCGCCGTGCTGCTGGGCGCGCTGCCCGAGCGGGTGGCCGGCATCGCCGACGAGCTGGACCGCTACTTCGCGGCCGCGCGCGGCAACGCCGAGGTGCAGCCGCTGGAGATGACCAAGTGGTTCGACACCAACTACCACTACCTC
>NZ_JBSHMS010000059.1:0-14647 GCF_053645575.1 Nocardia sp. NPDC055321
CCACCGAGGCCAGGCCGAACAGCACGAAACCGGTGATGAACAGCCGCTTGCGGCCGAATCGATCGCTGATCGCCCCGCAGGTGATGAGCAGGCCGCCCAGCACCAGCCCGTAGAGGTCGACGATCCACAGCTGCTGGATCGGGCTGGGCGCCATGTGATCGATCAGCGAGGGCAGGGCCACGTTCAGGATCGTGGCGTCCATGGCGACCAGACCCAGGCTCGCGCACAGCACGGCGAGCATGGCCCAGCGACCGGGCATCGGCTCGGCGCTGCTGTCGGGTCGATCCTGCGAAAGTTCCCGGGGCGGGATGCGACCCACGTGCGAGCCTCCTCGGATAGACGCCTACCGGCCGGACAGCAGCAACACTCTGGCTAGCACGATAGTCCGTGTGCGGTCCGCGGCAGGGCGCGCGGACCGAAGACGTCCGGTTCGAGGAGAATCGCGGCCTACTTGTCGGCGCGCTCCGGATGCCGCGCCGGGACGCCGGGGGTGACGGCCGCGGAGTGGACCGATGCCGGATTGACGGCGGAGGTGGCGGTGGTGACCGTGTTCGACTCCGACTCCGCGCCGGACTTGCCCGCGTTCTGCTCGACCAGCAGATCGCGAATCTGGACGAGCAGCTCGATCTCGGTGGGATCGGCCTTGATCTCGGTCTGGCGGGCCAGCCGGCGCTGCAGGTGGGTCATGGGGACCATCAGGATGAAATACAGCACCGCGGCGACGGTGATGAAGTTGATGACCGCGCTGATGATCGGGCCGAGGGCGACGAAGGTGGCCGGCTTGCTGCCGATGATCTGGAAGCCGAGTCCGAATTCGCTGTTCCCGCCGAGCACGGCCAGCAGCGGTTCGAGTAGGCCCTTGGTCACCGAGGTCACGATGGCGGTGAAGGCGGTACCCATGACCACCGCGACCGCGAGATCGATAACATTGCCCCGCATCAGGAAATCTTTGAAACCCTTGAGCATGACGCTGTGTAACCCCATCCGTGACGACTCCGTTATGTACTTCGCCGCAGTCTAAAGGCTCCGGACCACGTGATTCGAACTCGGTGCACCCGGCTTGACGACGCTCACATCACACCGTCCGGGGTGGGCTATGACTCCCCGGGCCGGGTTCGTGAACCCGGTCGTCCCGCCCCGCCGGGTCGACGTCCGGGCAGGAGCGGCGGCCCGGTTGGTAGATTGCCGGAGGTAGTGGCGACGGTCGACCGAACGGGGTGGGAGTGGCCGAAAAGGCTTCTTCCTCTTCATCGCGGTGGAGGTGTGGACGCTGCGGGACCGCGACGAGGTCACCGGCTACCTGGCCCGGGACACCCGCACCAGCCTGTCCATGGGCCTGCTCTCGCTGATCTCGTCACTGCTGCTCAAACTCGGTGTGCTGCTGGGGTTCAGCTACCTGTGGGCCGTCGCGCCCTGGCACGTACCCACCGACACCTGGTGGGGCTGGGCGCTGCTGCTGGTCGTGGTGGACCTGTCGCTGTACTTCAATCACCGCTTCTCGCACCGGGTCCGGATCGGCTGGGCCGCGCACCGGGCGCACCACTCGAGCGAGTACTTCAACTTCGGCACCGCGCTGCGGCAGAAGTGGAACCCCTGGTCCGAGGCGCTGTTCTGGGCGCCGCTGCCACTGCTGGGCTTCGCGCCGTGGGCGATCTACATCGCGCTGACCCTGAACCTGATCTACCAGTTCTTCACCCACACCGAGACCGTCGGCAAGCTGCCCCGCCCGATCGAGTACATCTTCAACACCCCGTCGCACCACCGGGTGCACCACGGATCGGACCCGGAATACCTGGACAAGAACTACGGCGGCATCTTCATCGTGTGGGACCGGATGTTCGGCACGTTCCAGGCCGAACTGCACCGTCCCCGTTACGGATTGACCACCCCGGTCGGCACCTACAACCTGCTGAAGCTGGAGTACGGCGAGTACGTGAACATCGTCCGCGACGTCCGCGGCGCGCACCGCCTGCGGGACAAGCTCGGCTACATCTTCGCCCCGCCCGGGTGGCGGCCCGCCGCTCCCGCCGTCGCGCCGCGATCCGCCGTCGTCGCGCCGCCGTCCTGAATCACGTGCTACTTCTTCGGTTTTCGCCCCGCCTGCTCGGCCCGGAACGTGCGGACCAGGGCCCAGCACATGGCGAGCATGACCACGCTGAACGGCAGCGCGATCAGGATCGCTACGGTCTGCAGGGTGGTCAGCGCCGAGGCGCCCTCGCCGCTGGCCACCAGCAGGGCGATGGCGACGCCGCCCGTCGCGAAGGTCCAGAAGGCCCGGCTCCAGGTCGGCGGTTCCGGATTGCCGCCCGAGGACAGCATGTTCATGACCAGCGCGCCGGAATCGGCGGAGGTGACGAAGAACAGCACGATCACCAGGATCGCCAGGCCGGCGGTGAGACTGCCGCCGGGCAGGGTGTCCAGCAGCGCGAACAGGGCGCTGTCGCGATCGGGGCCGTCCGGGCCGACGAGGCCGCCGCCGCCGAACATCTCGCGGTTCAGGGCCGCGCCGCCGAAGACCGCGAACCAGACGAAGGTCAGCAGGGTCGGCACCAGCAGCACCCCGGCCACGAATTCGCGGACCGTGCGCCCGCGCGAGATGCGCGCGATGAACACCCCGACGAAGGGCGCCCAGGAAATCCACCAGCCCCAGTAGAAGACGGTCCACTGCTGGGTCCACGCGGTGCCGGTCGGGCCTTCGGTCGCACCGGTATAGAGGCTGATCTTGGGCAGCGACTGGATGTACGCCCCGATGTTCTGCACCAGGTCGTTGACGATGAACAGTGTCGGCCCGGCGACCAGTATGAAGAGCATCAGCAATCCCGCGATGCCCATGTTCGCCTGCGAGAGCAGCTTGATGCCCTTGTCGACGCCGGTCACCACCGAGATGGTGGCCAGTCCGGTCACCACCAGGATCAGCACCACCTGCAGGCCCTTACCGGGTTCGTGCAGCCAGCCCTGATAGTTCAGACCCGCCGAGATCTGCAGGATGCCCAGGCCCAGTGAGGTGGCCACGCCGAACACGGTGCCGATGACCGCCACGATGTCGATGGCGTCCCCGCGCCAGCCCCGGATCCGATCGCCCACCAGCGATTCCAGCGACCAGCGGATCGAGACCGGCCTGCCCTTGCGATGAATGGAGTAGCCGATGGCCAGCCCGACCACCACGTAGATGGCCCAGGGGTGAATTCCCCAGTGCAGGAACGTTTGCACCATGGCGGCGTCGGCGCGCTGGGCCGCGGTGTCGCCGACGCCGGGCCGCGGATCGTCGTAGTGGAACAGCGGCTCGGCCACGCCCCAGAACACCAGGCCGATGCCCATGCCCGCCGCGAACAGCATGGAAAGCCAAGCGCCCATGGAGTATTCGGCGCGCTCACCGTCCTGTCCCAGCGTGATGTCGCCGAAGCGCCCCACCCCGAGCCAGATCGCGAACACCACGAACAGCGTCACGATGACGATGTAGTACCAGCCGAATCCGCCGATCACGTTGTCCTGCAGCGCTTTCGCCTGGCGCGCCGCGAGATCGCGGAACACGATGGCGTAGACGGTGAAGGCGGCGACCACGATCGCCGATGGCCAGAACACCCGGGGCGCCACCGCCGCCCGGGGATGCACGGGCGCCGGATCGGACGAGGTGGTCTTCGGTGCGCTCACGGGCAGCCGTCCTCCGTCGAGTGGTTCGAACCGCGCCGCGGCGCAACCGTGCTCGACCTCGCCGAGTCGCACGGGTGTCCGGGTGCGGGGGTGCGGGGACCGGTGCCCCCGCACCCGATGGCCTACTTTCCGACCCGGTCCTTCAAGGCCTCGACGATCGCGTTGACCGCCGCCATGACGTCCTGGGCGGCGTGCTCGAGGTTGGCGCGCACGTCCTCGAGGGTGCCCTGCATATCCTCGGTGTTGATCTTGTCGGCGAACGCCTTGGCCATATCGGCGAGGTCGGCCGCGGCGGTACTCGCGCGGTCGGAGAGTTCGGCGGCGGCTCCGCTGGCCTTCTCGGCGAGCTGCCCGGCGGCGGCGGTCAGACCGTTATCCTCATTCGTCGGCATACCGGCGGCTACTTCGCGCCGCCGCCGAGCTTGTCCTTCATCCTGTCGACGAACCCGCCGACCTTCTCCCGGACGTCCTCGACCGCGTCCTTGATCTTCTCCTCGACCTGGTCCGCCTTGCCCTCGGCGTCCTTCGCGGCGTCCTGTGTCGCGGACTTCGCCTTGTCGGCGGCCTCACGCGCCTTGGCTTCGGCATCCTGGGCGGCGTCCTTGGCCTTGCCGGCCGCCTCATCGAATTTGTCGTTGATCTCAGACATCGAAACCTCCTCGCGTGTGGTCACACCCGGGGACCGGGCGTGCATCCGGGACAGTCCGACGAACAGAAACGCACTTGTAGCGATCTTTCAGCAAATGAGCATAGTCGGCTCCGGACCCGGTGCCCAGAAAAGCGCCGAGCCGGGTGCGTGTGCACCCGGCTCGGGGAGGTTGCGGCGTGGGCTCAGCCCACGGGTCCCAATACCCGTTCGATGTAGTTGTTGGTGAAACGGCCCTTGGGGTCGAACCGCCGCCGGACCGCGGCGAACTTCTCCCACTCCGGGTACCGCTCGGCGAGGGTCTCGGCGGTCTGGAAGTGCCGCTTGCCCCAGTGCGGGCGGCCGTTGTATTGGTCGAACACCCGCTCGCAGGCGCGGAAGTAGGGCTCGTACTCCATGCCCGCGTACTGGTGCACCGCGATGTAGCAGGTCTCGCGGCCGCCGGCGGGGGACAGGAAGGCGTCGTCCGGCGCGACCCAGCGCACCTCGATCGGCATGACGGTGTCGAAGTGCGCGGCGACCTCTTTGATCTCGCGGATCGCGTCGGCCGAATGCTCGCGCGGGATGGCGTATTCCATCTCGGTGAAGCGGAAGAGCCGGGGGCTGGCGAAGACCCGGTGCGAGCGCTCGACCTGGCGGCGGTAGCTGCCGGCGTAGGCCGCGGCCCGCTGCACGTACGGGATCAGCTTCGGCTGCGCGCGGGTGAGCTTGCACAGCGCGTCGAAGGTGTGGTTGGTGATGAGGATGTCGGAGAACCAGTCCACGACCGGGTGCCGGGGCTGCTCGGGCAGCTCGACCCGGTTGTTGCGCTTGGTCATCGCCAGCGGGCTGTGCGCGAACATGTAGAACTCGAAGTGCTCGTTGCCGTCGACGTGGGTGTCCAGGTCGGCCAGCACGTCCTCGACCGGCTCGGGCCGCTCGACGCCCTCGAGCACGAACGACGGCACCATCTGCATGGTGACCTCGGTGACCACGCCCAGCGCGCCGACATTCACCCGCGCGGCGCGCCAGCCGTCGGGATCGGTCTGCTCGTTGAGCTCGACCCGGCTGCCGTCGGCGAGCATGAGCTCCACCGAATGCAGTGCGGCCGAGAGGTTCTGGAGCTTGGCGCCGGTGCCGTGGGTGCCGGTGGCCGTCGCGCCCGCGATGGACTGCACGTCGATGTCGCCGAGGTTGGGGAAGGCCAGGCCCAGCGGGTGCAGCGCGGTGCTGGCGGCGTTCAGGGTGATGCCGGCCTCGGCGCGGACCAGGCCGGTGGCGCGATCCACCGAGAGGATCTTGTCGAGCTTGTTCAGGCGCATCAGGGTGCCGTCGGTGAGCACGGTCTCGGTGAAGGAATGGCCCGATCCGGCGACCCGGACGGTGTGCCCGGCGGCCTCGGCCCGCGCCAGCACGGTGGCGACTTCCTCGGGCGAGCCCGGTGCGGCGAAGGACGCCGGAGAACAGCTCTGATCTCCGGCCCAGTTCACCCATGAGTTGGTCATGCGACCAACTTTAAACCCGCAGTGTGATGTGCGCTACTGGAATGTGACCAAAAGCTAGCTGGAGTGCGAATTTCTTCCGCTTCTCGCGCTGCGGGACCGGTGGGCCGGTCCCGCGGGCGTGATCGTCAGCGTTTGCTCTTCTCGCAGATCGCGACTTTCGCCGCGTGTACCTCGTCGTCGGTGAGCGCGGGCACGTTCAGCGGCAGGCGCGGGACCGAGTCGCCGCGCACGCCGTTGAGGACGACCGCGGCGTAGCGCCGCCACACCTCGGGATTGACCGTGCGCGCGAAGCCGGCCACGCCGTCGACCATGTTCACCAGGGCGAAGAAGTCGCCGGGTTCGATGTCGGGCTGCACGACGCCGGAATCCTTGGCGCGCTGCACGACCTGATGCATGCCGGGCTGGATGCGATCGCGCACGCAGGTGAAGCGGTCGATGCTGTCGCGCATCTCGAGCAGCACCTCGCTGAGCCCGCGGTTGGCGGCCATGTGCTGGCAGGCGTATTCGAACAACTCGACCAGGCCCTGCCACGGGTCGCGGTGGTGTAGCGCGGTGTCCACGGCGGCCGCGAACTCCGAGACGTTCTGGTCGAACACCTCGGAGATGAGCTCCTGCTTGTTCGCGAAGCGGCGGTAGACGGTGCCGACGCCCACGCCCGCCTTGGCGGCGACATCGTCCAGCGTGATCTCGAGACCGTGCTCGGCGAATAGTTCGCTCGCCGCGGTGATGATCCGCTGTTGATTGCGGGCGGCGTCCGCGCGCAAACGCCGAGGTGGGGGCGCGGTGGTGACGTGATTCACACCCAGATCCTAACAGGAGACGGGATTATCCGGAGGCTGTTTCTCCGTTTAGCTGTTAGCTTTGATCGGTAAACGGAGATGGGCTCTCCGTTAATCCTAGGGGACGAGGAGAACAACCATGACGACAGCTCTCGAGAAAGAGCCCGCGGCGCCCGCGCCGGCCGGTGACGGCAGGCGCGGATCGCACGCCATGCGCTGGTGGGTGCTCGCCGTACTCGGCGTCGCACAGCTGATGGTCGTGCTCGACGCGACCGTCGTGAACATCGCACTGCCCGAGGCCCAGCTCGATCTGGGCTTCTCCAACGCCGACCGCCAGTGGGTGATCACCGGCTACGCCCTGGCGTTCGGCAGCCTGCTGCTGTTGGGCGGCCGCCTCTCCGACCTGTTCGGGCGCCGGACCACCTTCATCGCCGGGCTCATCGGCTTCGCCGTCGCCTCGGCCGTGGGCGGCGCCGCGGCCAACTTCGAGATCCTGGTCGCCTCGCGTGTCGCGCAGGGCGTGTTCGGCGCGCTGCTCGCGCCCGCCGCGCTCTCGCTGCTGACTGTCACCTTCACCGAGCCCGGTGAGCGCGCCAAGGCGTTCGGCATCTTCGGCGCCATCGCGGGCGCCGGCGGCGCGCTGGGCCTGCTGCTCGGCGGCGCGCTCACCGAATGGGCGTCGTGGCGCTGGGTCATGTACGTGAACCTCGTCTTCGCGGCCGTCGCGCTGGTCGGCGCGATCCTGTTGCTGGCCAAGCACACCGCCACCGAGCGGCCCAAGCTGGACCTGCCCGGCACGCTCTCGGTGACCGCCGCGCTGTTCGCCATCGTGTACGGCTTCTCCAAGGCCGAGACCGACGGCTGGACCGATTCGGCGACCCTGGGCTTCCTGATCGGCGGCGTGATCCTGCTCGGCGTGTTCGTGTTCCTGGAGCAGCGCGTCAAGAACCCGCTGCTGCCGCTGCGCGTGGTCCTGGACCGCACCCGTGCCGCGTCCTACATCACCGTGTTCGCCATCGGCATCGGCATGTTCGCGATGTTCCTGTTCCTGACCTACTACATGCAGCAGTCGCTGTCGTACTCGCCGATCGTCACCGGCGTCGCCTTCCTGCCGATGGTCGCGGGCATGGTGGCCTCCTCCACGACGGTGCCCTCGCTGCTGGTGCCCCGGGTCGGGCCGCGCGCGACCGTGGTCGCGGGCTTCCTGATCGCCGCGGTGGGCATGGCGCTGCTGACCAACATCGGCGTCGACACCGCGTACGCCACGCACATCCTGCCCAGCCTGATCCTCATGGGCGTCGGCCTCGGCACCGCGATGTCGACCGCGTTCATCGGCGCGACCTCGGGCGTGCATCACACCGACGCCGGCGTGGCCTCGGCCATGGTGAACACCAGCCAGCAGGTCGGCGGTTCCATCGGCACCGCGCTGCTGAGCACGCTGGCGGCGTCCTCGTTCGATGACTATGTGGCCGAGCGGGTTCCGTCGCCGCAGACGCTGGCCGAGGCCGCCGTGCAGAGCTACACCACCACCTTCTGGTGGGCGGCGGCCATCTTCGTGGTCGGCGCGGTGATCACCGGATTCATCATGCCCAACACTGTCCCGCAGCCGTCGGAGGGTGAACCGGTTCTGGCGCACTGAGATTCGAATAGCCGCGCGCCGATCTCACGAACGAGCGCGCGGCGACTCGGGTACCGGCCGTCCCGCGGTACGACGGGGGCCCACTCGCGATTCGCGAGTGGGCCCCTGTCGTGTTCACACGTGTTGTACTCGAGCGACCGCCGAAAGCGTCAGCGGCAGTTGGACGGTGCGGGCCTGCCCGCGAAACGATCACCGATCCAGCCCATCGCGTTCATCGTGCCGGGCGCGATCGCGGTGAGGTGATCGGTGCCCGGGATGACGTCGAACTGCACCGGGGTGCCCGCGCCGCAGTACTTCGCGGCGGTGTTCATCGCCAGATCCAGCGGCACCTGATCGTTGCCGCCGTGCCACTGGTAGATCGGGGCGCGCGGCACCCCGGGGTAGATCTCCAGCGCGTTGGCGTGGAAGGTGCTGATCAGCGTCGGGTCGTTCTCCATGCCCGGGTTGAACATCTCCCCGATGGTGTGGCCCGCGCCGGCCGAGATGATGTCGTCCACACACGCATTGGCGATGCGATCGCGCATGGCGAAGCCGGCGGGGGTCAGGGCGTTGCCGAGCGGCAGTTCGCCCGGGTACTCCCGTTCCATGCCCATCGCGACCGCGAAGCCCAGCCCGAACAGCGGGTGCGGGGTGTCACCGACCTGAATGGCCATCTTGCCCGGGTTCACCGGCACGCCACCCATGGCGATGCCGACGATGGGCAGTTCGGGCGCGTACTCCGCGGCCAGCGCGCCCGCGAAGCCGGTGGACATCGCGCCACCGGAGTAGCCGACCATGCCGACCGGTGAATCACCCAGGCCCGCGGGGGCGAAACGCTTGGCCGCGCGGATGCCGTCGAGGGTGATCTGGCCGCCGAGCCGAGCCGCGCCGTAGGCACTGGTCGGTCCCAGGTGATCCGGAACCGCCACCGCCCAGCCGCGGGCCAGCAGCATGTTCAGCGCGGCGGATTCCTTGAGCCCGCCGTCGAAGAGCGCGTGCGACGGCGCGCACTGCAGGCCGAGCGAGTTCACGAACGGCTGGTACGAGACCAGCGGGTGGTTGCCGCCGCCGGGCGGCACGATCACCGTGGTCACCGCGGCGATGGGGCCGCCGCTGGAATCGGTGGAGTGAAAGAGCAACTGCCACACGGTGGAACCGGGCCAGCCGTGGACGCCCACCATGCGCGAGCGCAGGACATCGCCGGGTGCGCTGGCGCCGAGATCGCCTGGGGCGTAGTAGAAACCGTCCGCCTCGGGAACGGGGTAGACCGCGCCGTGCGCGGTGGGTGCGTTGGTCGCCACCGCGATCGCTACTGCGGCAATTCCGCAGGTTCGGAACAGCATGCTTCTGATCGACTGCCGTACCGACAAAGTTGGCTCTCCTCGTGGCCGATGGGACAACACCTGGCAAGCCGCACCATCCTTGCAGTTCCGGGCGTTCATTCGGCTTCAGCAACACACCCTTTCGCAGTGAAATGGCAAACAACTGGCGCGAGTTCGGGGACGCGCCGGTGACCGCCTCGGCCCGGCCGGCGAGATCGCGCCCCTGCTGCGACGGCCCGGAAGTTCGTAGACTGCTGGAAACGGGCCGGATCCCTTCCGCGCCCGGCCACCTCGGGGGACGGTGGTCGATATCGCCGGGCGCGTGGCGGGGACGGGCGTGGCACGGTGGATGTCGGAACGGCTCGACGGAACGGGGGCACGTGATGGGTGAGGTTCGGCGATGACGGCCGCACCGGTGACACGGGGCGATAGGGTCGGCATGACGGCCCGCTATCTGCCCGATCGGGTGCGGGCTCCGCGAGCCTCCGGCGTCCGTACGCCGCGCGCGCCGCGGGTGAAAGCCGCCGAATCGGGGGCTGCGAGCCCGCCGGACGCTGTGGGAGCGCATCATTGGGAGTTCGGCGCCGCGGGAATCGGGTCTCGCGGGGCACCGGCCGCGCTCGGTACGTTCGGCTGTGCAACGATTCGATGGGCTGAGGAGAGCGTTGACAGCTATGCGGTGGCGAACGTAGTGATCGGCGGCGAGGCACGTCCGGTCGCGGCCCGGTCCGGGTGGCGGGTGGGACCGTGATGCTGATGACCAGCCGGGCGCAGGCGATACGGAAGGGCGGTGCGAGCATGGCTCACGATCGCGCGGGACGTCCCGCGCGGCCCACGGATCTCGAGGACATCGCCCACCTGGTGACGGCCTACTACAGCCGCATCCCGGATCCGTCCGTGCCCGCGCAGCTGGTGTCCTTCGGAACCTCGGGCCATCGCGGGTCCAGCCTCGACGTCGCCTTCAACGAGGCGCACATCCTGGCCATCACGCAGGCGATCGTGGAGTACCGGGCGAGTCGCGGCATCACCGGGCCGCTGTACCTGGCCCGTGACACGCACGCGCTGTCCGAGCCCGCGTGGACCACCGCGCTCGAGGTGCTCGCCGCCAACGACGTCACCACCATGATCGACGCGCGGGACAGGTACACGCCCACACCGGCTTTGAGCCACGCGGTGCTGCGGCACAATCGCGGCGGCACCCGGCATCAGGCGGACGGGATCGTGGTCACGCCGTCGCACAATCCGCCCCGCGACGGCGGGTTCAAGTACAACCCGCCGCACGGCGGGCCCGCCGACACGGTCGCCACCGACGCGATCGCCGCCCGCGCGAACGAACTGCTGCGCGGCGGGCTCGCCGACGTCAAGCGCACGAGCCTGGCCACCGCGCTGGCCGGCAAGGTCGAGCGCTACGACTACCTGGACCGCTACATCGGCGATCTGCCGAACGTGCTGAACCTGGACGCGGTGCGCGGGGCCGGGATCCGGCTCGGCGCGGACCCCATGGGCGGTGCGAGCGTGGACTATTGGGAGGAGATCGGGCAGCGGTACGACCTGGAGCTCGAGGTCGTCAACCCGTTCGTCGATCCGACCTGGCGCTTCATGACCCTGGACAGCGACGGCAAGATCCGGATGGATCCGTCCTCGCGCTACGCCATGGCCTCGCTGGTGGCGATTCGCGACGACTACGACATCTCCACCGGCAACGACGCCGACGCCGATCGGCACGGCATCGTGACTCCCGATGCGGGACTGATGAATCCGAACCACTACCTGGCGGTGGCGATCGAGTACCTGATCGCGAACCGGATGGGGTGGGACGCGCTGACCAAGATCGGCAAGACGGTGGTGACCTCCTCGATGATCGATCGCGTGGTCGGGGTGCTCGGCCGCGACGTGTACGAGGTGCCGGTCGGGTTCAAATGGTTCGTGCCCGGATTGTTCAGCGGCAGCCTCGCTTTCGGCGGTGAGGAGAGCGCGGGGGCCTCGTTCCTGCGCATGGACGGCACCGTGTGGACCACCGACAAGGACGGGATTCTGCTCTCGCTGCTGGCCGCGGAGATCACCGCGGTCACCGGGCAGAGCCCGTCCACGCGCTACGCCGAGCTCGAGAAGCGATACGGGAGCCCGGCCTACAACCGGATCGACGCCGCCGCCACCGTGGAACAGAAAGCGCGGTTGTCGGCGTTGACGCCGGACATGATTACCGCGAAGGAGATAGCCGGGGAACCGATCACCGGCATTCAGACCCGGGCCCGCGGCAACGGTGCGGCGCTGGGCGGGGTGAAGGTCACCACCGAGAACGCCTGGTTCGCCGCCCGCCCGTCCGGCACCGAGGACAAGTACAAGATCTACGCGGAATCGTTCCAGGGGCCCGAGCATCTCGCGCAGGTGCAGGCGGCCGCGGAGGAGATGGTGGGACAGGCCCTGAACGGTGGCTAGATCCAAGGCCCTGCCGGTCGAGATCTGGGTACTGGTGGGGTCGGCGTTCACCATCGCGATCGGGTTCGGTCTCGTCGCGCCCGCGCTGCCGCAGTTCGCGCGCAGCTTCGGTGTCGGGGTCGCGGCGGCCTCGTTCATCATCAGCGCCTTCGCGCTCATGCGGCTGATCTTCGCGCCCATGAGCGGCAAACTCATGCAGCGGCTGGGGGAGCGGCCGGTCTATCTGACCGGGTTGATCATCGTGGCGGTGTCGACGGGGGCGTGCGCGTTCGCCCAGACCTATTGGCAGCTGCTGGTATTGCGGTCGCTGGGCGGTATCGGGTCGACCATGTTCACGGTGTCCTCGCTGGCGCTGGTGATTCGGATGTCGCCGCCCGCCGAGCGCGGGCGGGTGTCCGGGGTGTACTCGACCAGCTTTCTGATCGGGTCGATCAGCGGGCCGCTGGTCGGCGGCGCGCTGACCTTCCTGGGTTTGCGCGCGCCGTTCCTCATCTACTGCGTGGCGCTGCTGATCGCGTCGCTGATCGTGTATGTGGCGCTGAAGGATTCCCCGCTGGTCACCCCGGAGACCGCCGGCGCTATGCGGATCATGACCTTCCGCGAGGGGCTGGCGAACCCGGCGTATCGGGCCGCGCTCTGGTCCAATTTCGGCAACGGCGCGGCGGTGTTCGGCGTGCGTATGGCGCTGGTGCCGCTCATCGTCGTGGAGGTGCTCGACGAGGGCGCGGCCATGGCGGGTGTGGCGCTGACGGTGTTCGCGGCGGGCAACGCGGCGGTGCTGTTCCTGTCCGGGCGCTGGTCGGACACGCTGGGGCGCAAGCCGTTCCTGATCGCGGGCACGCTGGTCTGCGCGCTGGGCACCGCCGGGCTGGGGCTGGCGCCGAGCCTGCCGTGGTTCCTCGTCGCCTCGGCGGTGGCGGGGCTGGGGTCGGGCATGTTCTCGCCCGCGCTGCAGGCGTCGGTGGCCGATATCGTCGGGCCGAACACGCGTGGCGGGCCGGTGCTTGCGGGGTATCAGATGTCCGCCGACCTGGGCACGTTCCTCGGGCCGTACCTGATCGGGCTGCTCGCTGATCAGGTGTCGTACGGGCTGGCGCTCGGGGTGACGGGTGTGCTGCTGGCTTCGGCGACCGCGGCGTGGCTGGCGGTGCCGGAGACCTTGCATCGCAAGGAGTCCGCGCCTACGCCGGTGGTGTGATCGGGGCCCGCGCCGATGCGGCGGGTGTGACGCTGCTCGCGTGGTGAGGAGAGGCCGTCGTGGCCGGCGCCGGGCGTCGGGCGCGGAACGGCGCGGGCGTTCCCGGCGGGGTGGGTGGGCGTTCGGGCGCGCGGTGGTGCAGAGTGGGCGGGGTGAGCACACCGTCTTCGAAACACACTCCGCGGCCGGTCTCGAGCAAGACCACCTACGCCCTCGCGGCGGTCGCCGTGGTCGTGATCGGGTTGATCGTCTTCGCCGTCATGCAGTGGAGCGGTGGTGGGGACGAGGTGCGCAACGACGGCTACGGCTCCTCCCACAACCCCGAGGTGAGCGTCGCGCTGGACTCCGACGGCGCGATCGTGCTCGGCAAGTCGGGCGTCGCGAAAACCGTTGAGATCTACGAGGATCCGCTGTGCCCCGCCTGCGGGCAGCTCGAGCGCCGCTACGGCCAGGAGATCGCGCAGCAGGTCGACGAGGGCAAGATCGCGGTGCGCTACCGCCTGGTGAACTTCCTCGATGACGCCTCGCGCAGCAAGGACTACTCCACTCGCGCGGTGGCGGCGAACGAGTGCGTCGCCCAGGCCGGCGACGGTCCCGTCTACGCGAAGTTCCACACGGCCCTGTTCACCACCGACCAGCCCGAGGAGCGCGCGGCCGACCACGACAACGCGGCCCTGGCCGCCCTGGCGAAGAACGCGGGCGCCTCGGCCGATGTGGTCAGCTGCATCATCACCGGCGATCGCCTCGAGACGGCCCGCGGCCACGCCGAGTCCGCGATCAGCTCCCTGAAGTCCGCCCTGGGCAGCGACAAGGCCGCGACCCCGACGGTGTTCGTCGACGGCAAGAAGGTCGATGTCAACGACAGCGAGTGGGTTCTGAACGCGGGCAAGTAGTCCCGAGGTTCTCGCGGCGGGCGGCTCGGCCGGTAGTCAGCCGTCGAGTATCGCGCGGCGCAGTCTGCCGGTGTAGTTCCCGGCGCGGTCCAGGGCGTCGTCGGCGGCGTCGAGTTCGAGGAGCGCCTCCTCGAAAACCTCGGTGGCGCCGGCGACGCAGTAGTGCGGGGAGGTGAGCGCGCCGACCCCCGGCGTGTCCAGGAGCAGCCCGCTCTCGGGCAGCTCGCGGTACGCCCGCGCCAGGTCGTCGACCTCGTGCCGCAGCGCCGCGAGCCGCTCGCGCAGCAGTCGCCGCCGCTGCTCCAGCAGCAGGGGATCCGAACTGTCGGCGGTCGCACCCGGGTTCGTGCTCATGAGCCCAGCATGCGGGATGGCGGTGTCGGCGGCCCGCTATTCCGCTGCGGACGAACACGTTTGGGGTGCGGCCCATCGAATGGACAGGAGGGCCGCACCCCGGGCGAGGGGCCGCACCGGGATGCGGCCCCGTGGTCTCGGTTTCCGGCGTGCACCGGGGACGTAGGCGGAGTGGGGGGGCGGCGGGGGGGGCGCCCCCCGGGGCCCCCCCCCCGGGGGGGGCCGCGGGGGGGCCACACCACCCGGGGGGGGGGCCAAGAAGG
>NZ_JBSHMS010000060.1:0-10663 GCF_053645575.1 Nocardia sp. NPDC055321
CGCCTCCCGCAGCGGGGGGCGGAAGCCGCTGACCGACACTCGGGTCTTCTTCCTCTGGTCACGAGAGAGGCTGTCCACCAGACCGATTCCGCGCGACCGCGCGACCCTCGGTTGCCGTTGTGTAGAGGCGGCCTGCACTGTAGATGCTGGGGCCAGCGGAGAGCGTGCTCCCGTAACGATGGATGGGATGAATCTGTGAGCGACGAAACGGATTTCGGTGTCGAGGTGTACACGGTCACCGGCGAGTCGGTGAGATCGGTGCTTGACTCCCGTGACGAATTCGACGGCTTCACATTCGCTGAAGACGACACCGGAGTGACGGTGCTGCACGGGTACGGCGGCCTGTGGAGCCTGAACCTGTTCCTGCTCGCGTTGGCGAAAGGACTAGGGCCCACGGTCCGCCCGGATCACGAGGGATTCGAGCAGATCTACCAGACGCTGTTCGCAGTGACCATGTGCATGTCGTTCCCGGTACTGCTGGCGAAGGACGAACAGTACTGGTGCACAATGCCCAACCTCCGAATCATCGGCGACCCCACGACAGCACCTTCGCTGAATCAGTGACGAGCGCTCTCACGCCGCGGCAACTGTTCCATACCGGGCGGCGGGCGCGGGGTCAGGGGCAACTGCCCTGCGCGGCTTCACGAAGCCCAGCGGTGAAATCGGCGCGTTCCTCCTCGCTCCATCCCGCCCACTTCGGCGAGGTCCGCGCCTCGGCCAGAATGTTGTCCGCTGCCTGGCGCACATCCCACGGTTCGCCCGCACCAGGTGCCTCTCGGACCGCGGTGAACATCGCCAGCATCTCCTCGCAGGTCTGCATCCGAAGCGGCGAACGCTGGGCAGGCTCGGCCGGCGGCGCACCGCTGCCCGGCACCACAGCCGCGCTGGACCGCACAGCAACAGCGCTCTCGGTGGGTGTACCGGTGCTGGAGGCGCAGCCAGCGAGAGCGACCGTAGCCAGCACGGCGACAATGGCGACCTTCACGACCGACCTCTTTCTCAAGCATGTTGCGGTGCAGCAGATTACGAGTCCCCCGAGAGCTGACGGTACACGGACCTGGACGTGGCGCTGACCCGATCACCGCATCGAGGCAGCGGGACGACCTCGATCGTGCACCCGCATCGGGCGTACGCGGCAGCGGCCTGCCTGCGTCGCTCCCGGAACCCCTTTCTGCGTGTCCGTGCTTCGCGACGTCGACACGTCTGTCGGCGCGGCGACTGTGGGTGGCGCACCGAGGTCCGCGTTCGGGCTTGTGCATGAAGCAGACCACAATCACGCGCCCCTTCGACGGCAGACGTGCGACCGTGCCGCATCTGGAACATCGCCGAGACGACGGTGCGAGCCTTTCAGAGGGCGGGCGCTGTTTCGAGGGCGTCCGCGAACCGACTGCTGGACAAAGGAAACAGACATGCGGACCTCCTCCATCACCGTCGCTGACCTCGAACGGGGACACCGGCTTGTCAGCGGTGACCCGAGGGTGAACGACCGGGTGGTGGCTTTCGTCGAGGAACGCCACGACCACGATTCGGGTGAGGTGGTCATCGAGGTGGGGTTCCTCGGGGGCGGTGGATGGGAACCGGCGTCGTACGGCACTCCGGTCACTATCGTGGGCGGGTACGTCCCGGACACACCGGCGCGACCGTTCGAGAGCACCCGATGACCACTGAGCAACCGAGCGCGACCGCGACCTGGCTACGGCGGCGCGGGTTGCCGCGTCCCCGCGCCGACGGGCTTCCGGTGCCGTGGGGGACGCTGGTCGAAGCCGGTCAGCCCCAATGGAAAGCCATCGACTGCAACCGGATCCTGCACTGCCAGAGCCACTGGGAATGTCAGGTATGCGGGCTCGCGCTCCCTGATCGCGCGTGGGTGCTCCACGACGCCGACGGCTGGATCCTGACCGACGCGGCCATGCACCGCGCCTGCTTGAGCGTTGCCCGACGCTGGTGCCCGCACCTGCGGGCCGGCGGTGTCACCGCGCGCGAGGTGAGCACCGCGGACATCGCCGCCGACGGAACCCCACTCCCGCACTGGTACTCGCTCCCGGAGGTCGATGACGAGTGGGGGTCGTACGGCGACGCGATCAAGACCTGGACCATCGCCGACACCACAACCGGGTCACCCGGATCTGCCTAGTGGCGGCGGCGCACCGCGCGGCGCCACTCACGGGGCTCCACCCGCAGCTCATCCCGAACCCGATCGGTGAGAGCCTGTGCTGCTGCCTCCCGGGCCGTCCACAGACGTTGGAAGTCGAGGTCCGAGAAATTCCCCGCCTTTAATGTCGCAGGATCCGGCCGATTATCCGGGTCGGTCCATTCGGGGTAATGCTCGTCGACGTATTCGTTGAGGATATTGGAGTGATCCCTCGACTCACGCCAACGTTTGGACACCTCGTCGGACGCGAATGCCGCGGCCTCCGCGGTCAGCACAGCCGCCTCGGCCGATGAAGCCCCCAGAGCCGAATTCTGATATTGCAGCAGCTGGACGTATAGCTCGCCGCGGCGATCACGCAGCCAGCCCTGCGTGGCCATCGTGCGCTGATGCCACAGCTGAATAGCGAGTACAGCCGCTGGACTGACAACTGCGGTGACCAGAACTGCCCACAATGCCGTGCCTCCATCTCCGAAACGATCAGCCGATGAAGTTGTGATGTCCCCACCCACCGGATCGATCGTTGCCTGCGCGGCCGCTGGGACGCCAGCGGACACGCCTGTCGCGTCGAGCTCGCTGACGACCGATTGTCAGTTCCGCGCGGAACACCGCCGCCCCAGACGCTCCGGTGAGGATCGAGGTCAGCACCATGCCCGGATAGACCACGGAGTGCGCGAGTAAGTCCAGGTGGCGTGCTCCCGGGATCACATACACCGACTGCTTGCCCAGAAACACGGTCGGAAGTCCGCCGGTCCGGCTCGCACGCACACCCGTCACGCGCCCACACTCCCGTTCTCAGGTGCTCGAGAAACGCCGCCCGGCGCAGCTGCGCGAGATGGCGGGCATTGCCTGGACAATGAAGGCCATGACGAATTGGCGGCCTACCTTCGGAGACCCGGCGACCAAGTCCGACGATGAGGTCGTTCGGCACCTTCGGTTCTGGTTGAACCGGGCACGTCAGCTCACCGACGAGAACGAGCCCGTAGCGGCCGCCCAAGCCCGTCGTCAAGCCGACGAGTATCGGGAGGTTGCTGAAGAGCGCGAATTGGATATATCCGACCTTTCTTGATCGATCGCGACCGGCGATGTACTCCACAGACGTAGCCGCCAGACCGAGATTCCCGAATCTATAAGGGCTCGAAGGGCCGCCAGTGGCAGTACAGCACGGTGAGAAGCCCACGTTCGACGTGGTCGCGAGTAGGCGCGAGTGGATCTGATGATCAGTGGTCCCGGCTCTTCCCCGTTCTCCCGCTCCCGGCTTCACCGATCCGCGTCTCTATTGTCTGTTCTGCCCCCAGTCGGTTTGTTACCCAACAACTTGACTGGGGGCTTTGCCGACTGGTGCTGCACGTCGATTGGTGGTGAGGTCCGTGCGGTATTCGCTGATCGGCTGCCCACACGAACGCACTGTGATGCATTCGGATTCAGGCGGTCAACGCAACACTTGTTCAGTACGTATCTACCCGCCCGTGTTCGTCAAAACGGTTGCCGTTCTGTGCGATTGCCATCGCGAGTGTCTACGGTGAACGGGTGCGCCGCGATGCGCGCCGATAGCCGATGGACCCGATCCCACCCCTCGGAATCGGGTCCGTCGCTGCGTGCGGGGAATCCGGCCGATCGAACCGCCGCAGCAGCGCATGCGGGATCGGACCGCGCGGGGACATCTGACTAGACTTCGCGGATCGAAGCTGAAATGGCATTGGGGGGGTTCGTGAAGTCTGTTCGAGTGATCGTGGCTGTAGTTGTGCTGGTGTGGGGAATCGCATTGATCGCCGGCGGCGGCGTAGGTGTGTCTCGCAGTCAGCAGGTCGCGGTGGCAGGCGTGTCCGAGCAGCTGGCCGCGGCCGGAATCGTTCCGTACGAGGACATTCTGATCCTGCTCGAGCAGTCCCCGACCCGCACGGTGTCCGCGGAGGAGATCACTCCGATGTACCGGGCGCTGCGCGCGATGCCGGAGGTCGAAACGGTCTCGCCGCCGACTCCGGGGATGATGTCCCCGGACAAAAGCGCCGCGGTCATGGCCGCGGGTTTGAAAGCCGGAACCGACATCGAGTCCGCCAGGGCCGCGATCACCGACCGGCTCGCGCACCTCGACGACCTGCCCGCGACGCTCGAGGTCACGGTCCTGGGCGCCACCGCGCCCTCGTCGCGGTCGAACGCGCCCTGGATCGCGCTCGGAACCGGCGCGCTCCTGGTGTTCGCTTCCGGGGCAATCGGATTCGCACACCCCTGGCGCCGAGGCACAGCATCACCGCAACCGCAGTCCGCGCCCGGGTGGACCGGCACACCGCCAGCTCCTGCTCCCGCCGCGGGATCGCCCCAGGGTCCTGCAGGCAGGCGCGGGCTGTCCGAGGACGAGAGTCGCGACCGCATACTGATGCTGGTATCCGCTGTCCTGACGCTGGTGAGCCTGGTCGGGCTCTTCTGCCTCTTCGAGATCTTCGACGTGCCGCCCTCGACACTCACCCGGATCCCGTCACTCGGGCTGCTGACAATGACCGCGGCGTTCATCGGCGGCGCGGTCAGGATCACCCGGGACGCGCGCCGATCCTGACAAGCACAGGTACACAGCATCTAGCGACAGGTGTCGGGCGGGAAGATGGTCGGGTGAGGGGATAGTTCGGGCGTGGGGCCAACCTGCGCGAGCTGGATCGGTACGGGCGGACCTGGTTGCACTACGCCGGGGTCGACACCGACGCGGCGCTGGTGGCGCGCTTGCTCAGGTGGGGTGCGGATCCCAACGCCCGCGACATCGACGGCACACGCCCTTGCACCTCGCGGCCCAGAAGGACAGCGTCGATGTGCTCAGGCTGCTGCTCGATGCCGGTGCCGAACTCGAGGCGTTCAGCCACCGGGGCCTGACGCCGTTGCTGATCGAGGCCCGGGGAGCGTGGAGCTCGACCGAGACCATCTGTCTGTTGCTGCAGTGCGGCGCGGACCCGTACTACATTCCGCCCGATGGCTACAGCGTCGTCAGGGGCCTGCGACGACTCAGCGGCCCGCAGTGGAAGATCGATCTGCTGCGATTGCCCGAAATGGCCAGGGCCGCTCACGATCACGATGCGGCCGGTGAGCGGACCGGTAGGACGCTCAGGGGCATCGGCATATCCGGTCAGCCGAGTGCAGCGGTCACTCGGTGTGGTCCTGGGCAGGAGCCGGACCCCGCGGCTGGTGAGCGAGACCTCAACGTCGACTATCAGTGCCGTGCTGGCATCGAGCCTCCTCGGGGTGGGAATGAAGATCGCCAGAGTGCGCACGGCCTTGCGTACTCGGCGACGGAATAGGCTGCGGCCCGCACGCCCAGGACCGAAGCCTCGAGGGGGCGCGGTCCTGGAACGAATGCCGACAGCCGACGAACCGGGGCAGTGGTCACGATCCGCGCTGGCGCCAGGATGAAACCGGATGGTTGGCGAATGGAAGATTGATTGGGCCAATCGTTTTCGCGAAGTGGGGTTGTCGGGAAGGATGGGTGCACACGATGTAGCGGCTCGTGTGCCGACGGCGATGGGGCGGACATGGAAATCGAACTGGGCGACGCGGTCGCGGCACTGCGCGATGAGCTGATGCGGGCGGCCGCGCGCCGCGGCGAGAGCGATGTGGCGTTCGCGGTGGGGCCGATCGAGATGTCGTTCGATGTGGAACTGCGCCAGGACGCGAAGGTCAAGGCGGGGTTCAAGGCATGGGTGGTCTCCGGGGACGTCGAAGGCGGTGCCGGCCGCACCCGCAGACAGCGGGTGAGTTTGACCCTCACCCCGCAGGCGCCTGGCGGCGGGGATGTCCTGATCGGTCGCGAACCAGATTCGGACGAGGCGGACGGTGTACCTGAGCGGATCGAGCCCTAGTCGATAGCCGCGCGTCCGAACATGCAGGGCCGGTAGTGGTTTCGGGAATCGAACGGATCCAGTCCAATGGAAGAAAAGCAGCTGATCCGGGTCGCCGGGGTACTGACGGGTTCTGGATATCTGATCGCGCCGCAGCTGGTGTTGACCTCCGCGCACGTGGTCGGGGACACCGGATCCCGGGTTCGACTGTCCCGTCCCACCGTCGCGGGCCGCTACGTCGGGACCGTGGTGTGGTGCGGGCGCCCGGGCGAACGCGACGACGCCGCCCTGGTCCACATCGACGATCCCGAATGGACGCCGCCGCGGATGAAGCCGGTGGTGTGGGGCCGCACCGTGACCCACCATCCGGGGATCCCCTGTCGGATATGGGGGTTGCCGGAGTACGTGCGGCACCACGCGACTTCCGAGACCGATCAGCCGACCGGGAGATTGAGCCCGGGCAGCGGGCTGGTCGGAAATCGGTACGTCATAGAACTCGATGCCCATCCCCCCGCGGATCTCGGGGCCTCTCCGTGGGCGGGGATCTCCGGTGCCGCGGTGTATTGCGGTGACCTGCTGACCGGGGTGGTGGCCGCTGATCCCGAACACCGCCGCCACAGCGCGCTGGTCGCGGTTCCCGCGTATGTGCTGCTGGCGGACCCCGCATTTCGGGCCATGCTCGAGCAGCACGCCGGGGTGCGCGGGGCCTGGTGGGAACCGGTCGAGCTGCAGAGTCTGATGGAACGTGAACAATCCCCCCGCGCGGTCGTCTCACCATCCTCGCTGCTTGTGGCGCGCCGTGCGGTGGTGCCGTTCCGGCCCGGGCGCGGCAAGCTCTTGGAGCAGCTGCACGGGTGGGCCCAGACCGACGGCGTCGGGGCGTGGTTGCTGTACGGGCGTGGCGGACAAGGCAAAACGCGCCTCGCACAGCACTTCGGTGACCAACTCACCGCAGAGAGATGGAGCGTGCTGTGGCTGGCCCCGGGTGCCTCCGGCGCGGAGTTGGAGATCACCGCAGAGGTCAGGACTCCGCTGCTGGTGATCGTCGATTACGCCGAATCCCGCCTCACCCAGGTCCGGAACCTGCTGGCCACCCTGGCCGGCTCTGGGAGCGA
The DNA here is from genome assembly GCF_053645575.1 of Nocardia sp. NPDC055321. Lineage (NCBI taxonomy): Bacteria > Bacillati > Actinomycetota > Actinomycetes > Mycobacteriales > Nocardiaceae > Nocardia > Nocardia sp. NPDC055321. The sequence goes on from NZ_JBSHMS010000060.1 coordinate 7,086, forward strand.
GCGGCCGATGAAAGTGCTGATGCTGGCACGGTTCCGGGGAGAGTGGTGGAATCAGATCGCCTATGGAAGTAGAGCTGCCGGCGACATCATCGAATGGGCCTCCGCAACCGAACTGCCAATTCTGGATCACTCCCCTGCCGCGCGTGAAGACACCTACCGGGCCGCTGTCACCGCGTTCGCGGCCGCGCTCCCGGAATTGGGCGGCCCCACCGCAGAGGTGGACTGGGCGCACACCGCCGCCCAGGTCGCCCGCGCGCCGGTACCGCAGTTCGAGACCACGGCCACGGCGCTGGCGGTGCAGATGGGCGCGTTACTCGCGCTGCTGGACACCACCATCGCACACCCCCTCGCACCCGGGCCTACCCGAAGTTTCGAGGACCGGGTCCTCGAACATGAGCACCGGTACTGGGAAAGCACCGCTGCCAGTTACGGTCTCCTCGACAATCCGGGCATGCCCACTCTCAAGGACGCGATCGCCGCGACCGCGGTCCTGACCCCAGCCACCGGGCAGGAGCTCGAACGCGTGCTGACGCGGATCCCGGAACTGACCGATCAGCAGCCAGTGCTGATCCGGAACAAAGTCCGTGCGTGGCTGATGGGGCTGTACCCCGGGCACACCCCAGGGGCGTTCGCAAGATTGGCGCCGGACCGACTCGCCGAACATATAGTCGGGCGCCTCATACTCGACCACGACAACCGCCACTGCATCATCGAAACCCTCACCCGTCAAGCGCTTGATGATGAGCAAACCCGTCAATTGCTGACGGTATGTACCCGCGCGAGCGCGCATCCCGCGTTCAGTCCCACCGCCGGTCAACAGCTCACCGAGTGGTGCCGCCGCAGCCCTGACACGTTGTTGGTACACGCCATCGAAGTGGCCACGCGGGTGGAAACACCGACACCGCTTCTCGACGCACTCGAACAGACCGTCACCGACCCCGCCACCACCACCGACACCCTGCAGAGGCTGTACTCCCAGTTTCCGACCGACTCGCACACACTGACGCCTCTGGCCGCCGAGCTCTGCCACATCCTCACCGAGCGCTACCGCACCGATGGCCACGAAAATAGTCTTGACCTGGCCACGCTCCTGTACAGGCTCGCGAACGAGCTCGGCGACTTGGGGCGGTTTCAGGAGTCGCTGGCGGCTATCGAAGAATGCGTCCAGATCCACCGAGCACTCGCCGAGGCCCGCCCCGACGAGTACCTGCACGGCCTCGCGAAAGGTCTGAGCAACTTCGCGATGCGACTCGGACAGCTGGGACGGTTCCAGGAGGCGCTGGCGGCGAGCGAGGAATCCGTCCAGATCCACCGGGCACTCATCGAGGGCCGCCCCGGCTCTCACCTACCCCACTTCGCGCAAGCACTGGGCAACCTCGCGACCCAGCTCCGCGAACTGGGGCGATTCCAGGAGGCGCTGGCGGCGGGCGAGGAATCCGTCCAGATCCTCCAGGCACTGGCCGAGGCCAGCCCCGACGACAACCTGCCCAACCTTGCGAGGACTTTGAGCAACCTCATGGTCCTGCTCGGCGAACTGGGACGGTTCCAGGAGGCGGTGGCTGCGGTCGAAGAATCGGTCCGGATAAACCGGGCACTCGCCGAGTTCCGCCCTGACTCCTACCTGCCCGACCTAGCCGGGAGTCTGAACAACCTAGCGATCCAGCTCGGCGTTCTGGGGCGGTTCCAGGAGGCGCTGGCGGCGAGCGAGGAATCCGTTCGGATCTACCGGGCGCTCGCCGAGTCCCGCCCCGACGTCTACCTGCCCCACTCTGCGAGGACCCTGAGCAACCTCGCGACCCGGCTCAGCGAACTGGGGCGGTTCCAGGAGGCGCTGGCGGCGAGCGAGGAATCCGTCCAGATCTACCGGGCACTCATCGAGGGCCCCCTCGACTCGCACCTGCCCCACTTCGCGCAAGCACTGGGCAACCTCGCGATCCAGCTCGGCGAACTGGGGCGGGTGCAGGAGGCGCTGGCGGCGGTCGAGGAATCCGTCCAGATCCACCGGGCACTCGCCGAGTCCCACCCCGACCCCCACCTACCCGACTTTGCGAGGACTCTGGGAAACCTCGCGATCCAGCTCAACGCCCTGGGGCGAGTCCAGGAGGCGCTGGCGGCGGTCGAGGAATCCGTCCAGATCTACCGGGTTCTCACCGAGGCCAGGCCCGACGTCTACCTACCTCGCCTCGCGCTAGCTCTGGGCAACCTCGGGTCTTGGCTCGGCGGCTTGGGGCGGTTCCAGGAGGCGGCGGCGGCGGTCGAGGATTTCGTTCGGATCCACCGGGGACTCGCCGAGACCAGCCCCGACGTCTACCTGCCTGGCCTCGCGAGTGGACTGTCCAACCTCGCGCTGCAGCTCGGCGCCCTGGGGCGGTTCCAGGAGGCGGTGGCGGCGGTCGAAGAATCGGTCCGGATCAACCGCGCACTCGCCGAGTTCCGCCCTGACGCCTACCTGCCCGCTCTAGCCGGGACTCTGAACAACCTCGCGAACCAGCTCGCCGAACCGGGGCGGTTCCAGGAGGCGCTGGTGGCGCGCGAGGAAGCCGTCCACATCTACCGGGCACTCGCCGAGTCCCGCCCCGACGTCTACCTGTCCGACTTTGCGAGGACTCTGCGCGAACTCATGGTTGAGCTCGGACAGCTGGAGCGGTTCCAGGAGGCGGTGGTGGTGGGCGAGGAAGCCGTCCAGGTCCACCGGGCACTCGCCGAGACCCACCCCGACGACTACCTGCCCCACCTCGCGAGGACTCTGAGCAACCTCGGGGCCTGGTTCGACGGCTTGGGGCGGTTCCAGGAGGCGCTAGCGGCGGCCGAGGAATCGGTCCAGATCTACCGGGCACTCGCCGAGACCAGGCCCGACTCCCATCAGCCCGAGCTCGCGACAAGTCTGGGCAACCTCGCGATCGAGCTCAACGCCCTGGGGCGGGTCCAGGAGGCGGTGGTGGTGGGTGAGGAATCCGTCCAGATCTACCGGGCACTCTCCGAGACCAGGCCCGAGGTCTACCTGGCTCACTTCGTGAAAGGTCTAGACAACCTCGGGTCCTGGCTCGGCGGCTTGGGGCGGTTCCATGAGGCGGTGGTGGTGGGCGCGGCTTCTGTTCGGATCTACCGGGCGCTCGCCGAGGCCCACCCCGACGTCTGCCTGCCTCGCCTCGCGCAAGGTCTGGACAACCTCAGGGGCTGGCTGAGCGAACTGCGGTGGTTCCAGGACGCGCTGGTGGCGAGCGAGGAATCCGTTCGGATCTACCGGGCACTCGCCGAGGCCCACCCCGACTCCCATCGGCCCGAGCTCGCGATAAATCTGGGCAACCTCGCGATGCAGCTCGGCGCCCTGGGGCGGTTCCAGGAGGCGCTGGCGGCGGTCGAGGAATCCGTCCAGATCCACCGAGCGCTCGCCGCGGCCAGCCCCGACGTCTACCGGCTCGGCCTCGCGAAAGGTCTGAGCAACCTCGCGTTGCAGCTCAGCGAACTGGGGCGGTTCCAGGAGGCGCTGGCGGCGGTCGAGGAATCCGTTCAGATCCACCGGGCACTCGCCGAGGCCAGCCCCGACGTCTACCGGCCCGGCCTCGCGGGAGTACTGA
>NZ_JBSHMS010000061.1:0-10479 GCF_053645575.1 Nocardia sp. NPDC055321
CGGGGTTTGTCGGCGGATGGGCGGTGTAAGGCGTTTTCGGCGTCTGCTGATGGTGTGGGTTGGGGTGAGGGTGTGGGTGTTCTGGTGTTGGAGCGCTTGTCCGACGCCCGCCGCAACGGTCATCGAGTCCTGGGGATCGTGCGTGGTTCGGCGGTGAATCAGGATGGTGCGTCCAATGGTTTGACTGCGCCGAATGGTCCGTCGCAGCAGCGGGTCATCCGCGCGGCGCTGGCCAACGCACGGCTGTCGCCTTCCGACGTCGATGTGGTCGAAGCGCACGGCACCGGCACCGCCCTTGGTGATCCGATCGAGGCCCAGGCCCTCTTGGCGACCTACGGCCAGGATCGTGTCGATGATCGGGCGTTGAAACTTGGTTCGGTCAAGTCGAACATCGGTCACACCCAGGCTGCCGCGGGTGTGGCGGGTGTGATCAAGATGATCATGGCGATGCGCCACGGTCTTCTGCCCGCCACCTTGCACGTGGATTCTCCCTCCCCGCATGTGGATTGGGCCTCGGGTGCAGTCGAGTTGCTCACCGAAGCCGAAGTGTGGCCGGAGACAAGTGCGCCTCGTCGCGCGGCGGTATCAGGGTTCGGGATCAGCGGCACCAACGCACACGTGATCCTCGAACAAGCACCAACGGAATCTGATCCCGTAACCACTGAAGGCGGAACCGGTCAGGGCGACAGCGTGTCGATGCCATCGATTGCCGACGGAAACGATATGGGTTCTGTTGTGCCGTGGGTGCTTTCGGCGAAGTCACCGCAGGCGTTGCGTGGTCAGGCCGAGCGGCTGCGCGAGTTCGTGACCGTGGATCCGGAACTCTCGAACGCTGACCTCGCAACCTCATTGGTGAGGACGCGATCGGTGTTCGAGCATCGCGCGGTGGTGCTCGGAGCGGATAGAGAACAGCTGCTCGCCGGGCTGGGGGCGATCGTGTCGGGCGATGCTGACCCGCACGTGACCGTCGGTCACGCACATTCACGCAAGGTGGTGTTCGTGTTCCCCGGTCAGGGCTCGCAGTGGCTGGGTATGGGCCGGGAACTTCTCGAATCTTCCCCCGTGTTCGCCAGAAGCATCGAAGCGTGCGAACTCGCCTTGTCCCCGTACGTGGACTGGTCATTGTCCGCAGTGCTGCGCGGGACAGAACCTGACACCGACCTCGATCGCGTCGATGTGATCCAACCGGTGCTGTTCGCGATGATGGTGTCACTGGCCGCATTGTGGCGCGCGTTCGGCGTAACCCCCCACGCGGTGATCGGACACTCTCAGGGCGAGATCGCGGCCGCCTGTGTCAGCGGAGCGCTCACTCTCGAGGATGCGGCCAAGATCATTGCCCTGCGCAGCCAGGTGCTATCGCAAATCGCCGGCCAGGGCGGCATGGTCTTCGTGCCCCTGCCTGCCGCCGAACTCGAAAGTCGTTTGAACGAGGGTGAGTTGGCGCTGGCGGCGATCAATGGACCCCGTTCGACCGTGGTGTCCGGAGCGGTCCAGGCACTGGAAACTCTCATGCAGGAGCTGATTGCCGAGGGAATCCGCGCACGCAGGATCCCGGTCGACTACGCCTCCCACTCGCCGCAGGTCGAGGCGGTCGAACAGGACCTGACCCGCGCGCTGGGTTCGCTCACCCCGCGGTCTTCGAGCATTCCGTTCTACTCGACTGTTACCGGAGTCGCGCTCGACACCGCCGAAATCGACACCGCCTATTGGTACCGTAACCTTCGGCAACCGGTCCAATTCGCCACTGCAGTGCAGGCACTGGTGAGTGCCGGGTACGACGCCTTCATCGAGATCAGCCCGCATCCAGTGTCGACCATGAACGTGGAAGAGGTCCTCGAGGAGTCGAACGCCACAGCGATCTGTCTGGGTTCGCTGCGCCGCGACGAAGGCGATCTGGGCAGCTTCACAGCCGCTGTGGCGCAGATCTTCACCGCGGGTGTGGATGTGTCATGGAATGCCTTGTGCGCGCACGGGCTCCCGGTGGAATTGCCGACATACGCGTTCGACAGACAGCGATTCTGGATCGACGCGCTCGGCTCGGCGGGTGATCTCAGTGCGGCGGGTCTCACGGCGACCGGTCATCCCCTGGTGGGTGCGGGGACCGAACTGCCAGCCAATGAAGGGTTCGTGTTCACGGGTCGACTATCGACGATCACCCATCCGTGGTTGGTCGACCACTCGGTGTTCGGAGTGGTGCTGCTACCGGGAACAGCGTTCCTGGAAATGGCGCTCCACGCGGGCGATCAGGTGGGATGTGACTCGGTTGAGGAACTGACTCTCGAAGCGCCGCTTGTATTCTCAGGAACCCAGGGGACGCAAGTCCAGGTGGTGGTCGGCAGCCGCGACGAAAGCGGCTGTCGTACCGTGAGTGTCTATTCGAGGCTGGGCGAGTCGAATCAGGGCGGGCCGTGGACCCGCAATGCGCAAGGCGTGTTGGGTGATGCGGCGGTTGCAGCGCCCGTAGACCTGAGGGATTGGCCGCCGAGGGAGGCTGCTGCGGTCGACCTCGGCGATTTGTACGGCTGGTTCGCTGGGAACGGCTTCGAGTACGGGTCGGTATTCCAAGGGCTCAGACGGGTATGGCGGCGCGGGAGCGAGGTGTTCGCCGAAGTCGGCGTCGCGCTGGACACCGAGAGCGCCGCGGGAGTGGATGTGTCGGACTTCGGGTTGCATCCCGCGCTGTTGGATGCCGCGCTACACGCATTAGGTGTGGACCATTCCTCTGGCGATTTCGTTGGGCGGCTGCCGTTCTCGTGGTCCAGGGTGCAGTTGTACGCCACCGGTGCCGAGTCGCTGCGCGTGCGAATCTCGCCGGTCGGGGCGGATACGGTGTCGATCGCGGTGACCGATGGGACCGGCGAGCCGGTTGCGGGGATCGGGTCTCTCATCTTGCGGCCCATCACCCAGGACCAACTGAGGCCGGGCAGCGACACCTCCTCGGAGTCCTTGTTCCGAATGGACTGGATTCCGATGTCGACCATGACGTCGCCGACCGCGGACCACGACTGGTGGGCCATGGTCGACTCCGAGCGCGAGACCGGGCTGTCCGCAGGGACTCCGGCCGGTATCGACCTTCGGTTCTATCCCGACCTGCATGCCCTTTCCACGCATCTCGGGAGCGGTGAACAGGCGCCGGAAGTTGTTGTGGTGTCGATCGATTCGGGCTGCGATGATGCTTCGCAATTGGCCCGCAGGGTCCGCGAGGCGACACATCAGGTGCTGAGATCGGTCCAGGCCTTCCTTACCGACGACCGACTCGTCGCATCCCGGCTCCTGGTCACCGTCCGCCCGGCGGTGATACGCCCACCCGACTCGGTGGGCTCACTGCTCGACGACCTGGTGGGTGCGGCAGTATTCGGCATGGTGCGTTCGGCTCGAGCCGAGCATCCGGGTCGGTTCGTCGTGCTCGACATCGATGCTCACCGGTCGTCGTGGGATGCGCTTCCCGCCCTCCTCGCCCAGGACGAGCCCGAGCTGCGAGTTCGTGCCGGCTCGGTGTCTGTGCCGCGGTTGGCCAGGGTCGGCGCCGCGACCCGGGAACAGAACTCGCTCGAGTTGTGGGACAGGAACGGGACCGTGTTGATCACCGGTGGGACAGGTGGTCTGGGTGCTCTGGTCGCCAAGCATCTGGTGACCGCACACGGTATTACGCGCCTGTTGCTGGTCAGCCGCAGAGGTGTGGACGCCCCCGGCGTAGCCGAGTTGGTGGCCCAACTCGACTCGCTCGGTGCGGTGGCGGAGGTCTTCGCGTGCGATGTCGCGGACAAGCGGGCCATCGCTGCTGTCCTCGCTGCGGTGTCGCCTGATCATCCTTTGACCGCGGTGGTTCATGCGGCGGGAGTTCTCGCCGACGGCGTCATCGAGTCGATGAGCGCGGATCAGGTCGATCGTGTGCTCGGCCCGAAGGTCGACGGCGCGATGAACCTGCATGAGCTGACCCGGGATCTGGACCTGCCGGGCTTCATGCTGTTCTCCTCGATGTCCGGGGTTCTCGGAGGCCCGGGGCAGGGCAACTATGCGGCGGCGAACTCGTTCCTGGACGCGTTGGCGCGGCATCGGCACGAGCAGGGCCTGGCCGCACAGTCGCTGGCGTGGGGTTTGTGGGCGCAGGACAGCGGTATGACCGGTGCTCTCGACATGACCGACAGGGCGCGGATCGAGCGTTCGGGTGTCGGGGCGCTGTCCGCGGCCGACGGATTGGCGTTGCTCGATACCGCAGCGGCATACGACGATTCGGTCCTGGTCCCGGTCAAATTGGATCCGCATGCGCTCGGTCGCGTACATCGTGACTCCGGATCGGTGCCGGCCCTGCTGCGCGGGCTGGTGCGAGGAACGGTACGACGTACCGCGAACCGCGGTGCGAGCAACGGTGCATCAGGCCTGACGGCGCGACTGTCCGACATGTCCGAACCCGAAGCCAATGCCTTGGTCTTGGACATTGTCCTCGCGCAGGCTGCTGCCGTGCTCGGACATGCCAGCGTCGTGGGGATGGAACCCACGCGTGCGTTCACCGATATCGGTTTCGATTCGTTGACCGCGGTCGAGCTGCGCAATCGGCTCACGACCGTGACCGGGATCAGATTGCCGGTCACCGCCATCTTCGACCACCCCGCACCGACCTCTCTCGCCAAGCATCTCACCGCGCAACTTTCCGGTATCCGGGTGCAAGCGGCAGCCCCGGTGCGGGTTTCGGATGAGTTCGAGCCGATTGCTGTGGTGGGGATGGGATGTCGCTTTCCCGGGGGTGTGGCTTCGCCGGAGGATCTGTGGGATTTGGTGTCCGGTGGCGTGGACGCGATCGGTGATTTTCCGACCGACCGCGGCTGGGGCGAGGGTCTGTACGACTCGGACCCGGAAGCGTCGGGTAAGACCTACACGCGTTCTGGCGGGTTCCTGTACGACGCCGCCGATTTCGACGCCGGCTTCTTCGGTATCAGTCCGCGTGAGGCGTTGGCGATGGATCCGCAGCAGCGGTTGTTGTTGGAGACTTCGTGGGAGGCGTTGGAGCGGGCGGGAATTGATCCGCGTTCGATGGCCGGTAGCGAGACCGGTGTGTTCACCGGCCTTATGTACCACGACTACGGCTCCGGCGGGCAAGTCCCGACCGAGGTCGAAGGCTATCTGAGCACCGGTATGTCAGGGAGTGTGGCTTCGGGTCGGGTGTCCTACGCCTTGGGTCTCGAGGGCCCTGCGGTGACGGTGGACACGGCCTGTTCCTCGTCCTTGGTGGCGATGCACCTCGCGGTCCAAGCGCTTCGTGCCGGGGAATGCTCGCTCGCTTTGGCCGGCGGCGCTACCGTGATGGCGACTCCGAGCCTGTTCGTTGAATTCTCGCGGCAACGCGGCCTGGCCGCGGACGGCCGATGCAAGGCGTTCTCGGCCGGTGCCAATGGCACCGGATTCAGCGAGGGCGCGGGTGTTCTGGTGTTGGAGCGCTTGTCCGACGCGCGTCGTAACGGTCGCAGAGTCCTGGGGATCATGCGTGGTTCGGCGGTGAATCAGGACGGTGCCAGCAATGGGTTGACCGCGCCGAACGGTCCGTCGCAACAGCGCGTGATCCGTGCGGCATTGGCCAACGCGCGCTTGTCCCCGGCCGAAATCGACGCGGTCGAGGCCCACGGCACCGGAACCACCCTCGGTGATCCGATCGAGGCCCAAGCGTTGCTCGCCACATACGGCCAGGATCGTCTCGATGCTCGGGCTCTGAAACTGGGATCGGTCAAATCCAATATCGGTCATACTCAGGCTGCCGCGGGTGTGGCGGGTGTGATCAAGATGATCATGGCGATGCGCCATGGCGTCCTGCCCGCTACCTTGCATGTGGATGCTCCGTCCCCACATGTGGATTGGGACGCGGGGGCAGTCGAGCTGCTCACCGAATCCCAAGCGTGGCCGGAGACGAATGCGCCGCGCCGCGCGGCGGTATCGAGCTTCGGAATCAGCGGCACCAACGCACACATAGTGCTCGAGCAAGCGCCCGTCGAACCTCCGGTTGCGGTCGACACGGTCGAGTGCGCAGTCGGAGCGGACACCCACGGTGTGAATGATGTTGTGCCCTGGGTGCTCTCGGCTTCAACGCCGCGCGCGCTACTCGGACAGGCCGCACGCCTGCGGGACTTCACATCCATTCATGATCAACTGGCACCGGTTGACATCGCGCTCTCACTGGTGACCACCCGATCGATGTTCGAACACCGCGCGGTCGTGGTCGGCAACAACCGCGAAGAACTGATCGAGCAGCTCGACTTATTGATCGAGGATGGCCTGTCCAGCGGCGTCATCCACGGTTCCAGCGGTTCGGTCGTGGGCAAGACCGTCTTCGTCTTTCCAGGCCAGGGATCGCAGTGGCCGGGCATGGCCCGCGATCTGCTCGAAGCATCCCCGGTCTTCGCGGCGAAGATGCGGGAATGCTCGGATTTGATCGACCCGCTGGTGGACTGGTCCCTGTTCGAGGTAGTGAGCGAACCGGACCCCGAGCTACTCGAGCGAGTCGATGTCGTCCAGCCCGCGTTGTTCGCGGTGATGGTGTCGCTGGCTGAACTGTGGCGCTCGGTCGGGGTGGTCCCGAATGCGGTCGTCGGCCACTCCCAGGGCGAAATCGCCGCCGCGTACGTCGCGGGTGCACTGTCGCTGGCCGACGCAACGCGGATCGTGGTGCTGCGCTCGCAAGCCTTGACAGTGCTGTCGGGGACCGGAGGCATGGTCGCGGTCTCACTCTCGAGCGAATCGGTACAGCCATTGCTCGTGAGGTGGAACGGCACACTCGCCATCGCGGCGATCAACGGCTCGAACTCGGTCGTGGTTTCGGGTGAGCGGACTGCCTTGGAGGAGTTCATCACCGCCGCCGAGTCTCAGGATGTCAGGGTTCGCCGGATCGCGGTCGACTACGCCTCGCACTCGGCTCAAGTCGAGGTGCTGCGTGAGTCCCTCGTTGCCTCGCTGTCCGATATCGCCCCGACATCGTCAAGCACCGAATTCGTCTCCACGGTTTCGGGCACCGTGATCGATACCGCCGAGCTGACCGCGGACTACTGGTTCCGAAATCTTCGGGAGCCGGTGCAATTCGAGGCCGCGACCCGCGCCCTGCTTGCTGCGGGATACAAGGCCTTCCTCGAAGCGACACCACATCCCGTCCTGACCATCGGCATCCTCGAAACCTGTGAAAGTCTCGGTGAGACCGAGGATTCCGCAATCGTTGTCGGGACCCTGCGCCGAGGTGAGGGCACTCTGAGCCGGTTCGTTTCCGCTGCTGCCGAGGCGTACGTCGCCGGTATCGCGGTGGACTGGCGTGCGCTGTTGGCCACGAGCCAGGCTCGAACGGTAGACCTGCCGACCTACGCGTTCCAACGACGACGGTACTGGCTGGAGGGAGCCTCGCGGCTCGGGGATGTGACAGGCGTCGGCCTGGGCCCGGCGAAGCATCCACTGCTGGGCGCAGTTGTAGCGGCACCGGAAACCGGGGGAGTGATATTGACAGGTCGGCTGTCGGTCGGTGCGCAGCCCTGGCTCGTCGATCACGCGGTGGCCGGGGTGGTGTTGCTGCCAGGCACAGGTTTCGTCGAGCTCGCGATGCGTGCCGGTGACGAAGTCGGCTGCACCGTGATGCGGGAACTGACGTTGCAGGCACCGTTGATCCTCCCGGACACGGGCGGCGTTCAGATCCAGGTCGTCGTTGGCGGACTCGACGATTCGGGCGACCGACCGATCTCGATCTACTCCCGGCTCGAGCGGGAAGGCGATCTGCCCTGGCTGCTGCATGCGCGAGGCACGCTCGGTTCGGAGGAAGTGACCGCGTCACCGGACCTGGTGCAGTGGCCACCGATCGGTGCGACGACGGTCGATATCGACGCCGGCTATGCGAGCCTGCTGCAGCGCGGATATCAGTACGGTCCGGCATTCCGAGGCTTGCGGTCGGTCTGGCGGCGAGGCCTGGACGTGTTCGCCGAGGTAGCCCTCCCCGCTGACAGCGAGGTCTCCACGGCTGGATTCGGACTGCACCCGGCGTTGTTGGATGCCGCCCTGCAATCGGGAATTCTGGCTGTCGACGCTGCCGACGCCGATGCCGAGTCTGTGGCGCTTCCATTCTCTTGGGAGGGCGCGACCCTCCACTCGAGCGGAGCCGCTGCGCTGCGAGTTCGGATCTCGCCCACCGAAGCGGGCGCGGTTGCGATCGAGGTGGTCGATTCCGAGGGTCGGCCGGTGATGTCGGTTGCCTCATTGGTCACCCGCCCGATCTCGACCGAGCAACTGGTATCGGTTGGCGAGACCGGAGATTCGGACCCGCTGCTCGAAGTGCGGTGGTCTCCACTGCGTACCGCAGTCGTGGAGTCTTCCCGAAAGACGGTGGCGTACTGGGACGAGGTCGGCGAAGGTTCCGACGTCCCCGATGTCGTGGTGATCGACTCCCTGCAGAATCCGACCTTGGATACCGCCGAGGGTGTACACGCCGAGCTGGCGCGCATGTTGGCGGTGTTGCAGGCGTGGTTGACCCAGGACCGCTTCGCCGCAAGTACTTTGCTGGTCAAGACAACCGGTGCGGTGGCGCTGTCGGGCGAGCCGGTCACGGACCTCGTGGGAGCCGCAGTATGGGGGTTGGTCCGTTCGGCTCAGTCCGAGGATCCGGGTAGATTCGTCTTGATCGACGCGGACAGCGAGGTGGATGTCGCGGGGATCCTGGCCACCGGTGAATCGCAGATCGTCGTCCGAACCGGAACAGCACATGTGGCCCGACTCGAGCGCATACAGCGACCGTCGATCACCGAGGCCACGTCGAGGACGGACGGCCTCGGCCACGGTACGGTGCTGATCACCGGTGGCACCGGTGGTCTGGGCGCCGTGCTGGCCCGGCACGCGGTGCTCGAATACGGTGCGCGGCATCTGGTGCTGGTCAGTCGAAGCGGACTAGACGCTCTGGGCGCGGTTCAGTTGCGCGCCGAACTGATGGATCTGGGGGCGCAGGTCCATATCGCGGCCTGTGATGTCGCAGATCGCGCCGCGTTGGCCGAACTCTTGACCAGTATCCCCACAGCTCACCCGCTCGCCGCGGTGATCCATGCGGCGGGGGTGCTCGACGACGGTGTCATCGGGGCGCTGACACCTGATCGACTCGATACCGTGCTGATGCCGAAAGTCGATGCGGCGTGGCACCTTCACGAACTGACGCGAGGAACAGACCTCGCCGCTTTCGTCTTGTTCTCGTCGGTATCGGGAACCGTCGGCGGGGCCGGGCAAGGCAGTTATGCGGCCGCGAACACCTTCCTGGACGGTCTTGCGGCGCATCGTCAGGCCAACGGACTCGCCGCACAGTCGATCGCATGGGGCATGTGGGCTCAATTCAGCTCGATGACCGGTCACCTCGGTGACGTCGACATCGCCCGGATGAACCGAGGCGGATTCACCGCCATGCCGAACGACGCGGCCCTGGCCCTGTTCGATGCGGCCGTGCAGTACGGACCGGTCCAGGTGGTGGCGGCGCGGCTGGATTCGGCCGCGGTCCGCGCGCAGGCCAGCGCGGGCCTGTTGGCTCCGGTACTGCGCAACGTCCTACCGGGCTTGCGCCGCGGGGCGATCGGTGGGGCCTCTTCCCCAGCCCTGAAACACCAACTGCTCGGACTGGCCTCGGCCGAGCAGCTACGCGTCGTACTCGACGTCGTCCGTGCGCATGTCGGCGTCGTCCTGGGTCACGACAACGCCACGACCATCGAACCCGGTCGCGCCTTCCAGGACTTGGGCTTCGATTCGCTGAGCGCCGTGGAGGTCCGAAACCGGCTGAAATCGGCTACCGGACTACAGCTTCCAGCCACGGTGATCTTCGACTACCCGAACCCGGCAGCACTCGCGGAGTACCTGCTGCGCCAACTTTCGCCCGACTCCGCGCAGCTGCACACCGATGAGGACACCGAACTTCACCGATTGCTCGGTGCGATTCCGATCGAGCGAATCAGAGCGGCGGGACTGCTGGAAACACTGCTGAGTTTGGCCGACCTGGAGACGACGACGCCTGGTGCCGAGATACACGGCGACGAAGAACTGATCGACATGATGGACCTGGGGGAACTGGTGGCAATCGCGCTCGGTTCGGACGAAGAGGGGACTGTGGAATGACCGTCACAACGGATCGTGTGGCCGAAGCGCTGAAGGCATCGATCAAAGAAACCAATCGCCTTCGCCGACAGAACGAACAGCTCATCCGCGCATCGGCCGAGCCGATTGCTGTGGTGGGCATGGCGTGTCGTCTTCCCGGTGGGGTCGTGTCACCGGAAGGTTTGTGGGAGCTGGTATCCGGCGGTGTCGACGCGATCGGGCAGTTTCCGATCGACCGCGGCTGGGACGAAGATTTGTACGACCCGGACCCCGACGCGTTGGGTAAATCCACGACGGGTTCTGGTGGGTTTCTTTATGACTCTGCGGATTTCGATGCTGGTTTTTTTGGTGTCAGTCCGCGTGAGGCGTTGGCGATGGATCCGCAGCAGCGGTTGT
>NZ_JBSHMS010000062.1:0-8953 GCF_053645575.1 Nocardia sp. NPDC055321
CGATATCAACACCGCAAACTTCGCCGCCAGCTTCTTTTTTTTAAACCCCACCGGCACACGGTGGGCCGGCCGCCCCCGCCCCCGCCCCGCCCCCCCAAACTGGCGGCGCGGCCCGCGGCGGCCAGCTCGGGGTAGAAGGCGGCGAAGATGCCCAGATCCGTCGCCCGGGAGAAGTCCGGGTGATCGGCCAGATCCCGCAGCCCGTCCAGGGCCTTGCGGCCGTAATAGCCGCCGGCCCCGCCGGTTTGGGGCACCGGGACCGCGCGACCGGCGGCGATGTCGTCGAGGTTGCGCTCGAACAGCAGCGTGCAGGCGCGCAGGCCGCGCAGCATGATGTCCTGGAAACCGTCGGTGCCCGAGATCGGAAAGCTCTCGGCGTCCAGGACGGCTCCGGTGTCCACCCCGGCATCGATCTCGTGCAGGGTCGCGCCGTAGGCGGTGTCGCCGTTGAGGATCGCGTGCGCGATGGCCGCCTCGGGCAGCCCGCGATGGCGGGGCAGCAGGCCGTTGTGGATGTTGTAGATGCGCAAACCCTTGTCCAACAGGGGTGTGCGCAGGATGGTCGCGTTGTTGACCGAGAACACGATCCGATCCGAAGATCCGGCCGCCACCTCGTCCGCGATCGTGTTCACGTCGGCGACCGCGCGCACGGTCACCGCGCGGGCGCCCACCGTGGCCTCCTGCCCGGCGGGCACCACCACCAGATCGACCGGATGCCCGGCCGCGAGGGCGAAATCGACCGCGCGCCACAGCAGCGAGCCGCTACCGATGAATATCACCGCTGTTCTCCCGCACTGACCGCCACCGTCACGGCCTCGACCACTCGATTCAGGGTCAGATGGTGGATGAGACCCTCCACCTGGGCCACGAAGGCCTGTTCGGCCTCCGGGCCGACGATCTGGCGCGACACCTGGGCCAGCATTTCCACCGTGGCCAGCGAATCCCCGCCCAGGGCGAAGAAGTCCGAGTCCGCGCGCAGCTCGCCGCGCTCGCGCCGCAGCACGCGCGCCCAGATGTCGGCGACGCCGTCCAGGACAGGGTCCCCGGCGAACGCACCGGAATCGCGGTCCGGCACCGAGGTCGGCACGACCTCGAACGGGTCGTCGAACATCGGCCCGCTCGTGGCGTCCTCGAACACCGGCGCGCTCGTAGCCGCGACCTCGGACGAGTCGTCGAACACCGGCTCGCTCGTGGGCGCGACCTCGAACCAGTCCTCCGGCACCGCCTCCGCCCCACCCTCGGCCAGCCGGACCAGCGCGAGCCGGTCGGTCTTGCCGTTGCTGGTCAGCGGCAGCACCCGCAGGCGGTGGAACGCCCGGGGAATCATGTACACCGGGAGCCGCTCGGCCAGGAAGTCCCGCAATTCCTGATCACCGGGTTCGCCCGCGGGCACGCCCGGCGCGATGACCACGAAGGCGTCCAGCACGTGATCGCTGTGCTCGGCGCGGCGGCGGCCGACGACGGCTGCGGCCGCGAGCGCGGGATGCGTCTCGAGGACGCACCGGATCTCGTCGGGCTCCACCCGATTGCCGCGGATCTTGACCTGATCGTCCACCCGCCCGGCGAATTCGAACGTGCCGTCACCGAGCCGCCGGACCAGATCTCCGGTGCGGTAGGTGCGTTCGCCGCCGACGGTGACGAACCGCTCGGCGGTCAATTCGGGCCGGTGCAGGTAGCCGGCGGCGACCTGCGGGCCGCCCAGGTACAGCTCGCCCACCTTGCCGTCCGGCACGGGCCGGCCCTGGGCGTCGAGCAGGTACACCGTCGTGCCGGGGGCGGGCAGGCCGATCGGCACCGCGGTGGCGTCCGGCGCGGGAACGCCGGTGAGGATCTGCGAGACGCAGACCAGGCTCACCTCGGTGGGACCGTAGCTGTTGACCAATCGCACCCGCGGGCCGAAGAATTCGCGCACCCGGCGCAGCAGGTCGTGACTGAGCTGCTCGCCGCCCAGGACGACGGTGCGCATGCCCACCGGTGTGATGTCCTGGCGCAGGACCACTTCGGCGAGACTCGGGGTGAGGAACAGGGTGTCCGCGCCGTCCGGACCCAGGATGTCCGACAGCGTCAGGTGGTTGATCTCCCCCGGCACCAGCACCACGGCGCCACCGGCGATCAGCGGGGAAACCATTGCCATGCAGGCCATATCGGCCGCGGGGGTGTGGTAGTGGGCGTAGCGGGTCGCGGGGGTCAGCTCGTACCAGTCCAGGGCCGCGCGCAGGTAGTGCACGACACCGTCGTGGGTCACCCGCACGCCCTTGGGCCGCCCGGTCGATCCGGAGGTGTAGGTCACGTACGCGACGTCGCCCGGCTCGACGCCTACGTCGACCGGGTCCGCACCGTCCGCGGGCAGGTCCTCGAGGACGAGCACCGGCGTCGTGTCCGCGGCGATCTCGGCGAAACGACGCTCGGCCAGGCACAGGCGAACGCCGGAGTCGGCGAGTACCTGGGTGATTCGCTCGCGCGGGTGCCTGGGGTCCAGCGGCAGGAAGGCCGCGCCCGCTTCGAGAATGCCCCACTGCCCGATCAGGCCGGCCTGCGTACGGCCCGCCAGGATGGCGACCGTGTCCCCGGGCCGGACGCCGTGATCACGCAGCGCGGCGGCGACGGCGGCCGAGCGGGTGCCCAGCTGCGCGTAGGTGAGCGACCCGTCGGGGCCGGTGATCGCGACCGCGCCGGGGCGCGCGGCGATCTGGGCGCGCAACAGCTCGACGAGGGTGGCTTCGCGGCCGGTCAACTCGGGGCCGGTCAGCGGATCGAGAACGACGGCCGCACTCGTGCTCGCCGCCTCGAGGGCGAGCACGGTCCCGGTCCCGATGGCCGTGAGCTCCGGTTCCTGCCCGAGTTCGCGCGCGATGGTGTCGAGCAGCGATTCGAGCCGCTCGGCCACGCCCGCGCCGTTGCGGCAGGACACCGTGATCCCGGTGGCGCGTTCGGATTCCACGATGGCGAAGCTGATCGGGGCGAGTCCGGTGTGCGCGGGGATCGCGACCACGGCGGTCGGGGTGAAGTCCGGTCCGGCGAAGTCGTCGAGGACCACCTTGCCCGCGTGCGAGACGATGGCCGAGCACAGGTTTCGGCCCGTGCGCCTGCCGAGCTTGTCGATCGTGCGGATGATGCCCTTGGCGATCGGCACCGGAACCTGTTCCAGCCCCGGGTTCTTCATCTGGTTGAGTTCGTCGCGGCGCATCAGGCCGGCCAGCATGCGGGCGTTGATCTCGCGCCAGCTCTCGCCCGGTTCGGTGTCCAGGAACAACGGCAGCGTCAGGTTGGCGGTCGATCGCAGCTCGGGGTCGTGGCGGCGCAGATCCACCGGAATCATCAGCCGGGCGCGGGAACCGGTCGCCGCGGTGACGATCTCGCCGACGCGGGCGACGATGGCGGGGCTGACGCCGGGAATCTCGCGATGCCGCAGCAGGAACGGGCGTCCCGCGATCTTCGCGCCGTGCCCGATCGGCGATCGGAAGTTCGGGACGGTGGACACCGGCGAGCCGGGAATGCCCAGCCGCAGCGCGAACTCCTGATCGGTGGTGGCGTCCAGCGCGCCCTCCGGGGTCTGTCCGCGCAGCACCCGGAAGACGTCCGCGGCCCACATCTGCAGGCCCTTGGCGTCCATGACACCGTGGAAGGCACGGAAGATGACGGTCACCGGGTCGGCGGTGAGCAGCACCACCTCGCAGTTCGGCGCCTCGGATACGTAGTCCGGGCGGCTGATCGGGGCGTTGAGCACCGCGTCCTCGGTCAGCCGGTCGTAATCGAGCACGGTGTTCGCCACCGCCCGCACCCGTGGCACCGCGCCCCGCGCGATCCAGTCCGTCCCCGAGCGCACCAGCCGCGCGCCGGGGTGCACCCGCGTCGCGACCTCGACCGCGTGCTGCAACTTGTCCGCGTCGAGCGCGCCGTCACCCTCGACGGCCACCTGAATCAGGAAGTGCGGATGCACCTCCCGCGCCGCGAGGTAGAGACGTTCGGTGGGCGAGATGCGGCGGCGAAAGGCGCTGCTCAAAACTGGATCCACTCCTATGACAAGGCCCACACGCGATGAAGGGACCCGCACGGTACGCGCCCCACCCAGGCTCGATCGTCGCGACCGAAACTCGCAAACAGTTTAAAGTCGGCATTGGGGACCGTGCTGTGTGCTTTCTCACCACCCGTTTCGCCCGCGGTTGTCGTCCCGCCCCGGGAGCGGGACGGTCCACCGCATCCACGCGGTAGCCGGTCCGGGCGGTCCGCGCTGTTATAGTCGCGGCGTAAATCGTTGTACAGCACAGCTTTACAGGTAGCCAGCTGGTTGCCGCGCTGCTGTCCAGTTGGGAGGGGAGGCCCGCTGTGTTCGAGGCAGGCACGACCTTCGCGGGGTATCGGATCGAACGCACGCTCGGCAGCGGCGGCATGGGAACGGTGTTGCTGGCGCACCATCCGCGGCTGCCGCGCCGGGACGCGCTCAAGGTGCTCGCCGACACCCATCGCGGTGACGAGGAGTTCCGCGCGCGGTTCCTGCGCGAGGCCGAGGTCGCCGCCCGGCTGCAGCATCCGAACCTGGTCGCGGTCCGGGATCGCGGGGAGTACGACGGGCACCTCTGGATCGCCATGCAGTTCGTCGACGGCGTGGATCTCGCGGGGTTGATCAAGGGTGGAGCGCAGGCGCTGCCACCGCCCCGCATGCTGCACGTGCTCTCCGAAGCCGCGCGCGGACTCGACGAGATCCACCGCGCGGGCCTGCTGCACCGCGACGTGAAGCCCGCCAACATCCTGGTCGCCACCTCCCCCGAGGGCCCGGATCGCGTGCTGGTCACCGACTTCGGCATCGCGCGCCCCGCCGACGACTCCGCGACCATCGGCGCCGACGGCGCGATCACCGCCACCCTCGGCTACGCCGCGCCCGAGCAGCTGCGCGCCGACCCGCTGGACCACCGGGTCGACATCTACGCACTGGGCTGCACGCTCTTCGAGATGCTCACCGGCACGGTGCCGTTCGCGCGCGGCAACGCCGGCGCGGTGATCTACGCGCACCTGCACGAGCCGCCACCCCGGCCCACGGAGCGAAATCCGCTGATACCGGCGGGTTTCGACGCGGTGATCGCGACGGCGATGGCGAAGGACCCGGATCAGCGGTTCCAGAGCTGCCGGGCGCTCGCGGACGCGGCGTGGGCGGCAGCGGGTTTGCCGGTCCCGGAGCGCGAGTCGGCTCCGGCGACCGGGCCGAATCACCGAATCGGAACGGGTGAACAGCTTCTCGCCGGGGCCGCGCGTCCGGCGACGGTCCCCGCGGCGACCTCGGGCGCTCCCCCGCCCGCGCGCTTCCACCTGCTCGGGGTCACCCTGCTGGCGGTGGCGCTCGTGGTCGCGGGTGTGGTGACGCTGGCGCTGAGCCGTGAGGACAGCGCGGCGGCGGCGCCCAATCTGCCGCGGACGACCGCTCCGCCGGTGGCGTCGCCCGAGTGGGGCGCGTACACGTATGTGGCCGAGGCGTTCCCGGATCTGCTCCCGTTCTCGCCGGACCTCTCCGGCCACGACGAACTCACCCTCTGTCAGCCCAAATTCGACACGGGGAACGCCCCGTTCGACAGATCACCGAAGCTTTCCAACATCCGCTGCGGCGGGAACGGCGACCCCGTCCTCGTCGTCGACGTGTACTGCAACCTCGATCGGTCGATCATGAAACCGGAGCCGGCGACGGGCGACGCCGAAGGCGCGGAAAACTGGACCCGGCCGACCGGCACCGGCCTTGCCCGCTGGGGTACGTACACCACGGTCATGAACGCGACCGCCGGCTACCTCGAGGTCTTCTTCGACAACCCGGCGCGCAACTTCTGCTATCTGCGCGCCACCAGCAAAACCTCCGGCGTGGAACTTCGCGACAGGTGGTGGGCCGATGCACCGGCGTAGGGCGATCGAACACCGGCGAGGTCGCCGCGCGGGCATGTCCGGGCTGATCGCGGCCGCGCTCACGACTCTGCTGTGCGGCTGCGTGGTGCCGGGCACTCCGCTGCCCGAGACGGCGGACCTGACCGGCCTCGACGTCGGCTTCTACTCGATCGCCCCGCTGACCGAACCCACCGGGCCCAGCGAAACCCGCGGACGCGTCGTGGAATCGGTGCGCATGGGTGAGGCCGTCATCGACCCCCCCGCCGCCGACCCGGCGCTGGCTTTCGGCCCGACGGGCTCTGGAGCACAGGCGATCCCGACCCCCGCCAAGACGCGAGGCATGCTCTCGACGCCGGTGCGCGATGTACTGACCGCGCGCGGCATGCTCGCGGGCTTCAGCACCGTGGGAATGGACAGCAAGGGCAGCGCTCCGGTCGTGGGCGCCAACCGGCTGCTCACCGTTGTCCTGCTGCGCTTCCCGGACGCGGACTCCGCGCGGCTGGCCGCCGCCGAGATGGACGCCGCCGACGCGGGCGTCAGCACCGAGAACGCGGCGGTCCCCATCCCGGGCCATCCGGAGGCGCACGCGCACTGGCGGCCGACGGTGCCGACCCTGGCCGCGTCCATGGCCCAGGACTCGTTCGTCATCAGCCTGCTCGTCGGCCACACCGCCACCGATGTGAACGCGATGGCCGCCCTCGCCGGGCGCGCGTTCGACGCGCAGCGCACGCGACTCGCCGACTTCCGGCCCACCGCGACCGCCGACATCGCGACGTTGCGCGCCGACCGCGACGGGATGCTCGGCCGGCTGGTGGCCGACGACCCCGGGCATTGGCCGGCGCCGGAGATATTGCAGGCCGGGAACGGCGAGAACGCCGGATGGGATGCGGTGGGGCAGCCGAGCGGAGTGGTCTACGGACCACACGCGGTGCAGCTACTGGGACCGCGGCCGGGGATCGACCGTCCCGAGGCCTATGCCTTCGGCGGCAACTCCCGGCTGCTCCGATACGCGACCGCGACGGTGGCGCGGCGGACCTTCACCGAGAACTTCCGCGTCGGCGAGGGCCTCCAGCCGGTCCCCCCACCGCAGGGGATTCCCGAAGCCACGTGTGTCCGGAACCTCGCCTCGGTGGACACCTCCTCGAACTACTCCTGCTGGCTGCTGGCCGGGCAGTACATCGCACTGGTCCACAGCCGTGACGAAGCACAGGCCCGGCAGAAGATCGCCGCGCAATTCGTACTGCTGCAGCGTGATCCGGGGTGAACGGCGACCTGCGGCCGGGGACGGTGTTCGCCGGGTACACCGTGGAGTCACGGCTCGGCGAGTCCGGATCGGTCTACCTGGCCGCCCATCCCAGGTTGCCGCGGCGTGATGCCCTCAAAGTACTGTCGGCATCCGAGGCGGCGGCGCGAGCGCGCTTCCTGCGCGAGGCCGAAACCGTTGCCCGGCTTGATCATCCGAACATCGTCGCGGTGCATGATCGGGGCATCGAACAGGGCCGGGCCTGGGTCGCCATGCGATTCGTCGACGGCGTCGACGCTGCCGCTCTGATCCGGCGTGGTCCCGCCGCCCTGCCCATCACGAGGGTGGTGCACATCGTCGACCAGGTGGCGCGCGGCGTGGACGCGGCCGCGGCGGCCGCGGTGCTGCATCGGGACCTGAAGCCCGCCAATATCCTGATCGAATCCCCCGCGGGCGAGCCGGACCGGGTCTTCGTCACCGATTTCGGGATCGCGGGAGACCCCGGATCCGCCGGAACGCCCGCGGCGGTCGCGTACACCGCACCGGAGCAATTGGCCGGGGTGGCGATCGACGCGCGCACTGCCGTGTACGCCCTGGGCTGCACGCTGTACGAATTGCTCACGGGCACAACGCCGTTTCCGGGAAACACCGTCGACGAAACGGTTCGCGGCCACCTCTACGCGCCACCCCCGTCGGTCACCCTCCGGGCACCCGCGCTGCCCGCGGAGATCGACGCGGTACTCGTTCGCGCACTGGCCAAGAACCCGGCGGATCGGTTCGCCTCCTGTGGCGAGCTGGCGGCCGCGACGCGGGCGGCGCTGCTGGGATCACCGCCGGATCCCGCAGTGCCCCGGCCGAACCGGAGACTGCCGGTCGCGCTCGCCGCACTCGCACTCGTCGCGACGGCGGTGCTGGTGACCGTTGCGGTCACGATGATCAGCGACGGGTCCGGGGATCCCGGGCCCGTGGCCGCACCCTCGAGCTCCGCCGCGGCCGGGACGACGACCACCACGGTGAAGAACGCCGCGACGACCTCGTGGGGAAGTTACGAACACACTGTCGCCTACTTCACCGGCCTGCTGCCGCAGTCTCGGGATGTCCAGGGATACCTGGGCATTCGATGCGCGGCGGTGAACCGCGAGGGACAACCGGCGAACGTGGACGAACAGCTGGGCAACAGATTCTGGCTGGGCTGCACCGCCTCCGAGCCTCCGGTCGAGCGACTCACGATGAACTGCGTGAGCGTGCACGACAGATACATGGTGCAACCGCTCACCGGTATGCGCGTCGAGGGCGACGAGAAATGGCAGCGCCCGTCGGGCACCGGGCGAATCATCTGGGGGACATACAACGACAGGGGCCTGCTCCTGATCGACTTCGACCGAGGCAACCGCTCGTCGTGCGGCATCGAGGTGGTCGGCCTGACCTCCGGCACGGCGCTCCGCGACCGATGGTGGCCCGGCGCACCCCTGTAGCAACGGCACCCGAAACGATCTCACTACCCACCGCCGCAAATCCCCCTACAATTTACCGTTCCCAATCGAGACCACTCGTATTCCCGAGAAGGCATTCAGAAGAATTGGCGAAAGCCCCCGAGTCGACAAAAAGGATCCGTCCGGTCGGGATTGAATGTCCACTTCCGAAAAGACGCTCACCAATGTCGAACTGGTACAGGCCGGCCAGATGGCCAGAAGGGTGTACACGGCAAATCCACCCGGAGCGGAGCCGAACTCACGATCAGCCCGACCTTCGGCTGATACCGAGCGGCGGGGGCGATCCACGACCGAGCCGTGGGGGGGGGGGGGGGCGGGGGCGCGGCGGCCCGCCGGCACCCCCACCCAGGGG
>NZ_JBSHMS010000063.1:0-8405 GCF_053645575.1 Nocardia sp. NPDC055321
CGATGCGCCATGGCGTGCTGCCGGCGACGTTGCATGTGGATGCTCCGTCCCCGCATGTGGATTGGGCCTCGGGGGCGGTGGAGTTGCTCACCGAAGCCCAGGCGTGGCCCGAGACGAGTTCACCTCGTCGTGCGGCGGTATCGGGGTTCGGGATCAGTGGCACCAACGCACACGTCATCCTCGAACAAGCACCTGTCGATCCGGAGCCGACAGCATCCGGAGACCGCACAGATCTGGACGAAGCTATCGCGCCGATGCTTCGCGTCGGTGCCACGGGCGCAGATTCTGTTGTGCCGTGGGTGCTTTCGGCGAAGTCGCCGCAGGCGTTGCGAGGTCAGGCTGAACGGCTGCGTGAGTTCGTGACGGCGGATCAAGGGCTTTCGCTCGCTGACGTCGCGTCGTCTCTGGTGACGACACGATCGGTGTTCGAGCATCGCGCGGTAGTTCTGGGCGCGCAGCGCGATCACCTGCTGGCCGGATTGAATGTGCTCGCCGACAGTGGTGACGATCCCGATGTGATTGTCGGTCAAGTCCGTTCGCGCAGAGTCGCTTTCGTTTTTCCCGGCCAAGGTTCACAGTGGGTCGGCATGGCGCGCGAGCTCCTCGAGTCGTCGCCGGTGTTCGCATCGACCATCAGGCAGTGCGAGAGCGTGCTGGCACCACATGTGGACTGGTCGTTGACCGAAGTGCTGAGCGGACAAGACCACGACACGGACGTGGATCGGGTCGATGTGATCCAACCCGTGCTGTTCGCTGTGATGGTGTCACTCGCAGCGCTGTGGCGTGCCTGCGGTGTTGTTCCGGACGCGGTTGTCGGGCATTCGCAGGGCGAGATCGCGGCCGCGTACATCGCTGGCGCACTCAGCCTCGACGACGCCGCCAAGATTGTCGCACTCCGCAGCAAGGCCCTGCGCACGGCATCGGGAACCGGCGGCATGGTGGCCGTGCCGTTGTCCGCCGATGCCACACGGGATCTGATCGATTCCTCGGGCTGTGTGGTCTCGGTCGCGGCGATCAACGGTCCCGGTTCCGTTGTGGTCGCTGGCGTCAATGATGCGATCGCAGCGTTCGTTCAGTACGCAGTGGATCTCGGTGTGGAAGCCAAGCGGTTGCCCGTCGACTATCCGTCCCACTCCCCGTTGATGGAAACTCTCCACGCGCAATTGGTGCGAGATCTATCGGGTATCAGGGGTATTCGCAGCGAACTTCCGTGGTGCTCCACCCTGACCGGGGACTGGGGATCCAGTGAGATGCTCGACGCCGAGTACTGGTACCGAAATCTGCGACAGCCAGTCGAATTCGAGTCTGCGATCACGCGAATGATCGGCACCGGATACGACCTGTTCGTCGAGGTCAGCCCGCATCCCGTCCTGACCGTGGGCATCGCCGACCTCGCCGAAGCCCCAGACGCGCCGAAATTCGCATCGCAGGCACAGGTTGCGACAGTCGGGACGCTCCGACGTGACGACGGCGGTATGACCCGCTTCGTGCGATCGCTGGCACAGACGTTCGCATACGGCGTGAGTGTGGATTGGGCCTCGTTGGTGGGGCGAGGTGGTGCCGGCAAAGTGCAACTACCGACCTATGCGTTCCACCGGGACCGTTATTGGCTCACGCACAGCACGGACACCTTCGATGCCCGAGCGGTCGGCCTCGAACCCACCGGACATCCGTTGATCACGACAATGGTGCCACTGCCCGGCGACGGTGGAACCGTCTACACCGGTCGACTGTCCTTGGACAACTTCCCATGGCTGAAGGACCATGCGGTCACCGGATCGGTGCTGCTACCGGGCACCGCGTTCTTGGACATGGCACTCGAGGTGGGTGTCCTCGTCGGCTACGACCTAGTCGAGGAGCTGACCCTCGAGGCGCCACTGTTGCTGGGCGATGGCAGCCGCGATATCCACGTGTCGTTGAGCGATTTCGACGAGGAGCGGCACAGTCGGTCCATCACCGTGTTCTCGAGACCGGCCGATTCGGATCAACGCGATTGGACGTGCCATGCGGTCGGGCGCGTGTCCAGCACTGGTGAAGACATCCCACCTGCGGTGGACCTCGGTGCCTGGCCTCCCGCGGGCGCGAGGGAAATCGACCTCGATCACCTCTACGCAGCGGTCGAGGAGCGAGGATTCGAGTACGGCCCCGCGTTCCAGGGTCTGCGCAAGGCGTGGAAGCGGGGCGAGGAGTACTTCGGCGAGATCGACGGTGTCGAGGAGATCGCCTCCGAAACAGGGGTTTTCGCTGTTCACCCTGCCCTGTTGGACCCTGCTCTGCACCTGATTCTCACAACGGACGATGCATCGGAACGAACTGGAATCCAATTACCGTTCTCCTGGACACGGGTGGCATTGCATCGGGCGGGTGCGGCCGATCTGAGGGTCAGACTGGCGCGGACGAGCGACAGTGAATTCGCGATTGACGTGGCGGATGGATCAGGTGTTCCCGTGGCATCGATCGGCTCGCTCGTCATGCGTCGGCTGCGTACGGACCAGCTCGATCCAGCTGGTGCCGACCCTGGGTCCGGGTTGCTCTTCCACGTCGATTGGCAGCCGGTATCCCCGGAGGCGGTAGCGAACGAGGCGCCACTCACTGATTGGGCTGTCCTGGGGTCGGGTCGCGCGGCCGTCGTGGAGTCGATCGGTGGGGGCGCGAGGGCACGTGCTTTCGCCGATATCGAGACGTTGGTTGCGGATTCGGAGCGTCTGTGCCCTCCGGTTGTCGTCATCGTGTCCGACAGCCGTTGCTTCGCGGACCCTTTGGGAGCGCAAGCAGAGGCAGCCGAGGTACTGAACACGATTCAGAAGCTCCTCGACGCTCGTGGCCTGATCGGTTCGCAGATCCTGGTCGTCACTAACTCCACCATGGAGATCGGTGTGCAGGACGCTCGGCACAGCGACCCGCTCGATCTCGCAGGCGGCGCGATCTGGGGACTGGTGCGAACCGCTCAGTCCGAGCACCCGGGACGCTTCGTGCTGGTCGATGTCGATGAGGACATCGCCTCGTTGCGCGCACTGCCACATGTGCTTCCCGCCGACGAACCCCAAGTCGCCATCCGACATGGCGAGATCTTCGTGCCCAGGCTGAAGTCTGGAGTGTCGACCACGCGGGGGCTGACGATTCCCGACACATCCTCGTGGCGACTGGACATCGTGGGTCGAGGGACCATCGACAATCTGAGTCTGGTCGAGTCAGGGGGAGGGGACCGACCATTGGCAGCAGGCGAGGTCCGCGTCGCTGTGCGCGCCGCCGGTCTGAACTTTCGTGACGTGCTGATCTCGCTCGGAATGTATCCCGGCACCGCTGAGCTCGGCAGCGAGGGCGCCGGGGTGGTCCTCGAGGTCGGAGCGGGAGTCGAGACCATCGCACCGGGTGATGAGGTCATGGGATTGTTCTGCGCCGGATTCGGCCCCATGGCCATCACGGACCACCGCATGATCGTCCCGAAACCACCCACGTGGACGTTCATCGAGGCCGCGGCAGTGCCACTGGTGTTCGCGACCGCGTACTACGGCCTCGTCGATCTGGCTGAACTCGGTTCCGGCGACAAAGTGCTCGTACACTCTGCGGCCGGTGGTGTCGGTATGGCTGCGGTCCAGCTCGCGAAACATTGGGGCGCTGAGGTTTTCGGAACCGCGAGCCCGGGCAAATGGTCGGTCCTGCGGTCACTGGGGCTGGACGACGCACACATCGGTTCATCACGTTCGCTCGACTTCGAATCCGAATTCGGTGCCGTTGCGGGTGAGAACGGAATCGACGTCGTCTTGAATTCGCTGGCCAAGGAATTCGTCGATGCGTCACTTCGAATGCTCGCCGGGCGCGGTCGTTTCATCGAAATGGGCAAGACCGACATTCGCGATGCCGGTAGCCTCGATCGCTTCGGGGAGTCCGTCGACTACAGGTTCTTCGATCTCTTCGAGGTCGACCCCGGGCGCATCGGTGCCATCCTGCGCGACGTGACCGCACTGTTCGATCGGGGCGTACTCGAGTTGCCACCCATCACGGTCGTCGATGTCCGGCGCGCCCCCGCCGCCTTCCGCCTGCTCGGCCAGGGCCGGCACTCCGGAAAACTGGTGCTGACAATCCCCGAACCCACCTGGGGTACGCGTGGGACGGTATTGATCACCGGCGGTACCGGCACCTTGGGCGGACATGTCGCACGTCATCTGGCATCGCGGCACGGGGTGGACAACTTCGTCCTGACCAGCCGTTCGGGAACGGAAGCCGCCGGGACCGCCGAGTTGGTCGCAGACTTGGCCGAATTGGGTGCACGGGCCGCGGTTGTCGCCTGCGACATCACCGACCGTGAATCTCTGAGACAAGTGCTGACAACCATTCCCGCCGACCGTCCGCTTCGGGGAGTGGTCCATGCCGCGGGTGTTCTCGACGACCGCACCATCGAGTCGTTGACCCCGGAGGCATTCGATCGAGTATTCAGGCCGAAGGTCGCCGGTGCGATGAATCTGCACGAGCTGACCTGCGAGGCGGATCTGTCGCTGTTCGTGATGTTCTCGTCGGTGGTGGGGGTGCTGGGCAGTGCCGGGCAGGCGAACTACGCGGCCGCGAACGCCACCCTGGATTCGATCGCACGGTATCGGCAGCGGCGAGGATTGGCGGCCACCTCACTCGCCTGGGGGGTCTGGGAGCAGGACAGCTCGATGACGGGGCACCTGAATACCGTTGACAGAGAACGGATCACCCGTTCCGGAATCGGCCGATTGTCGACCGACGAAGGCCTTGCGGAACTCGACAGCGCGGTGAGGAGTGGGCTGTCGAATCTGGTTCCCTTCCGAGTCGACCGCGAAGCGCTCAGCGTCCTGCGGAGCCAAGCCACGACTCCCACACTGCTGCGTGCTCTCGCCGAAGCACCCAAGCGGCGCAAGAATCCCACCGGCAGCCGACGGAGCGAGCTCGCATGGTCTGAGCGGCTCTCGGGTGCGGCCGCCGAGGATCGTCTCGCGATCGCCCTGGAGACCGTCTGTGCCGAGATCTCGGTCGTACTCGGGCACGCCGGCATCGGAACCGTCGATCGAACGCGTTCCTTCAACGAACTCGGATTCGATTCCCTGACCGCGGTAGAGCTGCGCAATCGGCTCTCCATCACCACCGGCATGCGATTGCCGGCCACAGCGATCTTCGATCATCCGAACCCCGCTGCCCTGTCCGAAAGGCTTGTCGCAGACACCCTTTCCACACAGGGGGCCGCCGGGTCGTCGCAGCTTATAGACAAACTGAACGCTCTGCTGGGCGTAGTCAGCGATGACGCGAGTGTGCGCGAGACCGTTCGAACACGGGTGCGCACACTGTTGGCCGACTGGGAAGAAATCGACTCGGCCGAGCTTGATCTCGAAGCCGCAGCCAGGATTCAACTCGCAAGTGCAGATGAGATATTCGCAATCATCGACGACGAGCTCGAGCGCTCGTAGCCATTCGCAATATTTCTTATCGATGCATGGATTGGTGCTAAATGTCTGACAATGCCGATGCCAAACTTCTCGAATACCTGAAGAAGGCCTCGACCGAGTTGCTGGAAGCACGTGGCCGCCTTCGAGCGCTGGACGCGCGCAACACCGAGCCCATCGCGATCGTGGGCATGGGATGTCGCTTTCCCGGGGGTGTTTCGTCACCAGAAGGCTTGTGGGACTTGGTATCCGGTGGAGTAGACGCGATCGGTGCGTTCCCGATCGATCGTGGCTGGGACGAGGGCTTGTACGATCCGGATCCCGAGGCCTCGGGCAAGGTCTATACCAGGGGCGGTGGATTCCTTTACAAAACAGCTGATTTCGACGCAAGCTTCTTCGGCATCAGTCCGCGTGAGGCGTCGGCGATGGATCCGCAGCAGCGGTTGCTGTTGGAGACCTCGTGGGAGGCGTTGGAGCGGGCGGGAATCGATCCGCGCTCGATGGCCGGAAGCGAGACCGGCGTATTCACCGGGGTGGCGTACAGCGACTATCTTCCCCGACTGACCTATGCGGGCAAGGATCTCGGTGGCCCCGCCGAAGGGTTCACACTGACCGGCGGCTCACTGAGCGTTGTGTCCGGCCGCGTCGCCTACGCACTGGGTTTGGAAGGCGCTGCCGTCACCGTGGACACGGCATGTTCGTCGTCATTGGTGGCGGTGCACCTCGCGGTGCAAGCGCTGCGCGGTGGGGAGTGTTCCCTTGCCTTGGCCGGTGGAGCCACCGTGATGGCCACGCCCGGTCTTTTCGTGGAGTTCTCACGTCAGCGGGGATTGGCTCCGGATGGGCGGTGTAAGGCGTTCTCGGCCACTGCGGACGGCACCGGCTTCGGTGAGGGTGTCGGTGTTCTGGTGTTGGAGCGGTTGTCCGATGCCCGCCGTCACGGGCATGAAGTCCTGGCCGTGGTGCGTGGTTCGGCGGTGAATCAGGACGGTGCCAGCAATGGTTTGACCGCACCGAATGGTCCCTCGCAGCAGCGGGTGATCCGTGCGGCGCTGGCCAACGCCCGGTTGGCGGCCTCCGATGTCGACGCGGTCGAGGCCCACGGCACGGGCACGGCGCTGGGTGATCCGATCGAGGCCCAAGCGCTCCTGGCGACCTACGGTCAGGATCGTGAGCCGGACCGTGCTTTGCGGCTTGGTTCGCTCAAGTCGAATATCGGTCATACTCAGGCTGCCGCGGGTGTGGCGGGTGTGATCAAGATGGTGATGGCGATGCGCCATGGCGTGCTGCCGGCGACGTTGCATGTGGATGCTCCGTCCCCGCATGTGGATTGGGCCTCGGGGGCGGTGGAGTTGCTCACCGAAGCCGAGGTGTGGCCGGAGACGGGTGGGCCTCGTCGTGCGGCGGTGTCGGGGTTCGGGATCAGTGGCACCAACGCACACGTGATCCTCGAACAAGCACCAACGGAACCGGAGACCATGGGCGTCGGCAAGGGTGCCGAACTGCCCGAGACCGGTTCGACGCTGTCCCTTGGCGACGGTGAGAGTGTGAGTTCCGTTGTGCCGTGGGTGCTTTCAGCGAGGTCATCGCGAGCATTGGATGGTCAGGCCGAACGGTTGCGTGAGTTCGTGACCGCGGATCCCGGGGCCGCGCTCGCTGATATCGCGTCGTCGTTGGTGTCCACGCGGTCGGTGTTCGAGCATCGCGCGGTGGCACTCGGGTCGGATCGTGCCCAATTGTTGGCTGGTTTGGGTGCCGTGGTCGAAGGCACGGACGCGGCAGGTGTTGTGCGGGGTGCACCGGTCGAAGGTCTGACGACGTTCATGTTCTCGGGTCAAGGGAGCCAGCGCGCGGGGATGGGGCGTGAGCTTCATGCGGCGTATCGGGTGTTCGCTGAGGCGTTCGATGCGGTGTGCGCGGTGATGGATCCGTTGTTGGGGTGCTCGTTGCGGGAGGTGGTGTTCGCTGCACCTGATGTGGACGGGTTGTTGGATCGGACGGTGTTCACCCAGTCGGGGTTGTTCGCGGTTGAGGTGGCGTTGTTCCGGCTTCTCGAGTCGTGGGGTGTGCGTGCGGATTTCGTGATGGGGCATTCGATCGGTGAGCTCGTCGCGGCGCACGTGGCGGGGGTGTTGGGTCTCGAGGATGCGTGTGTGTTGGTGGCCGCGCGTGGCAGGTTGATGCAGGCGTTGCCCGAGGGTGGGGTGATGGTCGCCTTGCAGGCCAGTGAAGCCGAAGTGGCGGAGCTGCTGCGTGGTCACGAACGCCTTGTTTCGATTGCGGCGGTGAATGGTCCTTCCGCTGTAGTGATTTCGGGGGAGCAAGCGGCCGTCTCCGGCCGTGTCTCCGAGTGGGAGGCCTCGGGGCGTAGGGCGAAGCGTCTTCGGGTGAGCCATGGTTTTCATTCGGCGTGCATGGAACCGATGTTGTCAGAGTTCGAACAGGTCGCGGCAGGTGTGTCGTTCCACGCGCCGCGGATTCCGGTGGTCTCGAATGTGACTGGGGTACAGGCGACCGCCGAAGAGCTGTGTTCGCCTGCGTACTGGGTGGCTCATGTGCGCGAGTCGGTGCGGTTCTTCGATGGGGTGCGCTGGCTCGAGGATCACGGGGTGACCCGGTTCGTGGAGTTGGGTCCGGACGCGACTTTGTCCACCCTCGGGCAGGGCTGCCTGGGCGAGGGTTCAAGTGCGGTGTTCATCGCCACTCAGCGTGGGGATCGGCCCCAGATCGACGCGTTGCTCGAGGGAGTGGCGCGAGCTTTCATCGCGGGAGTCGAAGTTCGTTGGGAGACGATCTTCACGGGTGGCCGGCGGATCGCCTTGCCGACGTATGCCTTTGACAGACAACGATTCTGGCTCGATACCCCGCCGTCCCTCGGGGACCTGACCGCCGTGGGACTGAGTGAGCTCGAGCATCCGTTGTTGGGTGCGGGGACTGAGCTTGCGGGTTCTGATGGTGTGGTGTTCACGGGTCGGTTGTCTGTTCGTTCGCATCCGTGGTTGG
>NZ_JBSHMS010000064.1:0-8345 GCF_053645575.1 Nocardia sp. NPDC055321
CTGGTGTTTGCGGGGTCGCAGGGTGTGCAGGTCCAGGTGGTGGTCGGTGGCCGGGACCAGGATGGTCGCCGCGCACTGAACATCTACTCACGCTCGGGTGAACCCGATGCCGGGGCTGCGTGGATTCCTCACGCGCAAGGCGTGCTGGGTGATGCTGAGACAAGCACGCCAGCGGATTTGGTCGTGTGGCCGCCGACCGAGGCCGTCACGGTCGAGATCGGTGAGCTGTATGACCGGCTCGCCGAGAACGGCTTCGAGTACGGTCCCACCTTCCAGGGCCTGCAGCGAGTGTGGCGACGGGGCGACGACGTGTTCGCCGAGGTCGGCATCCCCGACAATCAGGATTTCGCTGCATCGATGGATGTGTCCGGGTTCGGGTTGCATCCGGCATTGTTGGATGCGGCGTTGCACGCGCTCGGCGTGGAGTACTTGATCGAGGGCTCGTCTGGAAGGCTGCCCTTCTCGTGGTCTGGGGTGCAGTTGTACGCCAGTGGCGCCGAGATGCTGCGGGTGCGAATCTCTCCGTCCGGACCGGACGCGGTGTCGATCACGGTGGCCGACGAGACCGGCGCGCCGGTGGCGACGGTTGGGTCACTGACCCTGCGCCCTGTCACCGCCGAACAACTGCGTCGAGATTCGAGTACCGGCGGGGGCGAGTCGCTGTTCCGAGTCGACTGGGTCCCCGCGCCGACCACGACATCGACCCTCGTTGACGAAGGCTGGTGGGCATTGGTCGATGCACGCCCGAATGTCAAACCATCACTGGTGATTCCGGCGGGTGTCGACGCGTGGTTCCGCACCGACCTCGAGACCCTTGCCTCCGAGAGCACCGCTCCGTCGGTCGTGGTGGTGTCATTGGATACCAGCTGCTCTGACCTCGCCGGTGTCGCAGACCGGGTTCGCGAGGTGACCCATGAGACGTTGGCGGCGCTGCAATCCTTCCTC
The DNA here is from genome assembly GCF_053645575.1 of Nocardia sp. NPDC055321. Taxonomy (NCBI): domain Bacteria; kingdom Bacillati; phylum Actinomycetota; class Actinomycetes; order Mycobacteriales; family Nocardiaceae; genus Nocardia; species Nocardia sp. NPDC055321. Next base: position 946 of record NZ_JBSHMS010000064.1, read on the forward strand.
GCGGACGAACGATTCGCCGATTCTCGACTTGTCGTTACCACCGCCGATCACTTCGAGGATTCGGGACTGGAGGCTGTGGTGGCCGCGGCGGTGTTCGGGTTGGTGCGCTCGGCGCAATCCGAACATCCAAACCGGTTCACCCTGCTCGATACCGATCATCATCAGTCTTCGTGGGACGTGCTCCCGGCCGCACTTGTCGCCGATGAGCCCGAGCTGCGGGTTCGTTCCGGGGCGGTATCGGTGCCACGACTGGTCCGAGCGAGTCTGTCGGGATCTGATCAGGCAATCGAATCCCCCATGTGGGAACCCGAGGGAACCGTGCTGATCACCGGCGGTACTGGGGATCTGGGTGTGCTGGTAGCCAAGCATCTGGTAACCGCGCACGGAGTCACACGTCTGCTCTTGCTGAACCGCAGGGGACCTGCGGCCGAGGGCGTGCCCGAGTTGTTGGCCGAGCTGGCTGCACTCGGGGCCGTCGCCGAGGCTGTCGCATGCGATCTCGCCGATAGACAAGCCCTCGCAGCAGTGCTGGGTGCGATCCCGGCCGAACATCCTCTGACCGGGGTGATTCACGCGGCTGGCGCGCTCGACGATGGTGTCATCGAATCGATGACTCCTGTTCAGATCGATCGCGTGTTGGGTCCCAAGGCGCAGGGGGCATGGAATCTGCACGAGCTGACCCGGGACTCGGATCTGTCTGGGTTCGTACTGTTCTCGTCGATCTCCGGAGTTGTGGGTAGTGCCGGACAAGGCAACTACGCGGCGGCGAACTCGTTCTTGGACGCGTTGGCACGCCATCGGCGGGCACAGGGGTTGGCTGCCCAGTCGCTGGCGTGGGGGATGTGGGCACGGGACGAGGGAATGACTCGTGAGCTGGACCTGACCGACAAGGCACGGCTCCAGCGCTCTGGCATCGGAGCACTCTCCGCCGCTGAGGGACTGGCATTGCTCGACACCTGCGGCACACGCGAAGACGCGGTGCTGGTGCCGGTTCGCCTGGATATCGCCGCGTTGACCCGAGCACATCACACGACCGGGTCGGTGGCGGCTTTGATGCGCGGCCTGATCCGCGGCGCGGTGCGGCGTTTCGCGAGCAGGAGCATCGCAAGCAGTGAGACCGCGCTGGCGGCGCGTTTGGCTGGACTGCCCGAATCCGAAGCGCGCGCTGCGATTCTCGATTTGGTACAGGCACAGGCAGCGGCGGTACTGGGGCACGGCGTAGGTGCCGATGTCGACACCGGCCGTGCGTTCACCGATATCGGGTTCGATTCGTTGACCGCGGTCGAGTTGCGGAATCGGCTCACGACCGTGACCGGGATCAGGTTGCCGGTCACCACCATCTTCGATCACCCCACACCAGAAGCGTTGGCTCGACACCTCGCCGCGCAAGTATTCGGCGCCCAGGTCAGAACCACCACACCGCCGCCATCCTTGAACGACCTCGACCCCATTGCCGTGGTGGGGATGGGATGTCACTTCCCCGGCGGTGTGGCTTCGCCGGAGGATCTGTGGGACTTGGTGTCCGGTGGCGTGGACGCGATCGGGGAGTTCCCGATCGACCGAGGCTGGGACGAGAACCTCTTCGACGCAGATCCGGACGCGTCGGGTAAGACCTACACGCGTTCTGGCGGGTTCCTTTACGAGTCAGCCGATTTCGACGCCGAGTTCTTCGGTATCAGTCCGCGTGAGGCGTTGGCGATGGATCCGCAGCAGCGGTTGTTGTTGGAGACCTCGTGGGAGGCGTTGGAGCGGGCGGGAATTGATCCGCGTTCGATGGCCGGTAGCGAGACCGGTGTGTTCACCGGCCTGATGTACCACGACTACGGCTCCGGCGTAATCGCCCAAATCCCAACCGAGGTCGAAGGCTATCTGAGCACCGGTATGTCGGGCAGCGTGGCCTCGGGGCGGGTGTCCTACGCCCTGGGTTTGGAGGGCCCTGCCGTCACCGTCGACACGGCATGTTCGTCCTCGCTGGTGGCGGTGCATCTTGCGGTGCAAGCGTTGCGTGGTGGGGAATGTTCGCTGGCGTTGGCCGGCGGTGCCACCGTCATGGCGACTCCGACGACCTTTGTGGAGTTTTCGCGTCAGCGGGGTTTGTCGGCGGATGGGCGGTGTAAGGCGTTTTCGGCGTCTGCTGATGGTGTGGGTTGGGGTGAGGGTGTGGGTGTTCTGGTGTTGGAGCGGTTGTCCGATGCCCGCCGTCACGGTCATGAGGTGTTGGCGGTGGTGCGGGGTTCGGCGGTGAATCAGGACGGTGCCAGCAATGGGTTGACCGCACCGAATGGTCCCTCGCAGCAGCGGGTGATTCGCGCGGCGCTGGCCAACGCCCGGCTGTCGCCTTCCGACGTCGACGCGGTCGAGGCGCACGGCACCGGCACCACCCTCGGTGATCCGATCGAGGCTCAGGCGTTGTTGGCAACCTACGGGCAGGATCGCGTCGAGGGTCGGGCGTTGAAGCTTGGTTCGCTCAAGTCGAATATCGGTCACACGCAGGCTGCCGCGGGTGTGGCGGGTGTGATCAAGATGGTGATGGCGATGCGCCATGGCGTGCTGCCGGCGACGTTGCATGTGGATGCTCCGTCCCCGCATGTGGATTGGGCCTCGGGGGCGGTGGAGTTGCTCACCGAATCCCAGGCGTGGCCCGAGACGAGTTCACCTCGTCGTGCGGCGGTGTCCGGGTTCGGGATCAGCGGCACCAACGCACACGTGATCCTCGAACAAGCACCCACGGAATCCACACTGATGGCCGAGACCGACCGAGGAACAGCCAACGGCGCTGAATCGGATGCCGTTGTGCCGTGGATGATCTCAGCGAAGTCACCGCAGGCCCTGCGGGGCCAGGCCAGGCGATTGCGTGAGTTTGTGGCTAGCAACGGAACCTTTGCCCTGACCGATATCGGGTACTCTCTCGCAGCCACGCGGTCGGTGTTCGAGCATCGCGTGGTGGCCTTGGGTGCGGATCGAGAACAGCTTCTGGATGGTCTGGGAGCGGTCGCTGAAGGCCGGGATGCGGTTGGTGTGGTGCGGGGCGCGCTGGTGCCGGGTGCGACGGCGTTCGTGTTCTCGGGTCAGGGGAGTCAGCGCGCGGGGATGGGGCGTGAGCTTCATGCGGCGTATCGGGTGTTCGCTGAGGCGTTCGATGCGGTGTGTGCGGTGATGGATCCGCTGTTGGGGTGCTCGTTGCGGGAGGTGGTGTTCGCTGCACCTGATGTGGACGGGTTGTTGGATCGGACGGTGTTCACCCAGTCGGGGTTGTTCGCGGTCGAGGTGGCGTTGTTCCGTCTTCTCGAGTCGTGGGGTGTGCGTGCGGATTTCGTGATGGGGCATTCGATCGGTGAGCTCGCTGCCGCGCACGTGGCGGGGGTGTTGGACTTGTCTGATGCGTGTGTGTTGGTGGCTGCGCGGGGCAGGTTGATGCAAGCCCTTCCCGAGGGCGGGGTCATGGTCGCCTTGCAGGGCAGTGAATCCGACGTGGCGGAGCTGCTGGTCGGCTATGAACACCTTGTCGCTATTGCGGCGGTGAACGGTCCGAACGCGGTGGTCATCTCGGGGGAGCACGCGGCGGTCTACGACCGTGTCTCCGAGTGGGAGGCACAGGGGCGTAAAGCCAAGCGCCTCAGAGTGAGTCATGGTTTCCATTCGGCGTGCATGGATCCGATGCTCGAGGAGTTCGAGCAGGTCGCGGCGGGGTTGTCGTTCCACGCGCCGCGGATTGCGGTGGTGTCGAATGTGACCGGGTCGCAGGCGAGCACGGAGCAGTTGTGCTCGCCGGCGTACTGGGTAGCTCATGTCCGGGAGTCGGTCCGGTTCCTGGACGGGGTGCGTTGGCTCGAGGAGCAGGGAGTGACCCGGTTCGTGGAGTTGGGTCCGGACGCAACCCTGACCACTCTCGGCCAGAGCTGCGCGGGCGACGGTTCGAGTGCGACGTTCGTCGCAACTCAGCGAGGTGATCGTCCCCAGATCGAGTCGTTGCTCGAGGGAGTGGCGCGAGCCTTCACCGCCGGGGTGGATGTGCGGTGGGAGGAGATCATCACGGGTGGTCGCCGGGTTGGTCTACCTACCTATGCCTTTGACAGACAACGATTTTGGATCGACACGCCGACTTTTACAGGCGATGTCACCGCAGCGGGTTTGAATGTCGCCGAGCATCCGTTGTTGGGTGCGGGGACTGAGCTTGCGGGTTCTGATGGTGTGGTGTTCACGGGTCGGTTGTCTGTTCGTTCGCATCCGTGGTTGGTCGATCATGCGGTGTTCGGGGTGGTGTTGTTGCCTGGGACCGCGTTCGTGGAGTTGGCGGTGTTTGCGGGTGATCAGGTGGGTTCTGTTTCGGTGGAGGAGTTGACTCTCCAAGCGCCGCTGGTGTTTGCGGGGTCGCAGGGTGTGCAGGTCCAGGTGGTGGTCGGTGGCCGGGACCAGGATGGTCGCCGCGCACTGAACATCTACTCACGCTCCGAGACACCCTCAGGTGAACCCCGGGCCGGGGCATGGATTCCGCACGCGCAGGGCATGCTCGGCGATGCGGTGATCGGAGTACCGGCGGATTTGGTCGTGTGGCCGCCGGCCGAGGCCGTCACCGTCGAGATCGGTGAGCTGTATGACCGGCTCGCTGAGAACGGCTTCGAGTACGGTCCCACCTTCCAGGGCCTGCGGCGAGTGTGGCGACGGGGCGACGACTTGTTCGCCGAGGTCAGCATGCCGAAGGACTCGAGCTCGGACGGATCCGGATTCGGATTGCACCCAGCACTGTTGGATGCCGCGTTGCACGCGCTGGGTGCGGAGCCGCAGATCGACAATGCCGGTGGGCGACTGCCCTTCTCGTGGGCTGGAGTGCAGTTGTACGCCAGCGGCGCCGAGGTGTTGCGGGTGCAATTGTCCCCGCTCGGGACGGACGCGGTGTCGATCGCGGTGGCCGACGAAACCGGCGCGCCGGTGGCGGCGATCGGCTCGCTGACAGTGCGCCCCGTAACCGCCGAACAACTGCGCCCGGATTCGAATACGGGGGTTCGTGAGTCGTTGTTCCGGGTCGACTGGACTTCCGCTTCGGCCACGGCACCGATGGCGACCAGTCACGGCTGGTGGGCAGTGGTCGACCACAGCGCTGAGCGTTCCCAACTGATTCCCTCGGGTGTCGAGACCCGGTATTACCCTGACCTCGAGACAGTTGCCGCGGAGATCACCACCGGCGTCCTCGCGCCGGAAGCCGTTGTCGTGTGGACAGATTCGGCCGACTCCAATTCCGCCGAGGTCACGCACGAGGCCCGCAAATCCATCCATCGGGTGTTGGAGCTGATCCAGGGCTGGCTCGCGGAGGACCGATTCACCGACACCCGGTTCATAGTCGGCACCCAAACCCGTCGAGAGGAGGGATCTGCCTCTGCCGCAACGCATCACGCGACCGTCGCGCGTGTGAGCGATCTGCTCGATGCGTCGATTTTCGGCTTGATGCGCTCGGCGCAGGCCGAGCATCCGGGTCGTTTCACCCTGCTCGATATCGACGATCGACAATCCTCGTGGGATGCGCTCCCGGCCGCACTCGTCGCGGACGAGCCCGAGTTGCGGGTTCGTGCCGGGGCGGTGTCGGTACCTCGGTTGGTCCGGGTGGGCGTGCCGACCGCGGACCCGGATCGGCTGCGGTCGTGGGATCCGAACGGGACGGTGTTGATCACCGGTGGTGCGGGTGGGCTGGGCGCGCTGGTAGCCAGGCATCTGGTGACCGTGCACGGCATATCGAGTCTGGTGCTGGTGAGTCGTCGAGGCTCCCGGTCGCCCGGGGTCGCGGAATTGGTGTCGGAGCTGACCGGACTGGGTGCGGTGGTTGACGTCGCCGCATGCGATGTCGCCGACCGGCAAGCATTGGCGGCCGTGATATCGGCGATTGCGCCCGAACGGCCCTTGATCGGAGTGGTGCACGCGGCGGGTGTGCTCGCGGACGGTGTCATCGAGTCGATGACACCCGACCAGGTCGATCGGGTGTTGGCGCCGAAGATCGAAGGTGCCTGGAACCTGCACGAGCTGACCGCGCACTTGGACCTGTCGGCATTCGTGTTGTTCTCCTCGATGTCCGGGATCATGGGTGGGCCTGGACAGGCCAACTACGCGGCGGCGAACTCGTTCCTGGACGCGCTGGCGCGATACCGCCGCGACCGTGGCATGGTCGGGCAAGCGCTGGCATGGGGTCTGTGGACGCAGGACAGCGGGATGACCGGCACCCTCGAGCACACCGACCTGGCACGGATGAAGCGGTCGGGTATCCGCGCTCTGTCCACAGTCGAGGGATTGATGTTGTTCGATGCCGCAGGTCAGCACGACGACCCGGTACTGGTCCCGGTCCATTTGGATCCCGCAACTCTGGCCCGCGCACATCAGCACAGCGGACCGGTCCAGGCATTGTTCCGTGGCTTGGTTCGCGGATCCGTCCGACGGTCGGCGACCCCGGGATCGCCCACCGAATCGACTCTGTCCCAACAATTGAGCGGGCTGTCGGAGTCCGATGCCGACTCGCTGGTCCTGGAGGTGGTTCTGGCCCAGGCCGCAGCGGTATTGGGATACGACGGCGGAACCGGAATCGCACCCTCGCGAGCGTTCACCGACATCGGGTTCGACTCACTGACCGCGGTAGAGCTGCGCAATCGGCTCAACACCGCGACCGGGATCCGGTTGCCGGTCACCACCATCTTCGACCATCCCACACCAGCGGCCCTGGCCCGGTATCTCACCGCACAGATTCTGCCCTCGGCCGAGTCCCAGGTATTCCTGGACTTCGACAGGCTCGAATCCGCATTCCGTTCGCTGTCGTCGGATCGAACAGTACGAATGCAAGTAGCGGACCGGCTACGTTCTCTGGCTTCGATTTTGAATGCCGGGTCTCTTCCGGTCGATGCCGACGAAGATCTGGAAGCCGCGAGTAACGAGGATCTCTTCGCGCTCGTCGACAGCGGATTCGACGATATTCCCGGTCTTTCCTGAACAGAATATTTTCGCTGAATACTGAATACTCAGTGCTGATTTCGAGGTGTTTGTTGTGAGTGAAGAAAAGAAGCTCCGAGAGTACCTGCAGCGTTCGATCGCCGACGCGCGACGGGTGCGCCAGCGTCTCCACGAGGTAGAGGAGACGGCGCGGGAGCCGATCGCCGTGGTCGGTATGGGGTGTCGTCTTCCCGGTGGGGTCGTGTCACCGGAAGGGCTGTGGGAGTTGGTATCCGGCGGTGTCGACGCGATCGGCGACTTCCCGATCGACCGAGGATGGGATATGGAGGCCTTGTACGACTCCAATCCTGAGGCCTCCGGCAAGGTTTACACCCGCAATGGTGGGTTTCTTTATGACTCTGCGGATTTCGATGCTGGTTTTTTTGGTGTCAGTCCGCGTGAGGCGTTGGCGATGGATCCGCAGCAGCGGTTGT
>NZ_JBSHMS010000065.1:0-7736 GCF_053645575.1 Nocardia sp. NPDC055321
GGGTGGGGATGTGACCCGCGCCGACGCGGCGATGTTCCCGGACCGGGTCCCGCGGGAGGCCGGGACCCGGGGCCGCTGACCGCGGCCGATGGTTCGCCACGCAACCCCCGTGACGAGCCATCGCAGGGGAACTATCCGCCCGGTCCGAGCTCAAACACCTCCGGCCCGAACCGGTCCGGAATGCCGGATTGATCGGAATCGGCTGGTGGGAACTGCGTTGTGGCGGTGTGTGTTTCGGCCCGATGAGGCCGGTTATGCCCATCACATACCCGTTCCCGCAGGGCGGGTGCCGTGGACTGGTACGAGGGTGCGGGCCCGACTGCGAACTCGTGGTCACCACGACCGCGAAACTCGTGGTGATGTGCCAGCAACCCCAACGTGCCCGCCTGTCCCGGGCGCGCCCGCACCACGTCGACCTGCCGAACTTCCCGGACCTCGGCGTGGTGCTGGCGATGGGCCGGGCGATGCTCCTGCCGCGCCCACGCACGGCTTAGCCCTCGGGGCGCCGATGCCCGCTTCGACCGCATCGTCCTTCAGCGTCGAAAGAAATCTTTTCCGACTTCTAGCTGCGTGAACGTGCTTCGCTGACAGCCCGGTGTCGGGTGGTCACGGTTTCGTCACCGACAACCCGGATACCACCGGGCCATGATCAGCCCTACAGCGCGCTACCGCTTCGCCCGTGCCCGCACCGACCTCACCACCGCGACGCTCACCACGCTCACCGCCCTGGTGCTGTTCGCGGGCCTGGCCGCAATCACCGGCTCCTACTCCACCGCCCTGGCCGGCGGACTCGGCCTCGCGGCCGCGGTCGTGCTCGCGGTGAAAATGATCGCCCTGCCGTACCGCCCCAGCACCACCTGACCTCGATTCCGCGACCAGCTTGTCCATGTGACGAGCCTGTTGCGACCGGGCGGTCGATGTTTCGAGCCCCCGAAGCCGGGCACTGACGGGGATAAGCCCCTGTCCGACAACCCCGTTTCGAGGACACCGATATGTCTGCCATCCACCACACAGCCATCGGAACCACTCCCAGCACACGGATCAGCGGCGATTCGTACGAACACCTCGAACCCCAGCTCCGAGAACTCGCAACCCTGCAGCCCGGCACCCCCGAACACGCGGCCTTGCGCGATCGGATCATCGAGACCGCGCTCCCCCTCGGCGAGCACATCGCCCAACGCTACGGCGGCCGCGGAGTCGACCACGACGACCTGGTCCAGGTCGCCGCCCTGGGCGTCGTGCTCTCGGTCGACCGATTCGACCCCACCCTCGGCTCCCCCTTCCTCGGATTCGCCATCCCCACCGTCATGGGCGAAGTCCGCCGCTACTTCCGCGACAGCACCTGGGCCGTACGCGTCCCACGCCGCACCAAAGAACTGCGACAACAAATCTCGGTGGCGATTCCCGAGTTGTCCCAACGACTCGACCGCGAACCCACCGCCCGCGAACTCGCCGCACACCTGGACACCGACATCCTCGAGGTCACCCAGGCCCTGATCGCGAACAACGCCTACGCCACCCAATCCCTCGATGCGCGCCTGCCCTCCGACGAGGCCGACACCGCACCCGCCCTGGAACAGGAAGTCCTCGCGGTCACCGAGACCGGCTACACGTTGATGGAAGACTCCATCACCATCGGCCCGCTCATCGCCGAGCTGCCCGCACGCGAACGCCAGATCCTGATCATGCGATACGGGCAGGACATGACCCAAGTGCAGATTGGCAAGGCCCTGAACATCTCCCAGATGCAGGTCTCTCGCGTCCTGGCCCGCACCCTGGCCGGCCTGCGCGACAAAGCACTCGACGAACAGGCCCTGGAAGTCGCCTGACCCTGGGCCACTCACGCCATCGCTGCGGGCGATCCGCGATCGCACAGCGCTACTCGGTCGGATAGCCGACCACCGACGCTGAGTATCCGTTGTCTTCGGCGATTGCTCTCGACACCCCGTCAGCGGTCGGCGGCCAGCACCGCTGTCAGCCCTTGGCGTACATCCTCGACGAAATAGCCGGGAGCCTCCATTGACGGAAAATGCCCGCCGTGCTCGGGGGCGTTCCATCGCACGATCCGCCGGAAGCGCTCCTGCGCCCAAGGGCGCGGGCACTTCTCGATATCGCGGGGATAGACGGTGAGCGCGGCGGGGACCTCGACCCGCAACTCGGGATCGAAAGTGTTTATGCCGCCGTGGCTTTCGTAGTAGATGCGGGCCGCCGACGCGCCTGTGCGGGTGAGTCAGTACAGGGCTACGTTGTCGAGCAGGCGGTCCAGGGAGATGGTCTCGAACGGGCTGTCGTCGGTGTCGGTCCACTCGGCGAACTTGTCGAGAATGAAGGCGAGCAGGCCGACCGGCGAGTCGACGAGCGAGTACCCGATCGTTTGGGGGCGGTCGGCCTGGAGCTTGGCGAACGCCGCGCGCGGGCCGGTCCAGAACTCGCGCGTCGACTCGACCCAGTCGCGCTCGGTCGCCGTCAGTCCGTCGGTTGTCAGCCCGGGCGGCGGCTGCGGGGTCAGGGTATGGATGCCGAGAACATGCTCGGGGTACCTGGCGCCCAGGATCGTGGTGATCACACCGCCCCAGTCACCGCCGTGGGCGACGAACTCGGGATAGCCGAGCCTGGTCATCAGTTCCACCCACGCCGCCGAGATCTTCCCGACTCCCCACCCGGTGGTTGTCGGGCGCTCGCTGTACCCGAAGCCCGGCAGCGACGGAACCACGACATGAAATGCCGGTACGCCCGCGTCCGCCGGATTCGCCAGTTCGTCTACTACATCGACGAATTCGGCGATGCTGCCCGGCCACCCGTGCGTCATGATCAGCGGTGTCGCGTCGGCGCGCGCGGATCTGCGGTGCAGGAAGTGAATGCCCACGCCATCGATGGTGGTGCGAAATTGTCCGATGCGGTCGAGCCGCTCTTCGAACGATCGCCAGTCGTACGCTGTGCGCCAGTAGTCGACGACCCCGCGAAGGTCGGCGAGCGGGACGCCCTGCTGCCAACGGCCGGGCCCTGGCTCGGCGCGGACCGTCTCGGTCTCGGGAAACCGCGCCGCTGCCAGTCGCGCTCCCAGGTCGTGCAGTTCGGCGTCGGCCGCGCTAGCGCGGAACTGGTGCACGTCGGCGTGGCAGGACACAGCCATGGGACCTCCTGGTTCTCGCGGGACACACTGACGGATCGCGTCCAGAGTGCGATACCCGTCTGTCGCGCCGGAAACGAACCGATGACCGGGTTCACAGGATCCCTGCGGTGGGTATGGCCGACCTACGACGCGCCAGGTCTGCGAACCTGCCGAGTCGGGACCAGGGCCATGCGGGTGGTGATGCTGTCGGCCTCTTGGCGATGCACTCGTCGGCGCGATCGTGAGCCTACTACTCGTGCAAAACCTTCAGCGCCACATCGTGTTTGAGCCGCGGATGCCGCGCCCGGTGGACCACGCCCATGACGCCAGCTCCCCGTCGATCGCGGATCAGGTAGCCCTCGAATATCGACCCCACCGCTACCACGAAGCCCGCTCCGATCCGCCCGACCGCACACTCGCCGCTCTCAGCAGTACGGACCACGGCTTTCCCTTGGCCCAGCAAATCCCCTGTCCCCTTGCTCGTTTCGGAGACGGTGCTGGGAAGACCGGGTTCGGAGACACTCCGATCAAGCAGATCCGCTTGTCCGGCGATGGATCTCGGAAGAAGTCGTTTCAGAGACCGTCTCGGGGATTCACTACGTCAGTGAGATCGTCTGGCCGGACCGCGTCGTCGCGAGCGGTAAACACCCGATGTGCCACGGCGGCGAACGCCCTCGGGTGCGAGGTGATGCCGTTGTGTCCGCCGGGGAAGTTCTCGACGGCCGTGCCGAGTGCGCGGGCCAGTGCGCTCACCCAGCGGTGATTGAACAATTCCGGAGCTGTGGTCGCACCCACCGCCGGGACGATCCGAATCCTGTTGTGGCGCAACAGTGCGATCGTGGTCTCGTCGATCGTGGCTGTGCGTACCAGCGGGAAGTCGTTCTCGAGGAAGAACTCCAAGTCCGCGAGCCGCTGACCGGCCGGCCGTACGGGTGCGAGCACCTCGGGTTCTCGCTCGTCGAAGCTCGAGCCGGTCAAGCGCGCCAGCTCACCGAGTGCGGCCGCCCACCCCGTCTGTCGATAGGCGATCTCCACCGCATCCAACGCCCGCGCTGCCTCGCTGCGAGACGGCTCGGGCAACAAGTGCGGTAGCGGCGGCTCGTGGGCGATCAGCGTGTGGACCTGTTGCGGGTAGCGGGTCGCGAATTCGAGACCGATCAACGCACCGAAACTCGATCCCAGCATCCGTGCAGGTTCGGCGGTCAAGGCCATCAGCAGGGCGCGAACATCGAGTGTGTGTCGTTGCAGGGTGTGCGCGACCGTGGTGCCGGTGAGCGAGCTCCTGGCCAGCGCTCGGCGATCGTAGGTCAGCACCGTGTAGCGATCGGCGAGGTAACCGGCCAGATCGTTGGTACGGTCCGCATCCCCGTCTCCGCCTTGAAGAACCAGCAGCAGCGGGCCTGTGCCGCGGAGCGAGTAGTGGATCACGGCACCCGGAACCGGCACCAGGCCGGTGGTGAAGGTCATGGAAACACGGTATTCCATCTGATTAGATACATCTATTAAGATGTATCTGAGAAGATGTACTTTGGTGGAGTGAACGGAGTAGAGCTTCTGCTACTGGGCCGACGGCTGATGAAGATCGGCGAGGAATCGCTGCCCACCGACGGGCTCCCCGAGTACTCCACCAGCGTCCGCACTGTCGTGATCGTGCTCAGCGACATCGTCAACCATCCGGACAGCACCGTCGTCCAGATCGCCGCGCGAACCGGCTACCCACAGAGCGCGGTGTCCGAAGCGGTGGCGCGACTGCGCGAAGCCGACGCGGTCGTCACCCGAACCGATCCCTCCGATCGCCGACGGTCCCTCATCCGACAGAACCCGGTGGCATCGGCACGCGTGCGCGAAGTGGGGGCCACCCCGATCGACCCCGCCGTCGCCGCGGCCCTCCACTCCGGCGACACCCGAGCGGTCGACGAGGTCCTTGCCGCGCTCGACACCCTCGCGCGCTATCTGCTACCACCGAGAACAACCTGAAGGCGTCGGACCACACCGCATAACTCGCACGTGCTGGTGCACTACGTCACGACGATGACCGTTCCGCACGCGCGATATCGTGTGGTCGCCCGGCACAACCTCCTGGCCGAAGCACGCGCGAACCCCACGCTGCATGACCGCTTCGAAGCCATCCGCGCGGGCTTCGTCGCGTTGATCCAAGCGCGGCTCAGTGCAACGGGACATCCCGCCTGCCGCACCACGGCCGAGTTGTGCGTCATCGTCATGGACGGCTTGGTCAACCGGCAGGTCTTCTTCCCCGATTCGGCCTTGTCGGACACAGAACTCCGCACCGTACTGGACACGATGACCTCAGGGACCGCGAACCAAGCCACCGAACCGCCGACCGGGAGTCCCATGGCGTGAACGCAGGCGGTCAGGCAAGGTGAGGCGACGATCGGAAATTGGTTGTCTCCACGGTCGCGTTGCGCGACTCTGTCGGCGTGACCATGCATGCTGGCCAGCTGACAGTATCGCCGGACACCGTGCGTGTACTGGTGGGTGAGCAGTTCCCCGAGTGGAGCAGTCTCCCGATCAGACCGGTTGCGGGTTCGGGGACGGTCAATGCGATCTTCCGGATCGGTGACCGGTTCGCGGCCCGGTTTCCACTACAGCCCGGGAATGTCGAGACGACGCGGCAGCGGCTGCGGACCGAGGCAGCGGCCGCGCGCGAGCTGGCCGGGTGTACACGGTTTCCGACGCCGGAACCGATTGCGTTGGGCGAGCCAGGGTTCGGCTACCCACTTCCCTGGTCGGTGCAGACCTGGCTGGTCGGCACCGTCGCCGCCGAACAGGATCCGGGAGCCTCCGTCGAGTTCGCCAGCGACCTGGCCGAATTCGTTTCCGGCGTGCGTGCGATCGATACCCGTGGGCGCATTTTCACCGGCACCGGCCGTGGTGGCGAGCTGTGTTCCCACGATCGCTGGATACAGACCTGCCTGCGGCGAAGCGAGGGTCTGGTAGACGTGCCACTGCTGCGGCGACTGTGGTCGGTGTTCCGGGAACTGCCCCGCAGCGGGAGCAAGGACGTGATGAACCATGGTGACTTGATTCCGGGAAACGTGCTGGTATCCGGCGGCCGCCTGGCCGGGGTCATCGACGCCGGCGGTCTCGGGCCGGCAGATCCCGCACTGGATCTGGTGAGCGCTTGGCACCTGCTCGATGCGCGCCCACGCGGAGTGTTGCGCGATCGCCTCGGCTGTGACGACTTGGAATGGGAACGTGGCCGGGCGTGGGCATTTCAGCAAGCGATGGGCCTGGTCTGGTACTACGTCGACAGCAACCCGCTCTTGAGCCGGATTGGACTACGAACCCTCGAACGTGTGACGGCCGGTTGGACCGGCCGACAGCCGTGACGGCCGATCACTGGATCGAGCCTCGCTTCGCGACCGCACTTCTCTGGCGAGACGTCGCTCACTTCGAAACGGGCACACTGGATGTCGAGCAGGGGCCGGGACCGTCGGACATCAGAACAGTTGTCACGCATTCGCAGGGGTCGGTACCGAGCCGGGGTCGCTGCCGACCGCCGCGCTGACCTGTTCACACGTGGTCCCGGCGACCGCAGCCGCGATATCGGCGTCGCCGGCGCTCGCGAGATTCGAGCACAGTAGCGCGTAAACGCGGTCTACCTGATGCCCTCGCCCACGATGCTTTCGGGTCGGTGTCGGAACCGGCCGGGCCTGCAGCGTCGGACGTCGAGGAGCAGCCGAGTCCATCCGCCCGTCCCGCCCGGGACCCACCGGTCGCGCCGTCGGATTCACCACCGGCGCGGGCCAACCCCTCGGACAACGTGCAGCAGGTTCGCCCCCCGGGCAGATTACCTACATCTCAGGCTTGCACTCATCTGGCGAGCGTGGTACATAATATCTATGCCAGATACAAGAGATTATCTGGTACAGCGACTATCGAGAAGGAGTAGTTGGAGGTGGCGACCATGCTGATGCGCACTGATCCTTTCCGTGACCTGGATCGATTGACGCAACAGGTGTTCGGCACCGCGGCACGGCCCGCGGCGATGCCGATGGACGCCTGGCGTGAGAACGACGAATTCTTCGTCGAGTTCGACCTGCCGGGCATCGATCCCGAATCCCTCGACCTGGACGTGGAGCGCAACGTGGTGACCGTGCGCGCCGCACGCCCGGACATCGACCCCGGCCGGTCCATGCTCGCGGCCGAACGCCCCCGCGGGGTGTTCTCCCGGCAACTGGTTCTGGGCGAGGCCCTGGACACCGAGAAGATCCGCGCGAACTATCGCGACGGCGTCCTGCGACTGTCGATCCCGGTGGCCGAGAAGGCCAAGCCGCGAAAGATCGAGATCGCCAGGCCCGAACGCGAACCCGAACGCCAGGTTGTCGAGGACCGTCAGGCCATCAACGCCTGACCGCCGACTCCGGGCGAGGGCCGCCCGGCACACCACACCCGTTTCGAAGGACTGATTCGCGAAAGTGAGGTGATGCCTGTCCCGAACAACACCACACGCATACCCGCGAGAGCGGCACACCGGCGGGGCGAGGTCCGGTAGCCGCGGCCACGACACCGCATTCCGAAGGGTGAATGCACGGCCAGCGTTGTGGCGCAACCGTTTTCACGCTCCATGCCGTCCTCGCGGAGAGACAGTACGACAACTGTT
>NZ_JBSHMS010000066.1:0-5883 GCF_053645575.1 Nocardia sp. NPDC055321
CGATCGGGCCGCCGGGCAGGGGCCCGGCGGCAGGGCGGGTCAGGCGGAGTGTTCGCCGTAGGCGTAATCGTCGAGCGGGAAGCTCACGGCCTCGCGGTGCGCGTTCACGGTGCTGGTCGGGCGCAGCAGCGCGGCCTCGCCGTGCTGGTTGTAGTAGTAGCTGCGCGCGGTCGAGCACTGGCCGCCGTAGAACACCGAGGAGTCGAGCTTGTCGGTGACGCGGTCCAGGAACTCGGCGTTGGCCGTCTCGGTGACCTCGAAGGTCTTCGCGCCGCGGCGGAACATCTCGCCGAAGAGCCGGGCCATGTGCTTCATCTGGGCTTCGATGGTGGTGAAGTACGACAGGCCGCTGTAGGAGTACGGGCTGTTGAGGCTGATGAAGTTGGGGAACTTCGGCACGGTGATGCCCTCGTAGGCCTGGAAGCGGTTGTCGCGCCAGAACTTTCCGAGGTTGAGCCCGTCGCGGCCGATGATCTCGATGGCCGGGAAGTTCACGTCCCACAGGTTGAAGCCGGTGGCCAGTACCAGGGTGTCGATCTCGGTCTTGTGGCCGTCGGCGGTGACGATGCCGTCGGGCTCGATGTGATCGATCGAGTTGGTCTCGAGCCGCACGTGCGGTTCGTTGAAGGTCTTGAAGTACAGGTTGGAGAAGGTGGGGCGCTTGCAGCCGAAGTCGTAGTCCGGCGTGAGCTTCCTGCGGGTCTCGGGATCGCGTACCGACGTGCGCAGGTGCGCCTTGGCCAGCGCGGCGGCGGCCTTGTTGAGCGGCTTGGCCTGCTTGAAGTGCAGTACGCCCACGACCATGAGGGCCTCGAGCATGGCGGTGTTGGCCAGGCGAGCGGCCTTCTGCGTCACCGGAACCCGGGCGAACAGCGACTGCACGGGCTTGGGGATGGCGGTGTCGACCTTGGGCACCACCCAGATCGGGGTGCGCTGGAAGACGGTGAGCGCCTCGGCCTTCTTGGCGATCTCCGGGATCAGCTGCACGGCGGTCGCGCCGGTGCCGATGATGGCGGTCCTGGTATCGGTGAGGTCGTAGTCGTCCTGCCACGCGGTGGTGTGGATGATCTTGCCCGCGAAGGTGTCGATGCCCGGGAACGGCGGGGTGTACGGCTGGGACAGGAAGCCGGTGGCCGCGAGCAGGTAACGCGCGGTGAGGGATTCACCGCCCTCGACGGACACGACCCACTGCTGCTGCTCCTCGTCCCAGCGTGCTCCCCCGACCACGGTGTCGAAGCGCATGCGACGGCGCAGGTCGTACTTGTCTGCCACGTGCTCGGCGTACTTCTTGAGCTCGGCGCCCGGGGCGAACAGTCGCGACCAGTTCGGGTTCGGCTCGAAGGAATAGGAATAGGTGACCGAGGCGATGTCCACGGCCAGGCCCGGGTAGCGGTTGACGTGCCAGGTGCCGCCGAGATCGTTCTCGCGCTCCAGGATCACGAAGTTGCTCAGACCGAGCCGATCCAATTGGATGCCGGCGCCCATACCGCCGAAACCCGCACCGACCACGATGGCGTCGTACTGAGGTGCCACGCCGAACCTCCCTGTAACCAGCGCCCCAACCCGGCCGCTGTGACTCACTTGTCACGGAATGACATCTCATTCCGTTTGTGAACACCGTATCATCGAGCCCGTGACGAAGCCATCCTCCCGAATCGAACGGCGCAAGGCCGAGCTCCGCCAGGAGATCATCGATACCGCGTTCGCCTGCTTCGCCGAGAAGGGCTATCACGCCACCGGCATCGCCGATATCGCCAGCGAGCTGGGCATCGGGCACGGCACGTTCTATCGCTACTTCGCGAACAAGCGCGACATCATCGATCACGTCATCGACGATCTGGCCGCGCGCATCGTGGCCTCGCTCGGGCTCGAGAACGCACCGGACGCGGCCGAGAGCCTCGAGGAGTACCGGGTGCAGCTCGAGCGCATCGGCGGCGCGCTGAACGACATCTTCCTCGAGGACCGCCGGGTGGCGCAGCTGCTGCTGTTCCAGGCCACCGGCATCGACATCGAACTCACCACGCGGCTGTACGGTCTGCTCGACACCGCCGACGCGCTCACCACGGCCTACCTCGAACACGGTGTGGAACAGGGGTATCTGCGCGCCGATCTCGACACCGTCAATACCTCGCGCGCGGTGACCGGGATGATCCTGAGCGCGATCCTGCACGGGCTGCGCAACCCCGATCAGGGGCTCTCGGCCGATCTCACACAGGCGATTCGCCGGCTCATCATCGACGGCGTACGGCGGGATTGACCGGACGAATCGGATTGGCAAGGGGCGGGGGCGATTCGGACATGAGGGCATTGGCACAATGACGCTCGTGACCCCCGAGGACGTACGCCGCAGGCAGTTCGGATCTGCCCCTTTCGGGCATCACGGCTACCACCCCGAACAGGTGGACGCCTTCTGCGCGCGCATCGCCGACACCATGGGCGGCCATGATCATCTCAGTGCCGCGGACATCCGGCTGGCCGTGTTCGACGGGCCGCCGTTCGGCCGCCGCGGCTACGACTGCGAACAGGTCGACGACTTCCTCGATCAGGTCTGCGTCGAGCTGGAATTCCTGCGCCACGGGCGGGGCCGGGCGCCCGAGGGCCGGGTGGAGGACACGCTCTCGCACGACGACGTGCTGCGCGTGCACTTCTCCGCTCCCCCGTTCGGCTTACCCGGGTACTCGATCGAGGAGGTGGGCGCCTTCCTGGACCGCCTCGCCGCCACCCTCGCGCACGACGGCCCGAACGGCATGACGGCCGAGGACGTGCGCACCACCACGTTTCACATCGCCGCCCAGGGCGCGCCCTCCTATCACCGCCCCGAGGTGGATGCCTTTCTCGACCTGGTGCTCAAGCAGTTGAAGGGCGAGAACTGAAGCGCGCGAGCGCTGTTGCTCGGTGACGAGCGCTGTGTGGAGCGGTAAAGCTTTGTCGCGCAGGCTGTTCGAGAGCGCGCGTCAGGGCTGCGGCCGGACCGTGAGTATCTGCTGGGCCACACCCACCGGGCCGTCGACATCGTGCAGGACGGTGCTGGTCAACCCCTGTCCGGCCTGACCGAACGTGACGCCGGTGTCCAGCCCGGTCCACGCACCCCGGGGCTGCCGGTGGAGATGGATGGTCAGATCCAGGTTCGGGAACATCCATTTGGCGGGGTCCCGGCGGACCGCGATCCCGTTCGCGGTGTCGACCAGGGCGATGAAGCCCGCCAAGGGATCGACCGGCTCCCCCGCCACCAGATCCACGGTCGAGCGCACCCACGCGGTGTTGCGGCCCGGCTCGTAGGCGCGCGCGGCCCGGGTGTCGACCGAGGCGATGTAGCCGCCGGACCAAATCGCCGACAGCGGCCAGGACGGCAGCGCTTCCGGGTCCGGGAGCCGATCGGGTTCCCCGCCGGCCACGCTCGCGGTGTCCTGTTCGCTCAGCAGCCAGGCCCGGGCATTGACGACGTCGCGGCCGGCGATCGTGACGACGGCTTCGACCAGTTCGATGGTGCGTCCGGGCCGGACCGTGCGGACCGCGATCCCGAACTCCTCGAAGCCGATGCGGCCCAGGATGTCGAAACTGATCCGGCTCAGCGCGAGCGCGGGCCGTTGCGCCCGCGCCCGGGCGCGCTGGATCTCGTGCACGATCAGCCCGCCGAGCGGGCTGAAGTGCTGCTCGTCGGCGTTCCACGCACCACCGGCGTGGACGGTCGGCACGAAGCTGTTCGGGCCGACGCGCTGGAAGTAGGCGGACGCCGCGCTGGTCGTATTCACGTTTCCCAACCTACGGGTCGAGTTTTGATATCTCAAGTCGAGTAATCATCCTCACGGTTGGATAGACTCGGGCCGCCCAAGCCACAACAACCGCGCCCGTCGACACCGATGGGCATCGCCGACGCACGCGCAGACCAGGGTCGATATCTCAACCCGGGGTTGTTTCACGCGACGCGCGGTGGTTTTTCCGGGCGACCGCCTCGATAGGATCGGCCGATGACCTCGAGCACGGACGAGACCGTGGCGCCCGCCGGGCGCGCGGAGCGGCGGCGCGACCGGCGCAAGGCGGAGATGATCGTCGCCGCGCTGCAGATCCTGTCCGCGGTCGGCTACCAGGGCATGCGGTTCGAGGATGTCGCCGAGCGCTCGGACATCGCGAAAGCCACCCTCTACCACTACTTTCCGAGCAAGGACGCGCTGGTCGCGGCGGCCCTGGAGAAGCTCTCCTCCGATGCGCTGACCCGGCTCGACGAGGCACTGGACGCCGCCGCCGGGCTGTCCGCGACCGAGCGGCTGCGCGCGCTGATCGCCGAGCAACTCCGGGTGCTGACGGTGCTGTATCCCGAAGTGGGCAAACTCTTCTCGTTCCCCGCGCCCTGGCCCGAGCAGCACGGCGAAGCCATCAAGGCCATGCGCCGCCGGCACGACCGGATCTTCCGGGAGGTCATCGACGCCGGAATCGCCGCGGGCGAGTTCGACTGCCCCGATCCCGCGGTAGCCCTGCACTGTCTGCACGGCGTGCTGAACCACGCCTCGATCTGGCTGCGCCCCGAGGCCGACCCGGACGGGCGCACCCGCGACGCGGTGGTCCAGGAGTCGATGCGGCTGTTCACCCGCGCGGACTGAGGCCCGCGTACCCGAGGGAATTCGGAGCGATGCTGAAGCATCGGGAGGGTCTAGCCGATCGTTCGCTCACCGGAACGCCAAAGCGCACAGACGGTAGCCGGATAGCCCGAAGCGGTCGCTAATCGCAGACCGGATCGGCCCTTTCGGCACCGGCACACCGGTTTACCAAGGCATGACTGCGCCGATGCTATCGCATAATTACGGTGCCACAGGAGCTTTCGCGCAGCCCCAGAAGTGGGGGCTCGCCGGTCGTCCGGCGCGTCGGCTTTTCTCAGTGCGATCACGTTCGTACGCAAGGAGATTCCGTGGCATCTTCACTATTCAAACGGATGGCCGCGCTGGTGGGCGCGACCTGTGCGGCAATGACTTTGGCGGTCTCGGCGGCGGGGTCGGCGACCGCCGACGACGCGAGCTTCGAGGATCCCAGCGCCATGGCCGCGGCCTGCTCGACGACACCCAAGTCCGGGGACGTCAATTTCGGGCAGCGCGAGAAGTACCGCATCCACGTGCCGTCCGGAATCTCGGCCTCCGGCGCCCCGCTCGTGGTCGCCATCCACGGTGGCCAGTCCAATCCGGCGACGCACCAGGCGGATTCGGGCTGGAACGCGCTGGCGGATTCGAAGAAGTTCATCGTCGTCTACCCGCGCGGCGGCAAGTCCGAGGGCACGAACAAGTACGGCTGGGCCGCCGACACCGCCGACGTGAACTACATCAAGGCGGTCGTCGCCAATGTGCGCGCGACCTACTGCGTCGCGCCGAAGCGCATTCATCTGAGCGGGCACTCCAACGGCGGGCAGATGGCTTCGCGCGCGGGCTGTGTCGCGCCGGAGCTGTTCGCCTCGGGCGCGGTCTACGCGCCCGCGCCGCCGCCGACCGGCTGCAACCCGGCGCGCGCCATCTCCTGGGGCGTATTCGCCTCCGCGAGTGACCCGGTCGTCTTCGAACCCGTCGCGTACAGCCACGTCATGTACTGGAGCTGGGAGAACCGGCCCTGCTCCAACGAGCGCGGTGACGGCGGCACCGATGTGAAGGACTCCAAGATCTGGGACTGCGCCGACGGCACCAAGGTGCTGTGGCGCGTGTACAACAA
Source organism: Nocardia sp. NPDC055321 (assembly GCF_053645575.1). Taxonomy (NCBI): domain Bacteria; kingdom Bacillati; phylum Actinomycetota; class Actinomycetes; order Mycobacteriales; family Nocardiaceae; genus Nocardia; species Nocardia sp. NPDC055321. The sequence goes on from NZ_JBSHMS010000066.1 coordinate 5,689, forward strand.
TGGCAGCCACGAGTGGCCGACCGGGTCGCGCAAGACCGAGATGCTGAACCGGATGTGGTCGCTGTTCCAGGCGAACCCGCGGCCGTAGGGCCGGAACGCCTCGGGGGCACGGCGGGTTATTAATGATTAGGGCCCGACGCGTGCTGGTCATCCACCCCCCCGGTTGTGTTCGTAGATGTAATAAAAGATGCGAAA
>NZ_JBSHMS010000067.1:0-5697 GCF_053645575.1 Nocardia sp. NPDC055321
CCAGCCCAGACCACATACGGACTCGCCTATCGTGTGCTCTCTCGAACGTCGAGTTTAAGCGCCTGGAACTGGGGCGGTTCCAGGAGGCGGTGGCTGCGGTCGAGGAATCCGTCCAGATCTACCGGGCCTTCGCCGGGACCAGCCCCGAAGTCAGTGTGGCAGATCTTGATCGAGCTCAGAGGTTGCTGACGATTTTGGAATCGCGATCCAACGAGTAACTGCGTGGCACCGAACTTGGAGGGCGCGGCCGGATGCCTGAACCGATCGGGGTGATCGGGAACATGTACTCGCATGAACTCGGCCATGAGCCGGGTTGCTCACGCGGGTGGCTGATCATCGTTGTCGGACAATTCGTTCCGAACGTGAGAGTACCGGCCAGAGTCCGGTGTCGCTGTCGGCGGATCGTTGCTCGTGGTTGCGGCCCTTGCGCATGACCTCCGCGTTGGTGGCGCCGTTGGAGTACATCCAGGTGGCCATGCCGGCGCGGCCCGAATATGCACGCGCGGACCCGATCCCGGCAGCACACGAGCGGGTGTTCATCCCTACAGGGCATGGAACTCTCGTGCCGGTAACCAAGCACTGTCTCTTCCCATACTCGGCATCGCACAGCGATGACGAAAGACTCCTCACAAACACCCCGCGCCGCCCGCCCGTACGCGAGTGAAGTCATGCACGATCAACATCGTTTACCACGGGCGATCAACCAGTTGCTGTTCCACGAGCTGGTGGGACGACTGCGCTTGGACTTCATCGCACAGCAAACCCCGAAATCAGCCGTTATCGATGCCATACGATCCGGGGAATGTACAAAGTGATCATGGTCCCCGGTGCGGGGAAGCAGCGCCACGAGGACGTCCTCGAGGACAGGATGAACCAGATGGCCTCGCAGGGCTGGACGCTTCATTCAGTGGCGATCACATCCGGGGGCACCTCCTACCTGACTTTCGTCCGATAGCCCACTTGGGTGTTCGGCACCCACTACCTCCCAGGTGTCACGACCGCATCAGCACGGGACGAGCTGCGCAAGGTCACCGAGGTCACCCTCGTGCCTGACGGCACCGCCGCCCTGACCATCTACCACCCCGTCCAGGGCAGTAACGCCCTCCTGATCCTGACAACCACAGGTACACAGCATCTTTCGACAGGTGCCGGGCGTTTGGACCGTCGGGAGAAGGGATTGTTCAGGCGTTGGTCCGGCTCGGCCGTCGTGATCGGGTCCGAGGGTATGCACCGGCCGCGAGGAAAGCGGTCGTCGTAGCTGGTGACGTGAGCGTGGATCGTTGTCCTGGGCAGCTGGCTGAATCAAGGCGGCGAGGCTCTGTCCAGAGCGTGGATGTTCGCGAAGTGATTGCTGTGGACGGTGGTTGGGTGTGTGGCTGCGCTGGCGTTAATCGCCGGTTGGGCAACCTGATCGGTGTCGAGCGGCGATGATGGTGGGCATGTCGGATGGGTGGGTGTTTCCCGATGCGGGGCCCGACGCTGTGGTGCGTCGTTCGCTGGAACCGTTGAGTTTTCCCGAGGCGTTGCGGATCTCGACGCCGGTGACCGAGGACGCGGTGATCGTGATCCCGGGCATCATGGGCACCGAACTGGTCGATACCGACACCGGGAAGTTGTTGTGGGGGCTACGACCCGGGCTGCTGGCCCGGATGCTGATCGCCCCGACCACGAACCTGGCGCCGTTGGCGGTGGATCCGGAGAGATCGTCGCGGGTCCAGCCCAGGCATGTGCTGAAGTTCCCGGCGTTGATTCCGGGATTGGGCAGCGTCGAACCCTACACGCGGCTGACCAAGAAACTGCGCACGGTGGTGCGGCATCCGGACGCGGTACGCGAGTTCGGTTACGACTGGCGGCTGCCGGTGGCCCACAACGCGACCCTGCTGGCGCGGGTGATCGAGGAGCACGTGGCCTGGTGGCGGGATCGTTCGGATCGCCCGCGGGCGCGGGCGCATCTGGTCGCGCATTCGATGGGCGGGTTGCTGTGCCAGGCGCTGGCCGGTATCTCCGGCGCCTTCGACGATGTGGCGCAGGTGATCACGCTGGGCACACCGTTCGAGGGCGCGGCCAAAGCGGCGGTGATCCTGGGCACCGGGCAGGGCGCGCCGGTGCCGGCACGCGGGTTGCGGCCGGTCGCGGTGACCATGCCCGGCATCTACGACCTGTTGCCGACCTACCGTTGTGTCGACGAGGGCGTCGACGTGCGTCGGCTCACCCCCGCCGATGTCGCGGATCTCGGTGGTGACCACGATCTGGCGGTCCAGGCGCTCGAACACGCCGAAGCACGCCGCTCGGCGGAAATGCCGGCGCATCGGGCGTTGATCGGTGTCGCGCAGCCGACCATCAGCAGTCTCAGCCTGGGCGAGGGACGGGTCGAGCCGCGCTTCTACACCTTCGAGGTCGGCGACGACGGCGAGCTCGCCGCAAACGCCGACGGTGTGCTGGTGAGGTTGCCGGGTTTCGGGGACGGGACCGTACCGCGGAATTCGGCTGTGCCATGGAAGGTTCGAGACACCTCACCGCTGCCTCAACAGCATGGGGCGGTCGCCCAGACCGATGAAGCGATCGCGTTCGTGTGCGACAAGCTGCTGCACCGTGACACCGGTGCCCGCCTCGGTGACGGTGAGATCGGGTTCAGCGCACCGGATGTCGTCGAGGTCGGCGTACCGTTCCTGGTCGAGGTCACCGGGACCCAGGACCCGTACGCGGTCGGTGTGGTGGTGTACAACGCGGAGGACGGTGCGCGGGTCGACGGGCCACGCGCACGACGGCGCGAGGACCGGGTCGAGGTCCCGGTCACGCTGTGGCGGGCGGGGCTGTTCCGGATCGCGGTGACCGGCGGTGGAACCAGCGCGGTGACGGCCTTGGTGCTGGCGGTGCCCGGTCCGGAACCCCGGTGAGCGAGAAGCTGGAGCTGTTCCCGGTCGCGATCGGCACCTACACCGACACCGACATTGCGAACCTGACCGTCGACGACGAAATCTCCGAGATCGTCGAGGCGTTGGCCAAGTTCGACGTTCACTGCGTCGAGTGGGACACCACGCACGGGCGGGGTCATCAAGCGGTCATCGACCGGATCAACCGGTGGGCGAAATCGGCTCTGCCGCAAACCATCCTGTATTGGGTGGGGCACGGCTGGTCCGACGGCCGCGACACCGCGCTGGCCCATACCGATAGTCCGGTGGCGGTGGACACCGAAGGGATCACTCCTCGCCAGATCGCCAAGGTCATCGCGGCCCGCGGCACACTCATCGAGGACGACGACACCGAGAGCGGTCCGCCGTGGATGATCGTGGTGGTCGATGCGTGCCAATCGGCGGCGTTCGTGCGCGAACTCGACTTCGAGATCGGGCGCCGCGCCCCCGATCTCGGTGTCGGATATCTGTTGATCGGCGGCCTGTCCGGGACGGGCGCGACGAACCTGGGAGCCTTCAGCAAAGCACTGCGATTCTTCCTCGACACGGTCTGCGCGGGCCATTTCGAGATCCCGCTGAACCGAATAGCCGAGCACTTCCAGAAACAGCGCGCGGAGATCAAACAGAAATGGCTCGTCGACGACGTCGTTCTGCACCGCCGACACGCGACGCTGGTCAACCTGGACCTGGATACCCGCAACCAGCTCGAGGCCGCGCTCAACGCCCTGGACGACGACGAGCTGCGTCATTTCTTGCCCAAAGCCTATGGCGGGGACATGCCGTTCACCGAAACCATGCTCGGCGAACAAGCCTGGTACTTCCAAGGCCGGCACGCTGAAACCCGCCGCATCGTGGACTGGCTCGAACGCGCCGAGACCGGGATGCTGGTCGTCACCGGCCCCGCGGGCAGCGGCAAGTCCGCACTCCTAGGTCACCTGATCGTGCACGCCAACCCCACACTGCGCACCGCACTGCACCGAACGAACCTCGTCGCGGCACTGCCCGACGACGAACAACCGCCCGACAACGTCTTCGACGCCGTGCTGCATTTGACCGGCGCCACCACCGAAGAGGTCGTGAACCGCCTCGCCGTCCTGACCGAACACCGCACCAGCATCGCCTTCGCCTACCTGGACAGCGGCGTGGATTACGCCGTTCGCCATCTCGTCGACGCTCTCGAACTCACAGGCCGTCAGCGAGTGACGATCCTCGTCGACGCGCTCGACGAGGCCGTCGAACCCCTGCTCGTGGCGAACCGCGTCCTTGCCGTCATGGCACGGGCGGGGGTCAGGGTGGTGGTCGGTACTCGGGCCAGCACACACGAGTCCCCGGACCGTCCCTCCTCGGACACCGGTCTGCTCGACGCACTACGCATCGAGCAGTTCACGACGGTACCGATCACCGCGGACGCCAGCACGGTCGCGAGCTATGTGCGACAGCGGCTCCTGGCGGCACGGACACCGTTGCAGGATCGCTCCGGAACCACACTCGATGTCGAATCGCTGGTTGTCGCTGTCCGCGAACGCGTACCGCAGTTCCTGTTCGCGCGCCTGCTGGTCCACGAACTCCTCGCCGACCCCGCCCAACGCTCCACGGCCGCCTGGACACGACTACTGGCAGGCGAGCACCGCGCACTATTCGCCACTGCCGTCACCAGACTCACCACCGACCAGCCGAAACACCTGGCCCTCCTGACCGCCCTGGCCTATGCCCGCGGCCGCGGATTACCCGCCGCGGACAACCTTTGGACCATCACGGCGCAAGCGATCACCGCCAGCCGCACGACCACGATCAGCACCACCGACGTGGAAGCAGTGACCGCGGCGGCCGCCGCCTACATCCTCGCCGACCGAGAACACGGCCAGACCGTCTACCGGCTCGCCCACCGCACATTCACCGAGCACTTCACCAGGGATACCGAACCCACCCCCGAAGACCGAGATCGTCACCTGGCGATCACCGACGCGCTCATCGCCGGCACCAGCGAACACATCGACCAAGTCCTCACCGACACACGCAGCCTCAACCCCTACATCACCCACTACCTGCCCGCCCACGCCGCCGCCGCTGGAAAGAACGGGTGGAAACTCCTCGACCCACACACCACACTGCTGCTCGCCCTCGACCCAGCCGCTATCGCCACCAACGCCTGGCGCACTGACGTGGTCCGCTACCCGCTACCCGACACCATCGGCGCCATCACCACCCTGAACACACACCTGCAACCGCTCCACCCTCGCGATCGCTACCTACCGATCCAAATCCACCTCGGTCACACCACCCCACCCGACGCAGCTCACCATCTCCCATCGTGGGCACCACCGATCACCGTCGAAACCACCACCCACGCACCCTCATCACCCCACCGCATCCTCACCGGACACACCAGTCCGGTGACTGCTCTGGTGTCGGTGGCGATGCCCGACGGGCGCACCCTGGTCGCCTCCGCCAGCAGCGACGGCACGGTGCGGTTGTGGGACCCGGCCACGGGACCAGAACCGCACCTCTTGACCAGCGACCAGGAAACGGAGGTGCTGACGTCGGCGGCGATGCCCGATGGGCGCACCCTGCTGGCCTCCGGCGGCCGCGACGGCACGGTGCGGTTGTGGGACCCGACCACCAGACAAGAAGAGCAGGTCTTGACCGCCCACATCGATTCGGTTGGCGCTTTGGCGTCGGTGGTGGTGCCGGACGGGCGTACCCTGCTGGCCTCCGGCGGCTTCGACGGCGCGGTGCGGTTGTGGGACCCGACCACCGGACAAAAACTGCGGGTCTTGACCGTCCA
>NZ_JBSHMS010000068.1:0-2419 GCF_053645575.1 Nocardia sp. NPDC055321
GGTGGGTGTCGAAGAAGGCGAAGATCCGCCGCCAGGCGTCGGATGTGGCGGCGTCGTCGTAGCCGAGCCCGGCCACCCGCAGCAGCCCCTGCGCGTTTCCGTGTCGAAGAAATGTTCACGATTGGTTCCTGTTCCATTTCGCCGCCGAACCCGATGGGAATGGATTCGACAGCGAGAGTGACTATTTCGGATGATTGGGCGACGTCCAGCCCTGGGAGGGCTTTCGGTGACGCTGCCGAAATCGTGGCAACACTCCTGACCGATGTTTCACCTGCCGCGCACGAGCACAGTCGGCCGCGCTCGGCTGCACCGCCGGCCTCAGACGCGCGTCACACGCGGGCAGCGCCGGCGCCGGAAACAATGCGCGACTGCGCTCAGCGCGTCGCCGCGGATGGACAGCGGTGCGTGGGCGGAACCGCCGGTGACCGCGGATCGCTGCCCGCGGGACACCAGCGGCCAGCTCACCGATCAGTCGTCGGCGTAGCCGTGTGCGAACTGCGGCGGGCCAGGGGGGATCGGTATGTCGAGCAGGGTGAGGAAGTCACGAAGTGCGCTGTCCCACTCGGGCTTGCGGGTCATCGGTGTCACCGGACCGCTGTAGCCGTGCAGATTCTGAACCGACGCTACGACCCTGACGACGACGGAATGATCGGAGTTGTCGGGCCCGTAGTAGTCCATGTCCACCGGGCTCGCGGCGGCCGCCGCACGGCCCTGCGCGCGGATCTCGCGTGCGGCCTCGCTGTAGTCGGTGATCGATGTGGGGTTGGGCGCATCGGTCGATGTGGTCCGCCGGGCGAGCTCATAGCGCCAGGTGCCGGTGTCCGATCCCCACCAGGCCGGTGCTCGGCTGGTGAGCTCACCATCGTGCAGAACAAGTCCAAGGTCGTAGCCGTAGTACAGATAGCTGCGCATCGCGCCCTCTCGAAATATGTCGGTCGATTCCGCACGGGTCCACCACGGTGGCCGCGCTGCGGGGTGCTCGATGGCCACCACGGTGCCAGCGCGGACCGACGATGTTGCGCCACGGCACCTCCCCGTCGAAGGCGTCCAATCACCGCTGAACAGAACGCAATTCGCGTCCCGGACAGCGCCCGCTCGAGATGGGTCGAGCAGATGGCCGCCAGCCGCTGTGAGGGACTTCGACAGGCATCGTGCGGGCGCGGTGTGGGCGTCGGCCGGCGGGGACTTCGAGGCTCGTGAGCTGAGTATTTTCCCGGTGTGAGCGCGGCCGGTGGGCAGCGAGAATGGGTTCTGTGATCATCGAGGGGAACGAGTCGTCGGGGCGTGTGTGGGACAGGGTGGTGGGGTGGGGCTTGTACGTCGCGGCGGTCGCGTTGGGGCTGACCGCGGCGGTGTTCAACATGGCGATCGCTGCTCTGGCCGCGGGGATTCACTGTCAATACGACGACTGTGACAGTGGCGGCACCCCAACGCATTTCCTGGGTGGCGCGATTGTGGCGTGGGCGGGGATCCTCGTCGCTCTCGTGGGAGCACTCACGCTGATGATCCGCTCCCAGCGTCAGGGCCGGATGATCTGGTTCTGGCCGCTGCCGGCGATCGCGATCATCGTCGCCAGCTTCTGTGCCGGTTTCTACGCCAGCGGCAGCTGAGCGCGCCGACACGTGTACCGCGCTGTCGCGGTCGGCGCACCCGGGCTGCCTTCGAGCCGCCGTGCGCATCGCGCGCACGGTACCCCGGCGTGGTGATCACAGCTGGGTGGCGGTTTCGAAGTACAGCGACCGCCGCAGTCCCGCGCCGTGCGCGTTGTACGAGGTGACGGTGATGTGGTCCTGGTCGCCGTGACCGCGGCCCACGACCTGGATCATCGCGACATCGCGGCGGGTCAGGTAGTCGCCGCCGGGCGCGCGCCGCGCGGCGGCGTGCGTGGCGCGGAACAGTTCGGCGGCGGTGTCCTCGGTGCCGAATTCCCGGCGGCCGGTCACGGTCACGCCCGCGATCGCGGAAGTGAGCTGGATCGCGAACCTGACCTGCTCGTCGTTCGAGGTCAGGGTCAATCCGAACTCGCGATCCTCGGCCCGGGTCAGGATCCGCTGACTCGGAAGCACCCGGTCGCTGTCATCGGCGCCGGTCAGCCATCGTTCGATGTAGATGATCCGGCGGCCGTTGGTGAGCATCGGGTAGATCCGCCGGCAGATCGCTTCCACGGTCTCGTACGCGGCGAATGCGGCAAAGGTGTGCAGTGCGGTGCGGGTGTCGATGTCGTTCATGCGAGGTCCTTCGTCGAGGTCATGGGTCGGGGCCGCGATCGACCGACCGGGCTCGGGCCTACGGCGATCGCGGCTGATGCGGTCCAGGATGGCCACTCGATTCCCCCGTGTTGCGGTCTCCGGGGTGGGGCGCGGGGCGGGCCGGCGGCGAACCCGGCGGCGGGCGACGGCGGAGTGGAGGTTGGCGCGCC
>NZ_JBSHMS010000068.1:2429-5327 GCF_053645575.1 Nocardia sp. NPDC055321
CGCCGGAGCCGTGCGGCTCCGGCGAGACCGAACCGAGGGCGCGTCCGTCGACGGTGTGCTCAGGCCGCGCCGAGGGCGACGCGGATCTGTTGCGCGACAGCGCGACTCAAGCTGACCGGCACGGCGTTGCCGACCTGGCGGCGAACCTCGTTCTGGGTGCCGAAATGCCGGTAGTCGGGCGAGAACCCTTGTACTCCTTGGAGTTCGAGGTTGGTCAGGAAGCGGTGGTGTACGCGCCCGTCGCTGTCACGGACGCCGACAGCGAGGTGGTTGCCGCTGGCGCACACCCCGTAGGTGGGGTACATGTCCGCGCGGCGCGCCTTCGAGTTGCTGCGCCAGGTCAGCAGATACGGGACGTTGTCGAGTTCGATCTGCTCCAGTTGAGGGCCGACGAAGCTGTCCGGGCCGACGAATCGGTCGAACGGCACACTCATGTCGAGCACCGTCGAGGCCGGAGTCCGGACCAGGCCGGGCGCCGGCAGCACCTTGAAGATCGGGATTCGGGTCTTGGGCACGAATCCCGCGGCGCGGATGCTTCCCCCGGGCGGAGTCAGGTCCACGTCGAGATCGAGGTCCTTACGGGTCGCGATGATGATCACACGTTCACGGATCTGCGGGACCGGGCTGGGCCCGATGTCGGCTGCTTGCAGCAGGTAGATCCGCAGTTCGTAGCCCACCAGCTCCAGCGCCAGGTGCCACGCGGGAAACACGGCCCATCGCAGGAATCGGCGCACGTTCTCCACGACGATGACCTTGTACCGGTTGATGTCGGCGGCGTCGATGACCGCCCACGCTGTAGCGCGGTCGGCAGTGATCTCGTCTTTCATGGCGAGCTCTTCTTCGAGCGTGAGCAGCTTTCGCCGGGCGGCGGGGGAGTGCCCACGACACGAGATGCCAGCGCCGAGCACATCGGTATGGCGGTAGATCCGCGCGAAGTTGGTTTCGTGCAGGTTGGCCAGGTGATGGAACGCGGTCCGGTGGTTCCAGGCATGGGTGGCCAACGCCGCCAACGCGTGGTTCGAGCACGTGCAGATCTGGAACCCGGCCTGCCGGAACCCTTCGGAAAGCCCGCCGGAGCCGCAGAACAGGTCGGTCATGGTCAAAGTTCCGGCGCGAGCGAACAGCTCGAGCTCGACGTTCGTGTACGGGGTCGGACGCGAGCCGGCGATCACCGCGCGTTGTTCGGCGGCGCGGATCTGAGCGAGCGTCGGCTTGCGTACGCGGCCGGTCTTCGAAGGGCCGGGTTGGGGGCGGGGCCTCGGTGCCGGCGCTGTGGCCGGCCGGCGGCGTGTGGTCTCGCTGGCGGGGGTCATGTCATCTCGTTCCGGTGGATCAGATTCGGTCGGAGGCGACGGTTGCCGGCGCACCACACAGATGTTGCACAGCGCTGAACCGCGAGGTCGCGTTCAGCGCCGACAACGGCGGCGGCCCGTCATCCGGGCGCGGACAGCGGATCGAGCCGCGCCGCAACGGCATCGGCCGATGCCCGGACGCGCTCAAGTGCAGAACACGCACGCAGATGAGGCGGCCTGCAGAGGGAAATCCTGTCCACGGCAACGCTGTTGCGGCACAGTGGAGGCGTCGGTGCGCCCTGCCATGATGCGCACGACCGATAGCCTGCGCGGATCGAAGGAGCCGGATCAATGACCACCAGGGCGCGCAGTGACCACGACCTTCACACTCTGGCCGACGCGGTCGGATTGCAGCGCTGGCAGGTCGAGTACGCCGAATCGGCCGGGCTGCTCCCGCAACCCGGCCCCGACCCCGGCTGGACATCGACACAGATCGAACAGATCCGACATTCGTTAGCGGACATCATCGCCCGTGTCGGCACCGAACATGCGCCACGCCCGCGCTGAGACCTCTCGCCGCTACGACCGCCACGCCCAACAGCGCGCCGCCGGGCTGGAAATCGGACCGTGATCGGCCGTGCCGAGACCGGATCGACCTGTCCGACAACGAACATCGGCGATGCTCGAGAGGAACCACGGGCCGATTGCGGACGCCGTCGATGCCTGGCCTACTGACATGGCCGCCCCGCCCACCAGGACGAGAGAACCACCGATGGACCCGACCTCCGACTTCGCCCGCCACGTCCATGTGCCGTGGGGCTTCCTCCCGTCCGGACGCGACAAGGTCCGGGCCGCCTGCTCGTGCGGATACCTCACCACCGCCCGTGTGAACGCCGACCGCGCCCTCGCCGCGCTGGTGTCCGAGCATGGATATACCGAGCCGATCTGCGCGACCTGCGGCAAGAACCACGCCTATGGACGCGCGTACGAATCGCCCGCGTCACGCTGGGCGAACCTGCGAGACAACGAGATCGAGATCCTGTCGGACGGCACCGGCGGCACCTTTCTGGTCTGCCGAGACATGCCTGGCTCGTGCCGCATGGCATCGACCAAGCACCCCGCTACCACCGACCAAAACCTCACACCACTGATGGAAAGCCCGCACCGTGCGCCGAAACAACATCTGGTCATCGATGTCGCCTCCACCGACCAACCGTCCCCAGACTCTCCCTGAGTTTGACCGGAGCGAGCGGGGGTTGCTACCTGGTGCGTTCATAGTTGTGGTTTGGGGTGAAGTCGCAGAATGGTGGTGCTGATTTGTGTGGCGACCACGAGTCGATCTCCGAGTCCGCACAGTGCCACGATCGCGACCTGGACCGGGCGGAGAGCTTGCCATAGAACCGCTTCGCTGTTCGTGAGGTCCCACAACAACACCGTGCTGTCGCTACCTGCGGAGGCCAGCAGCGTACGCCCGTCCGGCACCACCACCGACGCCAACGCTTTGACCGGACCCCGGTGGCCGGTCAAGACCTGCTCTTCTTGTCCGGTGGTCGGGTCCCACAACCGCACCGCGCTGTCGCTGCCGCCGGAGGCCAGTAGCGTGCGC
>NZ_JBSHMS010000069.1:0-3190 GCF_053645575.1 Nocardia sp. NPDC055321
CGGGCCGCGACATTTTTTTAAAACACACTGTCATCGCCCCGGCCCCCCCCCACCGCGGCGGCCCGGGGCCCGGGCTCGGGGGGGGGCGACCCCCCCACCACCGGCCCCCCCCCCCCGCGCGCCGCGTCACTTCCCGCCGATGCCTGTGAGGAAGACCATCGAACGCTTGACCGGCTCTTGTTTGCTGTAAAGTCGCCGGTGGCGGTTGTGATGTGTCTGCACTCGAACCGGAGGTTTCGGTGACCACCTCACAACGAACATCTGAATGTCCCCGGTCGGCCCTGGAGCGCGAAGCGCCCTACCGGCCGCCCACCCTGGCCTGCGAACCACTCCCCCGGCCCGCGCTCTACGAACGCCTGGCCGCCGCCGACCCCGCGCGGGGTGGCGCCGTGGTGGTGCTCAGCGCACCCGCCGGCGCGGGAAAGACCGTGCTGCTGCTGGATTGGATCGAGCGTCGGCTGCGCCCGAGCGCACCCGAGACCGCCGTCGCCTGGCTGACCATCACCGAATCCTTCGACGCCGATCGCGGCCGCTGGCCGGTCGTCACCGACGCGCTCTGCGCGGCACTCGGAATCGGTACGCCGCCACCGGGAATCACCTTCGCCGCGCACGTGATCAACGCCCTCGCCGACCGCGTGACCCCGACCGTGCTGGTGGTCGACGACGCGCACCTGATCACCGACTCCTTCGTGCTGGCCGCCGTCGAATACCTCATCAGGCACGCGCCGCGCACCCTCACCGTCGTGCTGTCCGGGCGGTACGAACCGCCACTGCGCTGGCACACCCTCGGGGTGGAGGGCCGCGTGGTCCGGATCCGCAAATGGGATCTGGCGCTGTCCGAATCGCAAGTGGCGCAACTGTTCACCCGGAACGGCTGTCCGCTCGACGCCGCCGAGCTCGCGACGGTCACGACCCTGACCCAGGGCTGGCCCGCGCTGGTGCGGATCGCCGCACTGGTGGTGGCGGGCAGTGCCCGGGACCGCGCCGCGGCGTTCGCCGTGCTCGCGCGCCCCGCGCCCGCGGTGGTGGATTTCGTGGTCGCGGAGATCCTGCGCCCGCTGCCGGATCGGCTGCTGGAGTTCCTGATTCGCACCAGCGTCCCGGAGCGATTCACCGAGGCGCTCGCGGACCGGCTGCTCGGCAAGCGCACACACGAGATGCTGGACGAATTGCAGCGCAAAGGTTTTCCCTTCACACGATGTACCGGAGACGGGGAGCTGTGGTTCACCTACCACCCCATGATCCGGGCGTATCTGCTCGCCGAGGCTCGCGGCCGCGGTGACGCGGCGCTGTCCGAACTGCGCCTGACCACGGCGGGCTGGCTGAGCGAGACGGGACGGCCCGCCGCCGCACTCCCGCACCTGGTGGATCTGCTCGATCCCGAACCGCTGCGCGAATTCGTGCGCGACAGGGGCCTCGGCCTCGTCTTCGACGGCTCGGGTCCGCACCTGCTCGCGGCACTCGATCGCGCGGGCTCGGCGCTGTCCGATGATCCGTTCGTCTGGCGCCTGCGCGCCATCGACGCCGTCATGCGCGGCGCGGACCGGGACGCCCTGGCCTACCTCGACCTGATCCGCAGCCAGCCCGCGCACCTGCCGTCCCTCGCCCCGCCGGAGTGGCTGGACGCCCTCGGTTACGCCCTGACGATCGACGCGGTACTGAGTTCCGGTGCGAGCCCGGACGATCCGGCCACCCACTCGGACTCGCTCGCGACCGGCAATCTCGACATCGACTGCTATCTCGCGATTCAGGTGGCCGGAGCCATGCTGCTGCGCGGGCGCCTCGAGCACGGTGAAGCCCTGCTGCGCACGGGTATCACGCTGGCCGAGCGCACCGGCCGGCATCGCCTCGTGACCCGGGCACTGGCCCGGCTGACCGTGGCCGCCATCTACGCGGGCGCGATCACCGTCGCGCGCGCCCGGGCCGAACACGCCCTCGAGTACGCGGCCCGGTACGAGGTCACCGATGTGGGTGACACCCAGCGCATGCAGCTGGTGGTCGCCCTGACCCGGTACGTACAGGGTGCGAAGTTCGACGAACAACAGATCCACGACATCGCGGCGGCCGCGTACGAGGTCGATCACGCGGGCCTGCCCGCCGCCGGCCTCACCGCCCTGGTCTCCTGCCAATTCCTGCTGAGCCGGGTCGCCACCGACCGGTACACCGCCGTCCATCGGGTGCGCGCCGGCCTGCTCCGGCTGCTGGAATCCGATCCGCTGCCCACCGGCAATCAGGGCGTACAACTGCCCGGCATCGTGCGGTCGCTGTTGCAGCTGCGTGAGCCGCGACCGGCGCGGGAACTGGTGGACCGGGCGCGCACGGTGCTCGGCGATACCCCGGAAGTGATTCTGGCGCAGGCCATGCTGGCCGACGCCGCCCACAAGCCCAGGTCGGCGCGCACGCTGCTCGAACCGCTGCTGTCGGGCGACCGGCGCCTGTACTCGGTCACCGAGGTCTCGGCGTGGCTGCGCTACGCGAACGTCCTGCACACCCTCGGCATGCCGTCCAAGGCGGCGTCGGCGCTGGAAACGGCGCTGCGGCTCGCGGCCGCGGACACGCTGGTCTCGCCGTGGCTGGACGTGCCGGAGGCGATCGAACTGCTCGATATCTACACGGGGCGCTTCGGGCGCCTCGACGACTACGCCGAGCGGCTCCGGCATCACCCGGCGGCGGTGCGCGGCGGCACGCTGCCGCCGCTGACCGAGTCGGAAACGATTGTGCTCAAACAGCTTCCCTCCGGGCGCACGATGGGACAGATCGCCGCGGACCTCGGGGTGTCCATCAATACGATCAAGACTCATCTGCGCGGGATCTACACCAAACTCGAAGCCAAGACACGGGTCGACGCCGTGGAGCGGGCCCGCCTGGTCGGTCTGCTGTAGCCGCTCGCGGAAGAGACGGGCCGCCTCCGGCGGCGGTTGTGCTGGAAGGGTGGAGTGCGGCCCTTCTCGTCCGGGAGCGTCGGACGATCTGCGGGGGATCGACCGACTCCGCCATGGTCCCCCGCGCTCGGCGGGCGCCGCCAGGGCATTACCCATAGGGGTACCCATACCCCTCCACCCCGTGGAGGCGGGGGGCGGCGGGAGCCACCCGACGCCGCCGCGCGGGGGGGGCGGGAAACGCGGGCTGGGCCCCAAAGACCGGTGGTTTAAACGGACCCCCCGCCCGGGAGCCGGTAGGGCGGCGCGAT
>NZ_JBSHMS010000070.1:0-2877 GCF_053645575.1 Nocardia sp. NPDC055321
CCTCGGTGGTCGCCTTGGCGAAATTCTGGGTGATGAAATGCAGGCACGGGGCGCCCTCGGCGATGAGCCGCTCCCCCATCTCGGTCGCGATCTCGATCCCGGCCGCGCGCACCGCGGCCCGATCCTCTTCCGGGCCATCGCCCGCCGCGCGCCGCAGCCGGTCGAGAACCGCGGCGGGGAGCTCACGGCCCGACAGTTCGATCGCGCGTTTCACCGTGCGCAGCGAGGTGATCGGCATCAGCTCGGGAATGATCGGTTTCGCTCCCTCGATCGGGCAGTGCGCGGCCACCCGATCCCGCAGGCGCAGATAGTGTTCGACGTCGAAGAACATCTGGGTGATCGAATAGTCCGCTCCCGCGCGCAGTTTCGCCGCCAGGAACGCGGTATCGGAGTCGAGGTCCGGTGAGCGGTGGTGGCCCTCGGGGAACGAGGCCACGCCCACGTGGAAATCGCCGAGGTCCCGCACGATCCGCACGAGCTCGTCGGCGTACTCGACCCCGTCCGGATGTCGGGACCACGCGCCCAGCGGATCACCGGGCGGATCGCCGCGCAGCACCAGGACGTTGCGAATGCCGCAGTCGGCGTAGGACCCGATCAGGGCGCGCAATTCGCCGATGCTGTGCCCGACCGCGGTCAGGTGCGCGACCGGCAGCAGGGTCGTCTCCGAGGCGAGCTGGCCGGTGATGCGCGCGGTGCGGTCCTTGGTCGAACCGCCCGCGCCGTAGGTCATGGAGACGAACGCCGGGTGCATCCGCTCGAATTGCCTTACAGCGCGCCACAATCGGGCCTCACCGACCGCGTCACGCGGCGGATTGAACTCCACCGAGAACGGCACCCGGGCCCGCCCGTGAATGCGCAGGCTGTCGACGACCGATCCGGCGCCGGTCGCCCTGGCGGACGTGCCACCGGACTGTCCGGTCGTGAGGTGGTCCCGTCCTGGGATGGAGTACATGTTCGCCTCGATATCGAAAGGGTTGCGAGCGCACGCCGAGGACGCCCGCGACGCGGGCGTCCTCGGCGGTCACGATCAGCGCAGCGCGTTGACCGCAGTCACCAGGTTGCGCAGCGAGGCGATCACCTCGTCGTTGCCGCGGGTCTTGAGACCGCAGTCCGGGTTCGCCCAGAGACGCTCGGCCGGAACGGCTTTCAGCGCCAGCGCGAGGGACTGTTCGATCTCCTGGGCGCTCGGCACGCGCGGGGAGTGGATGTCGTACACGCCCGGGCCGACGCCGAGGTCGAAGCCCGCGGCGTTGAGGTCGTCCAGGACCTCCATGTGCGAGCGCGCGGCCTCGATCGAGGTGACGTCGGCGTCCAATCCCGCGATGGCGCCGATGATCTCGCCGAACTCCGAGTAGCACAGGTGGGTGTGCACCTGGGTGGCGTCGGCGACGCCGGAGGTGGCCAGGCGGAACGCGTCCACCGCCCACTCCAGGTACGCGGCCTGATCGGCCTTGCGCAGCGGCAGCAGCTCGCGCAGCGCGGGCTCGTCGACCTGGATCACCGCGATACCGGCGGCCTCGAGATCGACTGTCTCGTCCCGGATCGCCAGGGCGATCTGCCGCGCGGTCTCCGAGCGCGGCTGGTCGTCACGCACGAACGACCACGCCAGGATGGTGACCGGCCCGGTCAGCATGCCCTTGACCGGCTTGGTGGTCAGCGACTGCGCGTAGGTGGACCACTCCACGGTCATGACCGCCGGGCGCACCACGTCGCCGTAGACGATCGGCGGGCGCACGCAGCGGGTGCCGTAGGACTGCACCCAGCCGTTCACGGTCGCGGCGTACCCGTCGAGCTGCTCGGCGAAGTACTGCACCATGTCGTTGCGCTCGGGCTCGCCGTGCACCAGCACGTCGAGGCCGATCTCCTCCTGCAGCGCGATGACCTCGGCGATCTCCGCGCGCATCCGGTTGTCGTACTCGGCCTGATCGATCGTGCCCTTGCGCAGTTCGGCGCGCGCCACCCGGATCCGGGAGGTCTGCGGGAACGAGCCGATGGTGGTGGTCGGCAGCAGCGGCAGGTTCAGCCGCTCCTGCTGCAGCACACGGCGCTCGTCGGCCGGGGTGCGGCGGATGGCATCGGAGGTCAGCTCGGTCAGGCGCGACCGCACCGACTCCACGCGCAGGCGCGGATCGGCCTTGCGGTCGGCGACCGCGGCGCGGGCGATCGCGAGCTCGTCGGCGACCGCGGCCTCACCCTCGGTGAGAGCCGTTGCCAGGACGCGGATCTCGGCGATCTTCTCCTCGCCGAACGCCAGCCAGGAGCGCAGGCGCGCGTCCAGGTCGGTCTCGGGCGCGAGGCTGTAGGGCACATGCAGCAGCGAGCACGAGCTCGACACGGCCACCTGGACACCGGCCGCGCGCAGCTCGCTCAGGCGGGGCAGCGCGTGGTCGGGATCGACCCGCCAGATGTTGTGGCCGTCGACGACGCCCGCCACGATCAGCTTGTCGGTGATCGCCTTCGCGGCGGCCACGTCCGCGTCGCCACCGGCGACCAGGTCGACCGCGATGCCCTCGACACCGGTCTCGGCCAGCGCGGGCAGGGCCGCACCCAGGCGACCGAAGTAGGCCGCCACCAGGATGGCCGGGCGCGCCGACAGCTCGGACAGCCGCTGGTAGGTGCTGCGCACCGCCGCGAGTTCGGCCTCGGTCAGATCGGTGACCAGCGACGGCTCGTCGATCTGCACCCACTGCGCGCCGGCCTCGGCGAGCTGACCCAGCAGCTGCTCGTAGAGCGGCAGCAGATCGGCCAGCCGGTCCAGCAGGTCACTGCCGTCGAGGGACTTGGCGAGCTTGAGGAAGGTGATCGGGCCGACCACGACCGGGCGGGCCGGAACACCCAGCGCCAGCGCCTCTTTCAGCTCCGCGAGCGGCTTGGCCG
>NZ_JBSHMS010000071.1:0-2627 GCF_053645575.1 Nocardia sp. NPDC055321
TGGTCCTGGGGGGCCCCCCCGGGGGCGGGGGCCGCCCCGGGGTGGCGCCCCGGGGGGGGGGTTTGCGGGCGGGCCCGGGGGCCTTGGGGGGGGGCGGGGCGGGCGGGGGCGCCACCGGCAGCCCCCGCACCCCTGGCGGGAGCCGTCGGCCGTCCATCGCACCGAGGGTCGGGACAAACCTCGGGTCGACGTAGCCGATCGGCTCCTGGTTTCGGGGAGCTTGGCGGCGTGCGCCGAGTTTCAGGGCGAGCGGGGAGCAGCCGTTGGGTGCGGACTTCCGGCTCCGAACGGGCCGGCGATGTGGACGTTCCGGTTGTCGATCCTCACATGCCGGGGACCTTCCGGACTCACGGCGGCCGGCGCGGTGAGAACATCCCGACGCGACGGCCTCCGCTCGGGGGTGATGTCGCTCGGGGCGGGCCCGGTCGACTGGAAACCGCTGTCACGCGGGTGCGCTCGGAGTGGATACCGTTGGTGCCGTAGCAGTTCGACGCACATGCGCGGTGGCCCGAGGGATAGTCGATCGAAGCTCGTCGCGGATGGTCTTCTCGTCGTCTCCACGCGCGGTCAGTGCGTTCCGGTGCGGGCGGCCGGCTCGGGGATGTCGTTCTCCGGCGTGCAGCGGGACAGCTGGGCGTGGATCAGGGGGTGTGACTCCAGGGGATAGGCGAGGTCCACCGGGAACGGGCGGGGGATGGGGAGGTCGGTGTGGGGCAGGGCGCGGCGGAGGGCGTTCGGCCAGGTGGGTGCGTCGATGTCGGTGTGCGGGAACAGGTATCGGGCGCCCTCGCGGATGGTTTCGTGTGACTCGCCGCTCGGGTCGATCCAGCGCATGTGATCGGTGTCGGAAAGGTAGACGCGCCAGGGCTGTTTTCCGCTGTCCGCCAGCAGCTTCAGGCGGCAGTGGTGGCTGCACAGCACCGATCTCGCGGCGGGGTCCGAGGGGACGGCGCGTAGTGCCCGGACCGGCTTGAACTGTGCCACAACTGTTTCGGCGGCGGGCATGGTGCAGCCGGGGAACCGGCAGTGTCCATCCACGGCCCGCACTTCGCGCGGTGGCGCGGCGGTGAAGGGGCGCAGTCGCACGCGCGGTACCAGGTTTCCCCGGTCGACCGAATACGCCACGACCGGTGGCGAATCCGCCGGCTCCGCGGGTGCCGGGTCGTCGATCCGGGCGGCGGGCGCGTGCGGGTTCAGGCGTTCGGGCCGGGACCAGTCGTCGAGCACCGGTCTCGCGCTCAGTCTTTCCCGGTTCGCCTTGGCCCAGAGCGCGGCCTCGGTCTGCGGCCGCCGCGAACTCGGATGCACCTGACCCGGCCGGGGAGCGGTGTCGTTCACGACCGGTCGCGGTTCCTCGATCTCGGCGCGCACCGCGACCACGTTCGTGGATTTGCGCTGCCGTGGAACGGAATCGGCCCGCGGTGGTGCGCTGTCCGTATCTCCTGTCTGTGCTTCCGTCGCGGCCTGCTGTTCGTCCGGGAAGTACTCCGGAATCACCTGGAACCGAGCGTGTTCGGCGAGCGTGCGTGCCAGCGCCGGGTCGATCGGCCCGTATCCGGAGAGGAACGCGGGATCGTCGCGCAGTCCGAGCAGCGTGTCCGCGGAGACGCCGACCTGCACGAGCGGGCGCCGGGTGCTGACCGGCGCGGTGGCGGCCGGGCAGAGTTTGCCGCGCCCGCACCGGCAGCCGAGCTGGGTGCTGCCCTCGGCGAGCGCGACGAGCGCGTCGGACCGCCGCTGCGGCATGGTGCGCGGATCGTGGTCGCAGACCTGCAGCGCCATCTCGCGCAGCCGCATGGCGAGGGTCTGCGCGCCGGCCGCGGGTAGCAGCCCGTCGAACACCGCCATCCCGTCCTCGACGGCGCGGATCCGAATGTCGCGGTCCTCCTCGCGCGCTTCGCGGCGGCGCCGCTCGCCGTCGGGGTCGAGCCGGATGAGCCAGCGCCGTGCGGTCTGCCGCAGCCGGGCCGGGTCCGAGCGGATGGCGGTGTCGATCAGCCGAGGTTCGAGCGCGTCGCGCACCTCGCGGGAGAGCCCGCGCATGCTCTCGACGATCACCTGGACCCGGGAGAGGTCGATGCGCCCGGCCGCGAAGGCGAGCTTGGTCTGCGGTAGCGAGTCGAGCGCGAGTCCGATGTCGATGAGCGCGGCGGCCACCCCTTCGGAGACCCGGACGGCGACGGCGATCTCGGCGGCCGCGAACTCCCCGGCCCGCGTGCCGCCCGGCCCGGGTTCGGCGTTCTCGGCGCGATGCCGCCGATACACCTCCCGCACCGCCGTGACCTCCGCCGCGTGCGCGAAAGCCGCCGCTCCGTGTGCCCGCCGCAGCGCATCGATCAGCTCTTCGTCGCCCATCGCCTCCACCTCTCTGCTGTCGAACATGTGTTCGAGGCTACCCCCGGAAGATCGTCATTGCCAGCCTTTACCCAGGCGATTTGGTTTGTCCGACACACCTCGTGTAACTTCGTTCAAGCAAGCGGGGCACGCCCCGCGAGCGAGAACTGAACACGGGGCTATGGCGCAGCTGGTAGCGCACCACACTGGCAGTGTGGGGGTCAGGGGTTCGAGTCCCCTTAGCTCCACGTATAAAGGTCAGGCCCGGCGGATTCGCCGGGCCTGACCATTTT
>NZ_JBSHMS010000072.1:0-2234 GCF_053645575.1 Nocardia sp. NPDC055321
ATTAGTATATGGGCGTTTCCGTATTTCGGTGTTTGTTTTGTTTTTATTCAAAAACAAAAAAGGCAGCTCATGATGAGCTGCCTTTACCGTAATAATAGCTTGGCGGCGTCCTACTCTCACAGGGGGAAACCCCCAACTACCATCGGCGCTGAAGAGCTTAACTTCCGTGTTCGGCATGGGAACGGGTGTGACCTCTTCGCTATCGCCACCAAACCATTGAGAGTGTTCTCTCAAAACTAGATAACAGTAAGCATACATTCAAATTGGTTAAGTCCTCGATCGATTAGTATCTGTCAGCTCCATGTGTCGCCACACTTCCACCTCAGACCTATCAACCTGATCATCTTTCAGGGATCTTACTTCCTTGCGGAATGGGAAATCTCATCTTGAGGGGGGCTTCATGCTTAGATGCTTTCAGCACTTATCCCGTCCACACATAGCTACCCAGCGATGCCTTTGGCAAGACAACTGGTACACCAGCGGTGTGTCCATCCCGGTCCTCTCGTACTAAGGACAGCTCCTCTCAAATTTCCTACGCCCACGACGGATAGGGACCGAACTGTCTCACGACGTTCTGAACCCAGCTCGCGTACCGCTTTAATGGGCGAACAGCCCAACCCTTGGGACCGACTACAGCCCCAGGATGCGATGAGCCGACATCGAGGTGCCAAACCTCCCCGTCGATGTGGACTCTTGGGGGAGATAAGCCTGTTATCCCCGGGGTAGCTTTTATCCGTTGAGCGATGGCCCTTCCATGCGGAACCACCGGATCACTAAGCCCGACTTTCGTCCCTGCTCGACTTGTAGGTCTCGCAGTCAAGCTCCCTTGTGCCTTTACACTCTGCGAATGATTTCCAACCATTCTGAGGGAACCTTTGGGCGCCTCCGTTACCTTTTAGGAGGCGACCGCCCCAGTCAAACTGCCCACCTGACACTGTCTCCCCGCCCGATAAGGGCGGCGGGTTAGAAGGTCAATACAGCCAGGGTAGTATCCCACCGATGCCTCCACCGAAGCTAGCGCTCCGGTTTCCAAGGCTCCCGCCTATCCTGTACAAACTGTACCAAAATTCAATATCAGGCTACAGTAAAGCTCCACGGGGTCTTTCCGTCCTGTCGCGGGTAACCTGCATCTTCACAGGTACTATAATTTCACCGAGTCTCTCGTTGAGACAGTGCCCAGATCGTTGCGCCTTTCGTGCGGGTCGGAACTTACCCGACAAGGAATTTCGCTACCTTAGGACCGTTATAGTTACGGCCGCCGTTTACTGGGGCTTCAATTCGCACCTTCGCTTACGCTAAGCGCTCCTCTTAACCTTCCAGCACCGGGCAGGCGTCAGCCCCTATACTTCGCCTTACGGCTTCGCAGAGACCTGTGTTTTTGCTAAACAGTCGCCTGGGCCTATTCACTGCGGCTCTCTCGGGCTTTCACCCTAACAGAGCACCCCTTCTCCCGAAGTTACGGGGGCATTTTGCCGAGTTCCTTAACCATAGTTCACCCGAACGCCTCGGTATTCTCTACCTGACCACCTGAGTCGGTTTAGGGTACGGGCCGCCATGAAACTCGCTAGAGGCTTTTCTCGACAGCATAGGATCATCCACTTCACCACAATCGGCTCGGCATCAGGTCTCAGACTATTGCCAGGCGGATTTACCTACCTGACGTCCTACACCCTTACCCCGGGACAACCACCGCCCGGGCTGGACTACCTTCCTGCGTCACCCCATCACTCACCTACTACCACCTTGGGTCGGCGGCTCCACCACTTCCCTTTGCCCGAAGGCTCCAGGACGGCTTCACGGCCTTAGCATTAATGGGCTCGATGTTTGACGCTTCACAGCGGGTACCGGAATATCAACCGGTTATCCATCGACTACGCCTGTCGGCCTCGCCTTAGGTCCCGACTTACCCTGGGCAGATCAGCTTGACCCAGGAACCCTTAGTCAATCGGCGCACACGTTTCTCACGTGTGTATCGCTACTCATGCCTGCATTCTCACTCGTGAACCGTCCACAACTCGCTTCCGCGGCTGCTTCACCCGGCACACGACGCTCCCCTACCCATCCCAGCCCCCGTTGGGGGTATGTGCTGGAATGACACGACTTCGGCGGTACGCTTGAGCCCCGCTACATTGTCGGCGCGGAATCACTTGACCAGTGAGCTATTACGCACTCTTTCAAGGGTGGCTGCTTCTAAGCCAACCTCCTGGTTGTCTGTGCGACTCCACATCCTTTCC
>NZ_JBSHMS010000074.1:0-1436 GCF_053645575.1 Nocardia sp. NPDC055321
GCCTGAGAGGTGATGCGTAGCCGATTGAGGCGAATTCAGTGATCCTATGCTGCCGAGAAAAGCCTCTAGCGAGCTGGTACATGGCCCGTACCCCAAACCGACACAGGTGGTCAGGTAGAGAATACTAAGGCGATCGAGATAACTGTGGTTAAGGAACTCGGCAAAATACCTCCGTAACTTCGGGAGAAGGAGGGCCCGGTCTGGTGACGGCACTTGCTGCCTGAGCTGGGTTGGGTCGCAGAGACCAGTGAGAAGCGACTGTTTACTAAAAACACAGGTCCGTGCGAAGTCGTAAGACGATGTATACGGACTGACGCCTGCCCGGTGCCGGAAGGTTAAGAGGACCGGTTAGCTGACTTCGGTCGGCGAAGCTGAGAATTTAAGCCCCGGTAAACGGCGGTGGTAACTATAACCATCCTAAGGTAGCGAAATTCCTTGTCGGGTAAGTTCCGACCTGCACGAATGGCGTAACGACTTCTCAGCTGTCTCAACCACAGACTCGGCGAAATTGCATTACGAGTAAAGATGCTCGTTACGCGCGGCAGGACGAAAAGACCCCGGGACCTTCACTATAGCTTGGTATTGGTGTTCGGTACGGTTTGTGTAGGATAGGTGGGAGACTGTGAAAGCGGCACGCCAGTGTCGTGGGAGTCGTCGTTGAAATACCACTCTGATCGTATTGGACCTCTAACCTCGGACCATGATCTGGTTCAGGGACAGTGCCTGGTGGGTAGTTTAACTGGGGCGGTTGCCTCCCAAAATGTAACGGAGGCGCCCAAAGGTTCCCTCAGCCTGGTTGGCAATCAGGTGTCGAGTGCAAGTGCACAAGGGAGCTTGACTGTGAGACCGACAGGTCGAGCAGGGACGAAAGTCGGGACTAGTGATCCGGCACCGGCAAGTGGAAGCGGTGTCGCTCAACGGATAAAAGGTACCCCGGGGATAACAGGCTGATCTTCCCCAAGAGTCCATATCGACGGGATGGTTTGGCACCTCGATGTCGGCTCGTCGCATCCTGGGGCTGGAGTAGGTCCCAAGGGTTGGGCTGTTCGCCCATTAAAGCGGCACGCGAGCTGGGTTTAGAACGTCGTGAGACAGTTCGGTCTCTATCCGCCGCGCGCGTCAGAAACTTGAGGAAGGCTGTCCCTAGTACGAGAGGACCGGGACGGACGAACCTCTGGTGTGCCAGTTGTCCTGCCAAGGGCACGGCTGGTTAGCTACGTTCGGAAGGGATAACCGCTGAAAGCATCTAAGCGGGAAGCCTGTTCCAAGATGAGGTTTCTCACCCCCTTCGAGGGGTTAAGGCCCCCAACAGACCATTGGGTTGATAGGCCAGAACTGGAAGTGCGGTAACGCATGTAGGTGACTGGTACTAATAGGCCGAGGACTTACCAACAAAGAAGCTACGCGTCCACTGTGCGGTATCTGAAACAACACAC
>NZ_JBSHMS010000075.1:0-1118 GCF_053645575.1 Nocardia sp. NPDC055321
GGCTAAATACTCCCTAGTGACCGATAGTGAACCAGTACCGTGAGGGAAAGGTGAAAAGCACCCCGGAAGGGGAGTGAAAGAGATCCTGAAACCGTGTGCCTACAAGTAGTCAGAGCCCGTTAACGGGTGATGGCGTGCCTTTTGTAGAATGAACCGGCGAGTTACGATCCCGTGCAAGGTTAAGCAGAAGATGCGGAGCCGCAGCGAAAGCGAGTCTGAATAGGGCGCATGAGTACGTGGTCGTAGACCCGAAACCAGGTGATCTACCCATGTCCAGGGTGAAGTTCAGGTAACACTGAATGGAGGCCCGAACCCACGCACGTTGAAAAGTGCGGGGATGAGGTGTGGGTAGGGGTGAAATGCCAATCGAACCTGGAGATAGCTGGTTCTCTCCGAAATAGCTTTAGGGCTAGCCTCAAGGTAAGAGTCTTGGAGGTAGAGCACTGATTGGACTAGGGGCCCCCAACGGGTTACCGAATTCAGTCAAACTCCGAATGCCGATGACTTATCCTTGGGAGTCAGACTGCGAGTGATAAGATCCGTAGTCGAAAGGGAAACAGCCCAGACCGCCAGCTAAGGTCCCAAAGTATACGTTAAGTGGAAAAGGATGTGGAGTTGCTTAGACAACCAGGATGTTGGCTTAGAAGCAGCCACCATTTAAAGAGTGCGTAATAGCTCACTGGTCGAGTGACTCTGCGCCGAAAATGTACCGGGGCTAAACGTATCACCGAAGCTGCGGACTGTTCTTCGAACAGTGGTAGGAGAGCGTTCTAAGGGCTGTGAAGCAAGACCGGAAGGACTTGTGGAGCGCTTAGAAGTGAGAATGCCGGTATGAGTAGCGAAAGATGGGTGAGAATCCCATCCACCGAATGCCTAAGGTTTCCTGAGGAAGGCTCGTCCGCTCAGGGTTAGTCGGGACCTAAGCCGAGGCCGAAAGGCGTAGGCGATGGATAACAGGTTGATATTCCTGTACCACCTCCTCACCATTTGAGCAATGGGGGGACGCAGGAGGATAGAAGAAGCGTGCGATTGGTTGTGCACGTCCAAGCAGTTAGGCTGATAAGTAGGCAAATCCGCTTATCGTGAAGGCTGAGCTGTGATGGGGAAGATCCTTATGG
>NZ_JBSHMS010000076.1:0-1074 GCF_053645575.1 Nocardia sp. NPDC055321
AGTCGCACACTATGGACCCGAAGCGGAGTGATCTACCCATGGCCAGGGTGAAGCGACGGTAAGACGTCGTGGAGGCCCGAACCCACTTAGGTTGAAAACTGAGGGGATGAGCTGTGGGTAGGGGTGAAAGGCCAATCAAACTCCGTGATAGCTGGTTCTCCCCGAAATGCATTTAGGTGCAGCGTCACGTGTTTCACATCGGAGGTAGAGCTACTGGATGGCCTAGGGGGCCCACAAGCTTACCGAAGTCAGCCAAACTCCGAATGCCGGTGTGTGAGAGCGTGGCAGTGAGACTGCGGGGGATAAGCTTCGTAGTCGAGAGGGAAACAGCCCAGATCGCCGGCTAAGGCCCCTAAGCGTGTACTAAGTGGAAAAGGATGTGGGGTCGCGAAGACAACCAGGAGGTTGGCTTAGAAGCAGCCACCCTTGAAAGAGTGCGTAATAGCTCACTGGTCAAGTGATCCTGCGCCGACAATGTAGCGGGGCTCAAGTACACCGCCGAAGCCGCGGCACTCAGTCATATAGATCGCCTTCGGGCCAGTCGACTGGGTGGGTAGGGGAGCGTCCTATAGCCAGGGAAGCAGCAGTGTGAACTAGCTGTGGAGGCTATGGGAGTGAGAATGCAGGCATGAGTAGCGAAAGACGAGTGAGAAACTCGTCCGCCGAATGACCAAGGGTTCCTGGGCCAGGTTAATCCGCCCAGGGTGAGTCGGGACCTAAGGCGAGGCCGACAGGCGTAGTCGATGGACAACGGGTTGATATTCCCGTACCCGTGTATCCGCGCCCAATGGCGAATCAGTTGTGCTAACCGTCCAAATGTTCTCTTATCGAACCTTCGGGTGAGAGGGAGAATTGCTGCACGGGACCCTGATTGTAGTAGTCAAGCGATGGGGTGACGCAGGAAGGTAGCTGGGCCCGGTAATGGTTGTCCGGGTGTAAGCCTGTAGGGCGAGACATAGGCAAATCCGTGTCTCATATGGCCTGAGAGGTGATGCGTAGCCGATTGAGGCGAATTCAGTGATCCTATGCTGCCGAGAAAAGCCTCTAGCGAGCTGGTACATGGCCCGTACCCCA
>NZ_JBSHMS010000077.1:0-1036 GCF_053645575.1 Nocardia sp. NPDC055321
GGAGCCGTCGAAGGTGGGATTGGCGATTGGGACGAAGTCGTAACAAGGTAGCCGTACCGGAAGGTGCGGCTGGATCACCTCCTTTCTAAGGAGCACATCTCCAGATGCGCCTCACACAGGTGAGTGTTGCTCTGGCAGAGACCGTTTCGGCCTCACACGTAGGCCGGCGGACGCTCATGGGTGGAACACTGACAACCTCATCGCACACGGAAGAAGCTCAGTCTTCTTCCGCGGTGATATACCGACACACTATTGGGTCCTGAAAGAACAGACGTTCTTTCCAGGCAAGATAACGATCCGCTCGGATCTTCCTCGATACCGCGAAGCTTGCTTCGGTCCGGTCTTGCGAAATGCGATTAGAGCGGGTGTGTTGTTTGAGAACTGCACA
The DNA here is from genome assembly GCF_053645575.1 of Nocardia sp. NPDC055321. NCBI lineage: Bacteria > Bacillati > Actinomycetota > Actinomycetes > Mycobacteriales > Nocardiaceae > Nocardia > Nocardia sp. NPDC055321. Next base: position 389 of record NZ_JBSHMS010000077.1, read on the forward strand.
GTGGACGCGAGCATCTTTGTTAGTAAGTGTGTAAGAGCGTACGGTGGATGCCTTGGCACCAGGAGCCGATGAAGGACGTAGTAGGCTGCGATATGCCTCGGGGAGCTGTCAAACGAGCTGAGATCCGAGGATTTCCGAATGGGGAAACCCAGCACGAGTTATGTCGTGTTACCCGCGCCTGAATATATAGGGCGTGTGGAGGGAACGTGGGGAAGTGAAACATCTCAGTACCCACAGGAAGAGAAAACAACAGTGATTCCGTGAGTAGTGGCGAGCGAAAGCGGAAGAGGCTAAACCGATTATGTGTGATAGCCGGCAGGCGTTGCATAGTCGGGGTTGTGGGATCATTCTTCCTAGTTCTGCCGAACTAGGCACAAGTCAGAAACCGTTGTGTTAGTCGAAGTGGCCTGGGACGGCCCGTCGTAGAGGGTGAGAATCCCGTAGACGAAAACGCAACGGCTTGTGTGGATGACTCCCGAGTAGCAGCGGGCCCGTGAAATCTGCTGTGAATCTGTCGGGACCACCCGATAAGCCTGAATACTACCTGGTGACCGATAGCGGACTAGTACCGTGAGGGAAAGGTGAAAAGTACCCCGGGAGGGGAGTGAAATAGTACCTGAAACCGTGCGCTTACAATCCGTCAGAGCC